>CANIWJ010000068.1 GCA_947471035.1 Verrucomicrobiota bacterium
CTCCGCCTTTCACGAATGGGCTCAAGCGGTGAGTATGCAGAATTTAGTTACCTGCGCCATGGTCGAGCTCGGCTTTCTGCGGGTGTCGATGCAGGCGTTTCGCTACACGGCTGCGCAAGCCGCGCAGGCTCTGGCCGACACCAAGGCACACGTAGGCTGCTTCGTAAGTGCGGCCCCGTCCCCGCTGCTGCCTGCCTGGGCGGCGACGGCGGGCACGACCTCCGACGCCTACCTCACTCAAATCGCCCAGGACGCCGGGCTCGTGCTGGCACCTTTCACCGAGGTATCCCCGGCGCGCACCGCATCCGGTGAACAGCCCGCTCCGGCGGCGGTTTCCAGGCTCAACAAACCAAGCTGCTGAACGCGTCGAACTCCGCCGTAAACCCGCCCGGCACTCCCTTGCAGATCACGCTCACCGCGTCGTGCGAATGCAGCGATTCCAGGTGCGAGCATGCCACCTGAAAATCCACGATGCGTTTCTCCTTCGCCAGTTCGCCGTAAACCAGCCGCGCCGCGTCCTCAACGAACTTGATGTGCGCCCCGTTCAGCTCGGCAAAGGCCTGCTCGTCCTCGCGCTTCACCATCACCTGCGTCTCGGTCACCAGCGCCAGCAACACGTGGTCGCGTAGCTCTTCCAGGTGCAGCTTCGCCTTCGGTGCCAGCTCCACCAATACGCGGGCCTTGGAGCGCTGGCTGTGCGGTATCCCATACACGCCGCGCACATCGCGAGCATGCTCGGTCAACTCCGCGCTGCACGGACAGCCCGAGGAGTAAACAAAGTCCAACTCGATGAAACGCCGCACCGTGCCATCCTCCGCCAGACGGCCCAGAAACGCCGCCTGATAATACTGCCAGCCCACCAGCCCGCTACGCAGCGCGGTCTGTGGCATCGGATAGGAAAAATCCAGCCGCAGCCGGGCCGAAAGCGTGCCGACATCGCGCCGATAAACCCCCAGCAACTTCGCCACCAAATCCGGCGAGGCTGCCTCAGCCGCATGGTCATAAAACGAGCGCACGATCCGGCTCATGTTAATGCCCTTCAAATTCGCCGCCAGCGACACCGTGCCCGTCACCCGGGTCTCCAGCGTGTGCACGGTTTTTCCATCGCGAGTCGGATAGCGCAGCGGTAACTTAAAACCCGATACGCCGACCTGCTGGATCGCCACCGGCGCGCCCGGAATCGCGTCCACCGCTTCCATCATGTCCGGCAACGAGGCCTTGTAAGCAGGCGTGAGCGTGAATTTGGCGTCGTAGGCCCGCACAATGCGCGGAGCCGGACCACCCGCCGTGCGGTGCAAATACATGGTCTTGCCCTTGGACGCGGCGGAAGCGGACGGAGAGGCGGCGGTCAGGGACGAGGCGGATTTTTTCTTGGCGGGCATGTTCGTTTTTGGCGGGTCGGGCGGTGGCGTCAGGCGGTTGGGACGATAACCGTAGCCCCGGCAGGCGGGGTTAGCTGGCGCGAGGGTGATGGGTAAAGGTTAAGATCGTTTAAAGCGTGGTCTGCGGCCCGCGGTATTCGGCAAAATTGCGCGGGGTTTCATAGAGTTTCACCGTATGGAGCCGACCCGCTTTGATGTGCGGCTCGATCTGGTTCCAGAACGCGATCACCAGATTTTCCGTGGTCGGGATCACCCCGCGCAAAAACGGCACCTCCTCGTTCAAATTGCGGTGGTCGCAAGGCGTGAGGATTTGCGCGGTGAGAATGTCGCGCAAAGCTCCCATATCCATCAGATAACCGGTCTCGGGGTCAGGCTCGCCCGCCACTGTCACCTCCAGCACGTAGTTGTGTCCGTGCCAGTTGGGGTTGGAGCACAGCCCGTATTTCTCCTCGTTCCAAGCCGCGCTCTTAGTCGGGTTCACCAAGCGGTGGGCCGAGTTAAAATGCACCTGGCGAGTCACGAAAACCGTGCCCGCCAGCGCACGCACCGCAGGGCGCACGGGAGCTGCAGGAGGCGCAGAGCGTTTTTTAGTGACCGATTTTGCCATGAAAGTCACTCAACCGAGCAGCAAAACGCGGCGCGGTCAACGAGCGGGCGGTTTTTGGCTGGCTCCTCCCCGGCCAGGGGCTACGCCAACTCCTCCCCATGGCCATGCGTCTTCAAATCCTCGGCAGCGGCAGCGCCGGTAACGCCGCCCTGCTCCAAACTGAGGGCGCACGCATCCTCATCGACGCCGGCTTCTCCTGCCGCCGCCTTCAGGAGCTGCTCCGCGCCGCCGGAACCCGCTTGGAGGAGATCGACGCCGTCTTCCTCACCCACGAACACGGCGACCACGCCGCCGGGGTGGAAGGTTTTAAAAAACACCCCCGCACCGAACTCTACGCCAACGCCGCCACCGCCCGCGCCGTGCAACAAAAAGCCGGTCGCGAGGCCACCTGGCGTCTCTTCGAGACCGGTGCCACCTTCCGCTTTCGCGACTTGGAGGTGACCAGCTTCTCCGTCCCTCACGACGCCCAGGAGCCCGTCGGCTTCCACTTCGCCCACGGCTCGGAAGGCGACCTCCTCGCGCCTCGCCGCGCCCTCGCCTGGCTCACCGACCTCGGCCACGTGCCCGGCCACATTCACGCCCACCTGCGCGCCAGCGACGTCGTCGTGGTCGAGAGCAACCACTGCCCTCAATTATTGGAGGCCGATCACCGCCGTCCATGGAGCACCAAACAACGTATCTCCGGACGTCACGGCCACTTGTCCAACGACGCTGCCCGCGAACTCTTGGAAGCCAACGCCCACTCCGGCTGGCGGCGCATCTTCCTCACTCACTTGAGCCGCGATTGTAACAGCCTCGCCGCCGTCGAGCGCAGTTTCGCCCCGCTGCGCACCCGCCTCGGCTCCGCCTGCCCACTGGAAATCGTCGCTCCCGGAGGCGGCACCGCCGCTTGGGAATGGTAATCACCTCCCCTCAAAGCCTCACCCTTACCTCTGGCATTAGAGCCGCTCATGCCAAGAAAGCTCCTGAATTGGGCAATAAACACCGCAACTCCGTTCTCGCCGTCCCGCGCCCGCATCCTTTGTTCTAATTCTTGTATGTCTTCTACCTTTCGCCGCACCAAGATCATCTTCACTCTAGGGCCCGCCACTGAATCCGAGGAGATGCTCGAAAAAATGATCCGCGCCGGCGCGGATGTCGCCCGCCTGAACATGGCCCACGCCAAACATGAGTGGTGCCGCATGGTTATCCGCCGCATTCGTGACGTCTCCGCCAAAGTCGGCCGCGAAATCGCCATCATGATGGACATCAAAGGTCCCGAGATTCGCACCGGCGATGTGGACCACCCCATCCTGCTCGAAGCCGGCCAGATCTTCGACTTCACCGTCCGCCCCGGCGCCGACCCCGAAAACGGCGAAGAAGTCCGCTCCGTAAACGTCAACTACCGCGATTTGGTCAACGACATCAAAGTCGGCGACACCGTGCTGGTGGACAGCGGCCTCATCCGCCTCAGCGTTCTCGAAAAACACGACACCCGCATCCGCTGCCGCGTACTCACCCCCGGTGAACTCAAGTCCCGCCGCCACATCAATCTCCCCGGCGTGAAGGTGAACCTGCCCGCTTTCACCGACAAAGACCGCGCCGACACCCTCGTAGGTATCGAGGAAGGCATCGACTTCGTCGCCCTCTCCTTTGTGCGCGAAGGCCGCGACGTCGAGGAACTGCGCAAGTTTCTCCAAGACAACAAATCCAGCGCCCAGATTATCTCCAAAATCGAAGATCAGTCCGCCATTCTCAATCTCGACGACATCGTCAAAGCCACCGATTCCCTCATGGTCGCCCGAGGCGACCTAGGCATCGAGTGCCCCTACGAAGACCTTCCCTCCATCCAGCGGCGCGCGGTCAACACCTGTATCGCCCACGGCAAATCCGTCATCATCGCCACTCACATGCTGGAATCGATGATCACCCAGCCCATACCCACCCGCGCCGAGATCACCGACGTCGCCAACGCCGTCCACGAACGCGCCGATTGCGTTATGCTCTCCGGAGAAACCACCGTCGGTAAATACCCCCTCGATTGCGTGGCCGTCTTCCAAAAAGTCGCCGCTCGCGTAGAAGTGGATCAGGTTAACCCGCTCCCCTACCCGGCCCACATCCCCGGCGATAAATACAAGCTCCTCGCCGCCGCCGTCCGCCTGGCCGACGAGATGCCCAACGCCTCACTGCTCACCTTCACCCGCCGCGGCTCCATGTCCGCCGGTCTGGCCGCCATGCGCCCAGTCAAAGCGCCCATCTATGCCATGACCAACTCGGTTGAAACCCTGCGCAAGTGCCGCATCCTGCGCGCCGTCGAGCCCATGTTCCTGGAACTCGATTCCGACCCCAACGAAACCATCGAGAAGGCCATTTCCCTGCTCCTCAGCTCCGGCCTGGTGAAGATCGGCGACACCATGATCGTCGCCACCGACATCCTCACCAACGACCGCCTCGTGGATAGCATCCAGGTTCGCCACGTTCGCTAACCGACTGCCGCTCCGCGCGTCAGCTCCAGAAAAGCACCGGCCCTCGGGCCGGTGCTTTTTTTGCGCCTCATTCTAATGCGCGTTCAAGTTGAGCTGAATCGGCCGGGACGGCCAACCCTACATGTAATGCATAGCTTGCTCACATCAGGTGGTTTGTGTAGCGTTGGCCGTCCCCGGCCAATTCCGACATTCTGCTCATCTTGACTGCGAATTGGAATCAGGTCCTTCGCAAAGCCGCCAGCACGATGCCCGCCGCCACCGCCGCATTGAGCGATTCCGCACCGCCGTAACGCGGAATCGTAACCCAGCGCGACACCTCCGCCCGCACCGCCGGCGAAGGCCCCCGCCCCTCGCTCCCGATCACCAGCACCGCGTTCGCCGTCGCCGCGAGCCCGTGCACGCTCTCGCCCGCCAAGTCCGCCCCCAGCACCGGCACTCCCGCAACCCGCGCCAACGCCAACGCCGGTTCCAGCGACCCCGCCACCACCCGCACCCGGACGAAAGAGCCCATGCTCGCGTTGATCACCTTCTGAGAAAACAAATCCGCGCTATCCGACGAAAGCAGCACCCGCGCACAACCGAACCAATCGGCCAATCGCAACAAGGTGCCCACGTTACCCGGATCTTGAATACCATCCAGCGCCAACGTGAGCCCGCCCGCCAACTCACCCGGCGCCAGATCAGCCCGCCGCATCCGCCCCACCGCCAGAACGGACGAAGGCGTGGGGTAATGGCTGATACGCGCCAGCTCCTCCGCCGACACCCACACCGGCGCACCCGCCCCCGGCGGCAACTCGGAGCCGCTAAGCGCATAAAGCTCCTCAAACGCGTGCCCCGCCGCCAGCAACTCGGCCACCACCTTCACGTTTTCCACCACGTAAAACCCCTCCGCCTCGCGGACTTTTTTATCCTGCAAGGAACGCAGACGGGTAACCTCGGCTTTGGTAAGCGACATGCTCTCACCCTGCGACCAACGCTCTCACCTTGGCAATCCACCGAATCGCAATCTCATCCCCCCCATGCCCGCCCCCGCTCCCACCCTGCTCCCCAACCAGTCCCTGCGCTGGGGCATCCTCGCCACCGGCCGCATCGCCGGCATCTTCGCCCGCGGCGTCGCCGCCTCCCGCACCGGCCAAGTCGTCGCGGTGGGCAGCCGCACCGCCGCATCGGCCGCGCGCTTCGCTCACGAACACGGTATCCCACCCGAGCACACCCACGCCAGCTACGCCGCCCTGCTCGCCGATCCCGCAGTCGAGGCGGTTTACATCGCCACCCCACATCCCGAGCACCTCGTCTGGGTCGAACGCGCCGCCGCCGCCGGCAAAGCCGTGCTCTGCGAAAAGCCCGCCGGTCTCAACCTCGCCCAAGCCCAGACTATGCTCGCCGCCACCCGCGCCGCCAAGGTGTTGTTAATGGAAGCGTATATGTACCGCTGCCACCCCCAGACCGCCCAAATCGTCGAGTGGGTGCGCGCCGGCGTGATCGGCGAAGTGAAATGGATTCAAGCCTCCTTCGGGTTTCACTGCGCCTTCGACCCCGCCTCGCGCCTCTGGAACAAAGCCCTCGGCGGCGGAGCCATCCTCGACGTCGGCGGCTACCCCATGTCCTTCGCCCGCCTGATCGCGGGGGCCGCCACCCAAACCGCCTGCGCCGAACCCTTGGAACTCACCGGCACCGGCCAACTCCACCCGCAAACTGGCGTGGATGTTTACGCCGCCGCCACCCTGCGCTTTCCCGGAAACATCGTGGCGCAACTGGGCACTGCCATCGGACTCAACCTCGACCCCACCGCCCGCATCTACGGTACCGAAGGCTGGATCGAAATCCCCCACCCTTGGATCATCACCCAAACGACCGACACCCTGGAACTACGTCTGCACCGCCAGGGCAGCGCCGCCGCCGAAATCCACCGTTTCCCCACGGGTAACGTTTACGCGCTGGAGGCCGATGCCTTCGCCGACGCCCTCCGCGCCGACGCCGACACCGTGCCCGCCATGTCGCCCGCCGACACCCTGGGTAACCTAGCCGCCCTGGACCGCTGGCGCACCGCGCTAGACCTGCGTTAATCCGCCAGCCCCGCTCCCACTTCTCCCGCTGCCCTCCCTCCCCCGCAACCCTCTCTGCCGAATAAAGATAAGCCCGGCCTCAAGCATCAAGTAACCTAATAGGTTACTTGATGCTTGGGGCCGGGCGACGGGGCGACGAGGCGCTGGGGGGGCTGGGTAAGCTGGGAAGACGTGTCCGGTGCGTTTTTTGCACTGCATTTTCCGGCCGGCTCGTTTGTTTCGCCCCGCCGCTCCCTTTCCACTCATGAAACGCCTCGCTCCGCTTATCGCCTGCTTCGTCCTGATCGCCTTCGCCGCCTTGCCTGTTCGCGCCCAGATCGCGGCCGCACCCGCCGCGCCCGCCTCCGAAGACAAATCACCCGTCTCTCCCTACGCCAAAACCCTCGCGACCATCACCGGCATCGCCATCTCGCCCCTGCTCGGCACCGGCGCGCTAGGCATTTACGAAAGCTTCCAGGCGTCCACCCCCGAGGCCAAAGCCGCCCTGCCTTGGTATGCCCAATGGACGTTCTTCGTCCCGGCGCTCGCCATCGTAGGCCTCTGCGCCGCCAAAGACTCGTTCGGTGCGGTCGTTCCTCCCGGTCTTAAAAAGCCCCTCGATGTGCTCGAAACCATCGAGAACAAAGCCTCCGGTCTCGTCGCCGCCGGTGCCGTGGTTCCCTTCACCATGAGCTCGCTCTCCAAACTCATGGTCGCCTCCTCCCCGTCCGGCGACGCCCTGCTGCACACTGGCACCGCCACCTTGGCCGTCGGCGCAATCGATTGGTCCTGGTTGCTCAACATCGCCACCATCCCGCTCGGTCTCGCCGTCTTCGCCCTCGTATGGCTGGCCTCGCACGCCATCAACGCCCTCATTCTCCTCAGCCCATGGGGTGCGATTGACGCCGTGCTCAAGGGTGCCCGCACCGCCCTGCTCGGCGTGGTCACCCTCACCGCCACCCTCAACCCTTGGATCAGCCTGGGCTTGTCCCTCATCATCGTCCTCGTTGCTTACTTGGTCGCCGGCTGGGCCTTCCGCCTCACCGTCTTCGGCGCGATTTTCTCCTGGGACTTTTTCACCGTGCGGAAAAAACGCACCTCCATTGCCGCCACCAGCGAAGCCGACCTCTTCTCCAGCAACACCCTTACCGCTCAAGGCGTGCCCATGCGCACCTACGGCCGCCTCCAAAACCAGCCCGAAAACGGCAAGCTCGTCTTCCGCTACCGCCCCTGGCTCGTACTCCCGGAAAAATCCCTCGACGTAAAACTCGACACCGCCGCCATCGGCAAAGGCCTCTTTTTCTCCACTATCCGCAGCGGCGACCAAACCGCCTTCGTCCTCCCGCCCCGCTACCGCGACCATGAAGACGCCATCGCCCGCGCCTTCGCCCTAGAAGGCGGCGTGCAAGAAGCCGGCCTGCGCAAAGCTTGGAGCACGTTAAAGGAACTCTTCGGCGACGGTGCAGCGAAAGCCCAAATCGCTTAAGAGGCTCCACCTCAATTTTATACTGACTCTGAAAACGTGCGCATAGCGCGGACTAGCGCATTAGATAAAACGCTTCCTAATCTTACGTAGCATTAGATTATGAAATGCTCCTTCCGCTGGTATGGACCCGATGATCGCGTGCCTCTCGCCTGGCTGCGCCAGATGACGCCCCGCCCGCTCGTCGTCACCCACCTTCCGCACATCCCGCCCGGCGAGGTCTGGCCCGTCGCGGACCTGCGAGCCCTGCGCGCCCAGCTCGACGCCAACGAACTCCAGCTCGGCCCGGTCGAGAGCGTTTTCTGGACCGACGCCATGAAGCTCGGCCGCCCCGAACGCGATCAACACATCGCCAACATCATAGCCACCCTGCGCAACCTGCGCACCGTCTTCCCCGACGCCGGCGAACTCATCGTCACCTACAACCTCATGCCCCTCGACTGGGGCCGCACCTCGCTCGCCCTGCCCCACGCCAACGGCACCCGCGGTCTCGCCTACGACCACGCCGAGCTCGAAAAACTCGATTTGTCGCAAGGTCTCTTCCTCCCCGGCTGGGGCCGGCGCTACAGCGCGGCCGAGTTCTCCGCCCTCCGGGAAGCCTACGCCGCCCTCGGCGAAGACGGTTTCTGGGCCAACATCCGCTACGTCCTCGAAAAACTGGTGCCCGTCGCCGCCGGGCTCGACATCCGCCTCGCCGCCCACCCCAACGATCCGCCGTGGTCCTACCTCGGCCTGCCCGCCCTGCTCTGCGGCGCCGCCGGAGCCCGCCGCCTGCTTTCGCTTGTGCCGCACCGCGCCAACGCCCTCTGCTTCTGCACCGGCAGCTTAGGAGCTGACCCCGCCAACGACGTCCTCGGCATGCTCGGCGAATTCCGCGACTCCATCGCCTGGATGCACATCCGCGCGGTCAAAACCACCGGCCCCAAATGCTTCCACGAGGCCGACCACGCTGATCCCGAGGCCAACGTCGATCTTCTCGCCGTCATGCGCACTCTGGTCGCCCAAGGCTACGAAGGCGTCTTCCGCTCCGACCACGGCCTCGACCTCCTCTACGAAACCGAGACACGCACCCACGGCTACCCCGCCATCGACCGCTACGTCGCCAACAAGATGCTCTGGGCCTACGCCCGCGCGCTCACCCTCAAGGGTTGAACGTCCTCGCTCCCGACATCACCGCGTTCGGAAACGGCACGTCCCACAGCGCGGGTGCCGTTTCCGGCGCGGGATCCGTCCCCGGCGCCAAGCGCCGCACCACCTCCTCATAACGCAGACTGCACTGGAGCCGGCGCTGCCCGCTCGAATCGATCTTAGGATTCAGGGTAAACACCGCCTCGCTAAACGGCGGCGCGTCTTTCATCGCCTGCGCCCGCCGCCGCACCTCGCGGTAGTCCAGCGCGCGGTCCTTGATCAACGCATCCAACCGCTCCAAATCAACCCGCGTCACCGGCCCCCACAAGGCTCTCCAAGCCTCGGGCTCAACCCGCGGCGCCAGCAACTTCACGAAGCGCTTCTCCGTCGGCGTCACTTGCTGCCAATACCCCAGAATCAGCAAAAACGGCTCGTCGATGTCATACTGGCGCAACGCATCTCCCAGCCCCACCGGTGCCCCGTATTTCGTCGCCTTTGGGTTGGCCGGCAATCCCGACAACGCCGGATTCGCCAACCGGTTTTCCGCCGCCGGAATATCCCACTTCTGGGTGTAGTTTAGTGGCCGATACCCGCCGAAAAAACGGTCACACACCCAATGCTCAAAAACCAACCCGTGCGCCTGCACTTCCTCGGCCGATACTTGCGCCCCGCCCGCGATCGCCCAAAGAGCCCACAGCCCCAAGCAGCGGAAAACCAAGACTCGGCGCGACGTTTTCAAAGCAATGAAAGAATGGCCACCCCACGCCTCCCTCGGCAAGAACACAGCCATCATGCCCGAATCCCCTGACGCCCCCGCCTCCATCACCCCCGCCTCCGACGCTGGTTTCACTAAGATGCATCTCTCGACCGCCCGCCGACACCTCTTCCTCTGCCCCGGCCCCGAGTGCTGCTCCCGCACCGAAGGCCTCGAAACGTGGGCCGCCTTGAAAACCGCCTGCCAGACCCCGGGAGCGGACGCCTTGCGCACCAAGGCCGAGTGCCTGCGCATCTGCTCCGGCGGACCCTGGCTCGTGGTTTATCCCGACGGCGTCTGGTACGGCGAAGTCACCCCGGCCCGCGCCGAACGTATCGTGCGCGAACACGTGGTCGGCGGCACGCCCGTGAGGGAATGGGTTTCCCAAACTCACCCTCTGCCCGGAGCATAACCCGCGTTCACCGACTCAGCGCTGTGCGCTGAAATCCAAACTCAAGGTGCCGGGACCGGTCACATTAACGCCCCCGTTGTAACGAACTTTCTTAAACTCAAACTGCACTGCCGCGCGATCACTCACGCTCACCAGCATAGCGACGTTGGGCAGCGGATAGCTCTGACCGGCCACCAGCGAAACCGGAGCGGCCAGCTCGCGATTGTCAGCCTTCGCCTTGATCGCCGTGATCTGCACCGGACGCTGCGCCACGATGTAAACCGACTCCTCCGCCGGCACTGCGGGCGCAGGCGACGCCGCGTTCACTGCGGCTGGCTTCGCGCCGCCGCTAAAAAGCGACGCCACGCCCCAGATGACCAAAGCCAACAGCGCCACCGCGCCAAGGCCGATCCACAGGCCGTTTTTAGCCAGCAAGGCTCGGTCCAGTCCGCCGAGCGGCATGCGGGGCTGAAACGGCGCACGTTGGGGCGTTTTTGAAACCGGCTCGGCCCCGGGCGTCATCGCCGCCGCCGACCCCGAAGGCGCGGGCTCAGCCGACCCCGAGCGCGCGGCCGAGCTGCCCGAATGCGTGATCTCGATCTTGCCGTAAATTTCACGGTTCAAGCCCCGCCCCGCCGGACGCCCGCCTTCGCCCAAGCCGAGGGCCAAATAATCGGCCACCAGCTTGTCGCCCGGCAGTTTCAGGAAATTCCCATATAAGCGCAGAAACCCGCGCACATAAATCTCGGGCAACTTCAGGTCGAACTGGTTGCTCTCGTACTTGTGAAGATAGTCGCCGCGAATCTTCGTCGCCTCCGCCGCTTCGCGGATGGAGATGCCCTTGCGTTTACGTGCTTCTTCTAGGCGTTCGCCGATCGTCTGCATGAAAGAGGAGGTAAGGTGGGCTGACGCACAGAATAAAGGACGAAGTTACCCCTCCTCGCGTTTAGCCCGCATTTTTCACACCCTAAACCTCAGATGCGTCCGAAATGCTCTGCCAAAAATTAAACCCTATTTTACTATTGGTCGCGCGCGGACAAACGCACATCCTACACAAATCAAACCAACGACGTCGGTCTGGCACCGGCTTCTTACGCTTACCCGCCCGCTGCGAGCTCTCGCATGTCCCAACCCGAACCGAATCACCCCGCCCCGCCTGTCTCTGCCCTCCCCACCGTCGCGCAGTTGCCCGTTCGACTCCGCGACTTGTTGAAACGCGAGGTATGCCTGGATATCAGCCGCACCCACATCGAAACCGCCATTCATCAGGTGGAACGCGAGGCCGAAGAGCTCCAGCAAACCCGCCCGCCGTTTCTGTTTCTACAGACCAAGGCCACCCGCTCCGACTTCAACACCCGCAAAAACACCACCGCCGAAACCTTGGCTTCTCTGGCCCAAGGCCTGGGCGAGATCAGTGATGCCCAACCCAAGTTACGCGCCTGGGTGGAGGACGACCTCGAAACATTTATCCGCGACTCGCAACCCGCCTACATGCAAGGACTGGCTTGCCATGGCTACCCGGACGATTGGCAACGCGCCGTAATCCGCTTCGACCTGCGAACGGTCAGCTTGCGCAACGCCTTGGGTGTCGTGCAGGCCTCACTCGCCAACGTCCCGCGCGGCGTCGTCCTCGCCTCTCACGCCGGCGCCTTCGAAAGCCTCATGCCCGCCCGCCAGTGGGGCGCGCTCATCGACTACGAATTTCTCTTTTTTAACCGCCTGGCCGACCTTCAACGCCGTGCACTCGAACTCAACGGCGCCACCCTCAAGCGCACGCCCGAGCACAAGTTCGCCAGCCAGATCGGCCAATGGGCCCGCATGGACTCCGACGCGGTGCGCCGCAACATCATGGAGCTTCGCGCCCGTCTGGAACTCGCCATTATGGAGGCCCGCGCCATCTACGTTACTGAAGCAGCACTGGCCAACACCGAGGGCAGCCACCCCGAACGCAGCTTTGTTTTTCTGCTCTGGGAACACCTCCGCCAACTCATGCGCGTCGAAATCGACCCCGCCCACGTTGAAGCCATCGTCACCGAAACCGAACACATGGTCGCCTCCGCCGGGAGGTAACCCCTCAATATCGACGGGTATAAACCGCCCCCGCACTGTCTTTAAAGACCAGCAGCCCGTCCTCGATCCCGGAAAAAACGAATTCTTCGCCCACATGGTCGCCGATCCCGATCACGCGCCCCTGGTGCACGATCCGCGGCTTCGACCCCGGCATCAAGGCCGTGAACACCAAGGCCTGCACTTGCGCCTCCATCTCCACCCGTGATTTTGGCCCCGCACTCGGCTCTCCGCCAGTCTCCATAGCGCTTTGCGCAGAGGCACCGGAAGCCCCGCCACCAACCTGCCCGACCGGTTTTTCCGTCACCGCCGTGGCGGCCTTTGACTCAGTTTGCAGATTTGCCCCGCTCGCCGTCGGCCGCCGCCCAACTCCAAACTGCGCCCACAAAATAAACGCCGTCAGCGGAAACGCGATGAACGCCAGCCAGCGCCAAAAACGCCAGCGAAGCCGCGCCTTGCGTAACTCCGCCTCCTTCGACGCACGACCCGGAGGCTCCACCGGCGGCAAACCCGTGAGGAAAGGTGCCGTGGTATGCCCCGTGCTTTCCGTAGCTTTGGCTAAGGCTTGGGCGATCTTGCTCATGGTTACTCACTTGAACCGGTCTAGCCCCGTGCGCAAGCCGAGGCTGGCGAAGATTTTCGGCGGTCTCGTTACCGCTCAGGGTCTGTAATTAAATAAGCCTAAATCCGGCAGTCCAAACCAACCGCGGATTGCGCGAATAGCGCGGATAAAACAGGATACGGAAAAACCACGAACCCAAGGGACTCCCCCAGCAGGTACTAGCCTGATTTTTTGTAATCTTCTGGTATCCGCGTTCATCCGCGCAATCCGCAGTTTCCAATGCCGTTTTTAGGATAAGTGTAACAAGATGACGCCGAGATTTTGGTCGCGAGCAAGGCGCGAGTGAGGGCGCATCCTCGGGGAGGCTGTAACCGAGCGCGCAACGCAGCTCCCGGCCTAAAGATCAAGGCAGGTTGTAACAGTTATTTTATTACAGGCCCTTATCCTCCCGCACTCGAAGCTGCGTCCGTGCATGCCGATCCACCACAGGTCCGCGACCCGCGCCGCGCCCTCACCAACTCGCGCCGGAGCCAATCGAGCGCCCCGTTGACCGCCCTCTGTTTCACCGCCGCCCGCGGGCCCGATTGGTTCAAACGTCGCGACCACACCCCCTCGGGTGTATAAAGCGCCAAAAATATCGTGCCCACCGGGTTTTCCCGCGTGCCGCCGCACGGCCCCGCAAACCCCGTTATAGCCAGCCCGTAATCCGCGCCCAGCCGCTCGGCCACCCCCGCCGCCATCGCCACCGCGCTCTCCGCCGACACCGCCCCATGCTGCATCAACAAATCCTCCGGCACGTCCAAAAACTGCATCTTCGACTCGTTCGAATAACACACGCACCCGCCGGCAAAGAACTTCGAGGCCCCCGCGATGTCCGTGAAACTATTGGCCAGCAACCCGCCCGTCGCCGTCTCCGCCACCGCCAACGTGTGCTCGCCCGCCCGCAGCAAATCCGCCGTCACTTTGGCCAGCGAATCATGCCCATACCCCACAAAATCATCGCCCAACAGCGCCGCGCACTTCTCCGCCAGCTCGCCGATGGCCGCCTCGCTCAAGCCACCCGAAGGCGCGCTCAAGCGCATATCCACCTGCCCCTGATGCGCGCAAAAAGCGACGCCCAGTGCCGGACCTGCCGCCGCCAGCAAAGGCTGCAAACGCATCTCCAGCGCACTCTCGCCGATCCCCGCCGTGCGCAACTGCACGTAGGCCTCCTTGGCCGCCAGCAAGCCCAGCGCGGCCAGCTTCGGCATCACCTGCTCCGTCCACATCGGCTGCAACTCGTTCGGCGGCCCGGGCAACATCACCAACACCTTCCCGTCCTGCTCCACCCAAAGCCCAGGCGCGGTCCCATTCGCGTTGTCCAGCACCTCGCCCCGGGAAAACCGATACGCCTGCTTCAAGTTGTTATCCGTCATTTTCCGCCCCAGCCGGGAAAACCTCGCTTCGATCGCCACCCGGATCGACTCCTCGAAAACCAGTTCCTGCCCCAGCACCTCCGCCACCACTTCGCGCGTCCTATCGTCACAAGTCGGGCCCAGCCCGCCCGTGGTGATCACCACATCGCTCCGCGCCCAGCTTTCGCGAAACTGCGCCGCGATCGCCGCCGCCTCGTCCGTGATCGTCACATTCCGCGTCAACGCCGCACCCCGGCTCCCCAGACTCGCCCCGATAAACGTCAGGTGCGAATTCGCCGTCAGCCCCAGCAGCAGTTCATCACCCAGCGTTATCAGCTCATAACGAGCCGTGGAAACGGACCGGGCCGGATTGGACCCGCAGGAAGTGTCGTGACTGGAAACCATGCGTTGCGAACCACGCACCTTGGCTACTCTTTGTGAAAATGCCAGCCAGCGACCCCATAAACCTGAAAGAGAAGGTCCGCCGCCTTCCCGATAAGCCCGGCGTTTACCTCATGAAGGACCGCCTCGGCCGCATCCTCTACGTGGGCAAAGCCAAGGCCCTGAAGAAACGCGTCTCCTCCTACTTCACCCCCTCGCGCGCCCAGACCGTCCACCCCAAAATCCGCGCCCTCATCGGCCTCATCCACGACTTTGACACCATTGAGGTAAAATCCGAGCCCGAGGCCCTGCTCCTCGAAGGCAAACTCATCAAACAGTGGAAACCCCGCTACAACACCGACTTCATCGACGATAAACGCTTCCTCCTCGTCCGCGTTGACCTCACCGAAACTCTGCCCCGCTTCCGCCTCACCCGACTGCGCAAGGAAGACCACTCCCGCTACTTCGGCCCCTTCGCCCACTCCGGCCTCCTGCGCAAAACCCTCGCCCAGATGCGCCGCCAGTTCGGCGTGCTCCTCGGCGACGCCACCCCGCAAAAACTCCCCGACGGCCGCTGGCAACTCTACGACGACGTGCGCGAAGAACTCTACGGCTCGGAAAACCTCGTCACCCCCGAGAGCTACCGCCCCCGCGTGGACGCCGCCTGCGCCTTCCTAGAAGGCAAATCCCGCGAATGGCTCGCCACCCTCCGCACCGAGATGCAGACCGCCGCCGAGAAGCAAAACTTCGAACACGCCGCCGAGCTGCGCGACATCGTCTTTGCCCTAGAAAAAACCCTGGAGAAAACCCGCAAATTCGAACGCGACCAACCCGTCGTCACCACCGACGAAGCCGCCCTCACCGCCCTTGGCCAGGCCCTCGGCCTCCACCCCGCGCCCCGCACCATGGAGTGCTTCGACATCTCCCACATCAGCGGTACCTACTGCGTCGCCTCGATGGTGCACTTCGCCGAAGGCCGCGCGGACAAAGCCAACTACCGTCGCTTCCAGATCCAGAGCTTCATCGGCAACGACGACTTCCGCGCCATGGAAGAAGTGGTGGGCCGCCGCTACCGCCGACTCGCCGAGGAAGGCAAACCGATGCCCGACCTCGTCGTGATCGACGGCGGCCGCGGCCAGATCGCCGCCGCGCTCAAAGCCTTCGTCGCCCTTGATCTGACCCCGCCCGCCCTCATCGGCCTGGCCAAAAAACACGAGACCATCATCTTCCCCGACGCCCGCGCCCCGCTAAATCTGCCGCTCAATTCGCCTGCCCTGCACCTCTTGCAACGCCTGCGCGACGAAGCCCACCGCTTCGCCAACACCTACAACGCCGACCTGCGTTCCCAAAAAATTCGCGAAAGCGTGCTCGACGATTTCCCCGGCCTGGGCCCGGTGCGCCGCGCCGCGTTGCTTGATCGTTTTGGCGACATCGACAAACTCCGCCGCGCCCGTCTGGAGCAACTCGCCGAAGTCGAAGGCTTCGGCCCCAAGCTCGCCGCCGAACTCCACGCCTTCCTCCACCACCCCGCCCCGCCCCCGCCCTGAACTGCTCTCGGGGCTGTGTTAACGTACGCCTCCGTTTTAAACTTACAGACCCAGTCGGTTTCGTGCTTATACCGCGTGCCTGAGACGGACTGCGGGATTGAAGCACCGGCCTGAATCCACGTTACTACCTGCTTTCCCCATGAACAAAGCCGCCATCCTCCAGAAGCTTAACTCCGAAAAAGTCATTGCGCTCATCCGCGCCGATAATCCCGACGGTCTGCTCGACTGCGCCCGCGCTCTCGCCGCCGGCGGTCTCACCTCCATCGAGCTTACCATGACCACTCCGGGCGCCATCCGCATGCTCGAAAAGGCCACCGCCGAGCTGCCCGACTTCCTTTTCGGCCTTGGCACCGTGCTCGATGCCGAAACCGCCCGCGCCGGCATCCTCGCCGGTGCCCGTTTCATCGTCACCCCCGCCCTCCGCCCCGACGTCATCCGCCTTTGCCAGCGCTACAGCGTGCCCATCTTTAGCGGCGCACTCACCCCGACCGAAGTAGTCAACGCCTGGGAACAAGGCGCCGACGCCGCCAAGATTTTTCCCGCAGAATTTTTCGGCCCGGCCTACATCAAATCCCTCAAGGCCCCACTGCCCCAGATCGAACTCGTGCCCACCGGCGGCGTGAACGCCGAAAACGTCGGCGACTTCATCAAAGCCGGCGCCTTCGCCACCGCCGCCGGCAGCTCGCTGGTCGAAGCCAAAGCCTTCAAAGAGCGCAACTGGGCCGCCATCACCGCCAAGGCCCAAGCCTTCGTC
>CANIWJ010000069.1 GCA_947471035.1 Verrucomicrobiota bacterium
AGCATTTTAAATAAAACTGTAGCCGCAATGGGCAAACCAGCCGAGGGCGTCGTTGGGTGTGACGGCGTTCAAAGCGGAGGCGATGGCGGCGAGTAGATCGGGGTGGTTGCGGGCCTGGGCTTTGCGGAGGAGGGCCTTCACCTTGCTCCACATCATCTCGATGGGGTTGAGGTCGGGAGAGTAGGCCGGAAGGAAGCGGACTTCGGCACCAGCCTGTTCGATCAATGCGAGGGTGAGTTCGTTTTTATGGGCGCCGAGGTTGTCCATGACGACGATGTCGCCGGGACGCAGGGAGGGTACGAGCACCTCGCGCACATAGGCCTGGAAGACCTCGGTGTTGGTCGCGCCCTCGATGGTCATGCAGGCGGTGGTGCCGTCCAGTCGCACCGAGGAGATCATCGTGGTGGTGCACCAATGCCCGTGCGGAGCATGGCAGACCAATCGTTCGCCCTTGGGCGAACGACCGTGCAGACGCGTCATGTTCGTCTTGGCGGCCGACTCGTCGATGAAGACAAGCCGGGCCGGATCGAGCCCGCCTTGGCCGCGTTTCCATCCCCGCCGGGCCTTGGCGACGTCCGGCCGGTTTTGTTCGGCCGCATGAAGAGTCTTTTTTTATATGTCAGCCCAAGCTTCGCGAGCACCTGATGAATCGCGGGGATCGTGCACGCCAGCTCCAGACGCTGCTTGATCTCCGCCAAGGTTAGATCCGGCTGCTTCGCCACCAACGCCTTCAGCTCTTGGCCTCGTTCGGGCAGTAACCGTGCCTTCCTCCCGGAAAACCGGTGTCTCGCCTCGATCTGCCCGGTCCTCCGCCTTTGTTGCAACAGCTTCTTGACCATACCCAACGACACCCGGAAACGCTTGGCCACCTCCTCCTGTGTCCACTTGCCCTCATCATATGTCTCCACGATCCGCCGCCTCAAATCCATGGATGTCGTCTTCATTCCCTCACCATGACAACCGGCCAAAAAATAGCTACAGTTTTATTTAAAATGCTTTAGGCGGTCCGAAGCATCCATCCGTCCCCTCCCAGACCGGCTAAAGCCGGGACTTCACCTCGAACGGCCCGGAAATGTAGAATTTCTTTCCGTTTCTCCGCGGCTTTGCGCCTCTGCGTTAAACCCGAAAACCGATTTTGAAGTGAGTGAGCTGGCGCAAGATGCTGGAGCAGTTGGGTGTGAACGAATCCCCGAGGTGCACTGGCAAGTGCATTGAGGTGGTGAGCGAACACGGAGATGCCCAGTAGATTGCGCCAGACCGCCACGATCAAAGTGGTTTTCGGGTTAAGGTCTTAATGTTTGATGCTATCGTATCAGGCGCCTATGGCGCGCGAAGGAGACCGCGATTCTACATACGAACCTTTCGTGTTTTCGTGGCAATCCGTGTCCGACGTTTTGCTCTTTAGTGAATACGCACCGAACCGCTTCTTGCTTGGATCAAGCGAATTGTGGCTTGGCTAAGTCGGATTGAGGTGGTTGATCACTCTGCCACTTTTACCCCGCCCCATACCCCCTATGATTACCCTCGATTGCAATGATCTGGAGACGCACATCCGCGCGCACCGGAAATCCGTTTTCTGGCGCTTGCTGGACGAGTCGCTAGACTTCGTCTTTATTAAAGACACCGACAGCCGGTTTCTTTACAGTAACCGCTCACACTCGAAGCATTTGCGCCTGACCGAGGAACAGTTGCTCGGGAAAAACGATCTGGAGCTCTACCCGGTGGAATACGCTAATGCTTTTTACGCCGATGAGACGCGGCTTTTCGGAGACCACCTTCCCATGGTTAAATTGGAGTCAAATCGCGAGCCGTCCGGACAACGCTTTTACACCCTCACCATTAAACAACTTGTGGCTTCGCCCAAAGGGCAGGTTATCGGACTTATGGGCATCGCGCGCAAAGTGTCGGCGACGAATCGCGAAGAACTGCTGGCTGCGCGTGAACACCTGATGGAAATGGTCAAAAACGATTTGGACGGTCAGGTAACGCCTTCGCAGCTTAATGCCCTGCGCGTTTCCTTCGAGGCTCTGCCGGTTTCGTAATACTTTAAGACACCTCACTGGCAGGACCGTCTGGGGCACGTCGCCTGCTTTTGGGCGAACATGCACTCACGCGCGCCTGGTCGTTTTTTTTCCACTCTTTTTTCCCGGTTTTGCCCGGCTGCAAGATCCGGGATGCTGTTCTCGATCTGGGTGCTCGCAATTGGTCCACGCCTTTTGGCCACGACCTTCGATCTGGCCGGCGCCACCGTGGCGGACATCCAGGCCGCCTACGCGGCGGGCGCTTTGAACGCGGAAAAACTCACCGGACTCTACCTCAAGCGCATCGAAACCTACGAGCCCACCCTCAACGCCGTGCTCGCGCTAAACCCGCGCGCGCTGGAAGAGGCCCGCGCGCTCGACGCCGAACGCGCCGCCAAAGGACCGCGGGGCCCCCTCCACGGCATCCCCGTCGTTTTAAAAGACAACTTCGACACCGCCGACCTCCCGACCACCGGCGGCTTTTTCGGCCTCAAAGGCTCCATCCCCCTGCAAGACGCCACCTTGGTAACGCGTTTGCGAGCGGCCGGCGCGATCATCCTGGCTAAGACCAACATGTCCGAATTCGCCTCCGGCGGGGCCATGAGCTCGGTTGCGGGCGCGATGCGCAACCCCCATGCCCTCGACCGCGCCCCCGGCGGTTCCTCCGGCGGCTCCGGCGTCGCCATCGCCGCCTACTACGCCCCGCTCGGTTTTGGCACCGACACCGGCGGTTCGATTCGCAGCCCCTCCACCACCAACGGCATCGTCGGCCTGAAGCCCACCCTCGGCCTCCTCTCCCGCGCGGGCATCATCCCGTTATCCTTATCGCTGGACACCGGCGGCCCCATGACCCGCAGCGTTTATGATGTAGCGATCGCGCTAAACGCCACCGTCGGCGCGGAAGATCCCCGCGATCCAGTAACCCATGCCGCCCTCGGCCGCACCATCACCGACTACACCCGCTCCCTCGCCCCGACCGCCCTCCAAGGTGCCCGCATCGGCGTGGCTCGCAGCTTTCTCGGGCAAGATGCCGATGTGGACGCCGTCTTCGAGTCCGCCTTGGCCGCGTTGAAAGCCCAAGGAGCTATCCTGGTCGATGTTCAGTATCCCGAAACGGTGCTAAAAATCCGCAACGACCTCTACAACGCCGTGCGCAAACCCGAGTTCAAGGCCCAGATCGCCGAGTACCTCGCCACCCTGCGGCCGGGCTATCCGAAGACCCTGATGGAGATCCTCGCCATGTCGGAAAAACTCGTCTCGCCCCGCGCGGATGGAGTGCAGCCGAATCCCGGACGACTGACCCTCTACCGGCAGGAAGTGAAAATGCCCTCGCTTACCGACCCCTTTTATCGTGCGGCCATAGAGCAAGGCATGCCCTTTGTGCGGGATTCTCTCGCGGCGGTTTTTGAGGCCAACCAAGTGGAAGCCATCGTATATCCGACCAATCCGAAATCGATCGCAAGGGTAGGGGAGGAGCCGCCCAGCCCCTCGGGTGTGGGAGCGGGCGCACCGACCAATTCGCCCTACACCTTTGCCAACCTCACCGGTTTCCCCGAGCTAACGATTCCAGCAGGCTTTAACAGCAACCGCTTACCGGTGGGCATCAGCTTCTTTGGTCGAGCCTGGAGCGAACCCCGCCTACTGGCGCTAGGCTACGCCTACGAACAAGCCACCCACGCCCTGCGAGTCCCCGTTCACGCCCCAGCCCTGCCAGGCGAACGCATCGACTACTAACCATCGCCGTAAAACAACCGCGTGGGCGAAGCCCTATACGCGGCCCGCCGTTTTCGCTAAAGATGAACGAGCTGGCCGCTCTGCGAAATGGGCCCGGCACTGCTTTTTTAGCAAACGCCGCCCTGCGCCGCTCTTTAGAATGACTTCTCGGGTACGAGCATCGATTTCTTTGGTATAAGCCTCGTAATAAATCAAATTCCAAGGTCCTCGGTAAGAAGTGGCCTGTGCTGCCCCCGCTTTATGCTCTGCCAACCTACGCCGCAAATCTGCGCTGTAGCCGATGTATAAGCCGTCGTCACTTATCGACTGTAACACGTATGTGTAAAACATGCGTCACCCAAAGCATAAATCAAACCGCGTTGGCTCAGCTTTTACGCAGCCAAAAACACCCGCGTAGTCGGAATCCCTTAATGCAGCCAAAACCAACCGCGTGGGCGCAGCCCTATACGCGGCCCAACCAACCGCGTGGGCGCAGCCCTATACGCGGTCCAACGGCGACCTTACCCCCAGCCCCGGCTTCTGCATCACATGGGTATAAATCTGCGTCGTCTCCACGCTCGCATGCCCCAGTAAATCCTGAACCGAGCGTATATCCGTGCCTGACTCCAGCAAATGCGTGGCAAACGAGTGCCGCAGCGTATGGCAACTCACCGGCTTCACGATTCCCGCCCGCTGCGCCGCCACCTTCACTGTTCGATGCAAGGCATTATCACTTAGATGATGTCTCCGCTCCCGCCCGGACCGCGGATCCACCGAAAACCCCTTCGCCGGGAATAACCACTGCCACCCCCACTCCTTTCCTGCATTAGGATACTTCACATCCAAGGCCCCAGGCAGCCAAACTCCATCCACCCCCTCGCTCACATCCTGCCGCCACCGCTCCTGCAATCGCTCCACATGATCCACCAAACCAGCCCGCAACACCTGCGGCAACATGACCACCCTATCTTTGCCCCCCTTCCCATCCCGGACCATTATCACCCCCCGATCAAAATCCACCTCCTTAACGCGCAACCGTAAACATTCCATCAGACGCAAACCCGCCCCATATAATAAACCCAACATCAAGGCCGGGGTGCCCTCCACCTGCGCCAACAATCCCCGCACCTCCTCCCTCGACAACACCTCCGGCAACCTCCGCCCCCTCGACGCCCGCAAAGTATTCCCCAAATCACCCAGCTCGCGATTCAAAACCCGCTTAAAAAAATACAATACCGCCGACAACGCCTGATTCTGCGTGCTCGCCGACACCCTTCTCTCCACCGCCAAAAACTCCAAAAACGCCCGCACATTCGTCACCTCAGGCTCCACCGCACCGATAAAGCCCAAATACCGGCTTACCAACTCCACATAAGTCTGCTCCGTGCGAATAGAGTAATGGTTTACTCGCAAAGACCTCCGCAACGCCTCCACCCAAACCGCCAACTCCGGATGCGCCCCCCCGATCCCCACTTCAGCATCCTCCTTCCCTCCCTCCGCCACCTGATTCAAACCACTGGCCTTTACCCGAAACAATAAACTCGCCTTATCTTCGCCTGGTCGCACCTCCCACCGCCAGCGCTCAACCGCACGCGATAGTAATACCAAAGACTTGCGAATTTCCCCGAGCAAAGACTCCGAAGGCGGGGGTACATCTTTGAGCAAAAACGCCTTATAAGCCGAAATACATTCATTCAGTTCAAAAGACTCGCAATTCAAACGAGCAAACCCCACAAAACGTTCCATATGAATCCCCCACCAATGAGCCTGCATCTCGGAGGGATCCAATTGATTAGCCTCCAAAACTCGACGCGACCAAGACTTCAGTTCCCGATAAGGCAAAAGATTTACCATCCCTTTACCCAAAAAGTCCCGCCTAAAAAGTCCAGCTTTTTCAGGATTGGCACGCTCATCCCTGCTTAGGCCAACTTTTCGTCACCTACACAACGTTAGGCAGGAAAAATTTTCCGTTTATAATCAAACCCACGCAGTGAATAGCTGTAAAATCACTAATTTATTCATGAGATAGAAGTGACACGTTTCTATGCCACATTGCCGAAGATGCTTTTTGATATTCCAGTTCGAATAGATAATTTGGTTTTTTAGCTTCTAATTTATTCGCCGAACCTTGGCGCTCGAAGCCTTATAAACCCCAGACATCTGTCCCGCAATTTAAGCTTTCCCAAACCCACGCTTTCGTATCTTTTCCTATTTATGGACTTCGTTACATTGCATTGCGTAAGAAGCGTTTTTGTTTCGGAATCCTTTTCCTTCGGCGCTGCATTTTCCATACTCCAGAATCCCAAACCCACAGCGCCTAACCAGCCGTTAGAGCCAATTCGTATGCTTGTCACGAATCGTGCTTTTCCTCGCTTCGCTCGGGCACGATTCGCGCCAAGCATACGAATGGCTCACCTTTAACGTTAGGCAAAAAACATGAGAGTTCTCACGTTACTATTGCTGGACAACGGGTGGTGGTTACGGTGGCAGCGTTTCTATAAAAACAAATGACGATTTACTTCCGAATCATTACATTAATCTGTATTATTCTTCCTTATATGCGCAGCCGCCCGGGAATATGGTATCTTGCAATTGCAATTAGCATTACGGCATTTTACTTCGCATTAAAAGCTGCTGATCGTTTAGTTTTTTTAAATAAAAAGAAGGCGTCGAGTTTACAATATAGAGGGCCTATCCTGATTTGGGGTGGAATTATTTTCATTCACATAGCTCTTATAGAGCGAGTGTAAGGAATAAGCCAAAAAGGTCGGGGCGCTAAAGTCAGGGCATAAAGGCGAAATTATAATTGAATCCACAATGTTCTAGGCAAATAGCTCTCGTAAATATGATTACAGCAAAATCAGAAATAAAAACTGAGCCTAACAAGGCACTAGAGCCAACACGGATGCTTGTCACGGATCCTGCTGCGCAGGCTCCGCGCCAAGCATCCGTGCGGCTCATCTAAGACGTTGGGCAGAAATAAAAAACTTGACGTTCCGACGACTTAACGTTAAAACGTCATCCATGAAACGCGCTACCGTATACCTCGACGAGGACCTACATAAGGCCCTAAAATTAAAGGCGATCGAATCGGACTCTAGCCTTTCCGACATCGTGAATCAAGCTGTTCGATATACTCTTGGGGAAGATCTCGACGATCTAATAAACATCGAGACAAGAAAAACTGAAGGCACCTTGCCATACGAAACCTTCCTCAAGGAGCTAAAGAGCCGTGGCCAAATATGAATTGGTAGTTCGCCCTTCGGTCAGCAAAGACACGAAGGATATTCCATCCAGTGATCTGAAGAAAATATTACTGAAGATGGAATCGCTCTGTGATAACCCACGTCCTGCGGGTAGCGTGAAGTTATCAGGTATGGAATATTATAGAATTCGTTATGGAGCTTATCGCATCGTTTACGAAATTGAAGATAACCGTCTAATTGTGGTGGTCGTAAAAGTCGGCCACCGACGCGAAGTATATAGATGAAATGAGCCCAACCAATCGCTAGAGCCGCACGCATGCTTGTCACGGATCCTGCTGCGTAGGCTGCACGCCAAGCACCCGTGCGGCTGATCTAAACTAAAACATTGGGCAAGAATTTGAGAGATCTCGTGAAACTTATGCCGAAACCCGCATGCGGGTCTCTCAGAGGTGGCCTCCTGAGACTGATGATGGCAGGCTTGTTCGATGCACTGTGCCCGAACCCTATGTTCTTGGTGCAGTTTTTTGTGTCAGAAATTGTCAGCTATCTATCAAATCTAAGAAAGGAGGATTTGCTTATGGTTATTAAGGTTCCCAGAGAAACTATGTCATTCGCAAATAGACTAGTAAGTGATGCTGTCGTCGCTTGGGAGTTCCCTTATACTAAATGCGTTTTACTAACGCCTCGTCGCCGTTGGAAAACCCAAAAAAGTTGCGCTCACCGCCGTCATGCGGAAGCTCGTCGTCCTCCTAAATCAACTCCTAAAAAACCTGAATTTAGCTTATCTGAAAGACCGTTGCAGACTCCTTTCCTAGGGTACGCGTTCGGGTCATCGTGATCGTTTAAGGGATGGATAGGCGGTCGCTGCGTTCGACTTCAGGCTCGATCTCGGCGCGGACCATGCGCGCCGGGCGGAAACGGCCGGCTGCCAGATCGGCCAACTGGTCGGTGGCGTGGGGCGATCCGGGTTGGGAGCTGTTACCATAGCTTAGGCGCACGTCGGCTTGGAGGTCGCCGGCCCTGGACCATTCAACGACGGCCACGAAGGTATCGCCCCGGATGGCGGAGCGTTGGCCGGTTTTGTCCGGCGGGCCGTAGTCCACCACGTGAAACGAGCCCAGGCCGCCGGAGGCTCCGCGCGCTGGCAAGTCCACCGACTCACGGCGCAGGCGGTGGACTTCGCCCCAGGGTGGGTCGAGGCGGCCGTAGGTTTTTTTAACGTCGCGGGCGGCGTCGGCCAGCATGGTGAGCGCGGCGGCGGGGTCGGCGAGGCCGCGCGGGGTGGTGAAGGGATCGGCCACGGTCTGGGCGACGGAGAGGTTTTTGCGGTCGTTGTAGGCCGGGCCCATGAGTTTGGTGATCCAGGCGGCGTAGAGCACGCCGCCGGTGCTGGTCGGCTCGACGGTGCGGTCCCAGGCGCGCAACAGGGCGATGGCCTCGGCGATTTCGGGCGTGGCGGGAGTGGCTTCGGCGGCGGCGAAGAGGTCGGGCAGGAGGCGGTCGGCACCTTCGAGGCGGGTGTCGAGTTGGAGGCGCTCCAGCCCGACGCGGTCAAGCGGCCCCGGCTGGGTGAGCAGGCGGAGGGCGCGGGTGGTGCGGAAGGTGTGGATGCGACCGGCGGTGTAGGACGGGAAATCATCCGGGTTGAGCACGGAGGGCCAGGTGGAGGTCCAGGGTGGGTCGTTAGTGTTTTGCACCCAACCGGTGGGCGGGTTGATGACTTTGGGCAGCTCGTCGTAGCTGTGGTAACCGGTCCAGAGGGTGGCAGAGGTGTCACCCGGAACGATGCCGGACCAGTCGTAGTTACCGGCTGGGCGGCGGGGCAGGGTGCCGTTGTAAAGATACATCACGTTGCCGGCGCGGTCGGCGTAGGTGATGTTGAAGGTGGGGACTTGGAGCTGGCGGACGGCGGTCTGGTAGGCGGCGAAATCGGGGGCGAGGGCCATGTCCCAGTATTGTTTGATGAGGTGGGGACGGTCGAGGGCGGCGACGCGCAGGGCGAGGGTGGTGCCTTCTTTGTCGTAAACCACGGGGCCGTGGAGGGAGGAGCGGATGGTGAGGGTTTCCTCGGCGAGGGTGCCGTCGGGCTGGCGGATTTTGAGAATCGTGGAGCGGGTTTCCCAGGGTTTCTCCACGCCGTCGTAGAGGTAGCCGGAGCCGAGCGGGCTGAGGCGGTAGAGATCGGCCCCGTCGAGGCTGTTCACCGTCTGGGTAAAGCCGTGGGTGGCGGAGAAACAAAAACGCAGCACGGGAAACCCGATCTGGCTGGCGCCGTAGAGGTTGATGCCGGGGGCGACCAAATGGGACTCGTAATAGGTGTACCAATCGCGCCACGGCAGATGGGGATTCATGAGCAAAAGTGTGCCTCCGCCGGAGCGGGCGGGGGAGATGGCCATGGCGTTGGAGAGGGCGGCTACGGCGGGGGCGGCGCGGCCCTTGCCGGCGGCTTCGACTCCTGCGGCGGTTATAAAATAGCTGAAGTGGACGATACGGTGGAAGTGGCCAATGACGTCGGCGGCGGTGATGGGTAGGACGCGGCGGCGCTCGGGGTCTAGGGCCTCGGGGTGGCGCTCGGCGTAGGTGTTTATGCCGGCGGCAAAGGCTTCGAGGTTGCGGCGGAAGGCGGGGTCTTGCTGCTCCAGCCAGCGGGCGGCGCGTTCGGGGACTTCGTTGAGGCGCACCCAGCGGTCGTTTTCTAGGTAGTCTTTTCCCCAATACTCGGCGGCGCGGCCGCGGGACTCGCCGTAGAGCTTGAGCACGAGGTTGCCATGGCTGTGCATCTGGGCGAAGCCGTAGCCGGCGAAAAGCGAGGGCTGGTCCTCGGCGTAGATGTGGGGCACGCCCTTGGCATCCCAAAGGATCTCGGCCTCTTTGGCTGAGAGGACGGCGAGACCGAGGGTGAACAGGGCGGCGAGGAGGCGGCGGAGCGAGGGCATGGCGTGGCGAGGGCGAAGGGGAGGAGAGTTTAGGCGGGTTTAGTTTGGTTCGCGTTTAGGATTGGGCGAACGGCGGAATTGGCCGGGGACGATCAACGTCGCATCAGAATTTGGCCGGGGACGGCCAACGCTACACCAAGCGAAGGAGGGAGGTGCGAGGCGCATGAGAGATGTAGGGTTGGCCGTCCCGGCCAAGGCTGCTGGACGGGAACGAAGGACTCTTAGGCGGCGGCTTTTTTGATGTCGCGCCAGACGCGGAGGGTGTTGCCGCCCCAGATTTTTTGCAGGTCGGCCTGGGTGTAGCCGCGCTGGATGAGCTCGGCGGTAATGGCGGGGAGCTGGCTGGCATCGAGGCAGCCGACCACGGCGCCGCCGCCGTCGAAATCGGTGCCGATGCCCACGTGGTCGATGCCGGCGATCTTGACCGCGTGGTCGATGTGGTCGGCGAATTGCGCGAGGGTGTTGAGTTTGACCGGGAAATCGCGATTGATGGTTTTCATGGCCTCGCGGCGTTCGATTTGCTCGGCCGGGCTGAGTTCGCGTCCGCCGAAGCGGGTGCGTAGTTCGGCCATGGCGGCGGTGCGCTCGGGGGCCTCGATCACGGGGGCGACGTAGGCGTTGAACATCGTCATGTGGGCCACGCCGCCGCAGTCGCGCAAGGCGCGGAGCTGGTCGTCAGTGAGGTTTCGCGGGTGGTTGCAGAGGGTGCGGCAGCTGGAGTGGGAGGCGATGATGGGAGCGCGGCTAAGGCGGAGACAGTCGTCGAAGGTGGCGTCGCTGGTGTGGGAGACGTCCACCATCATGCCGAGGCGGTTCATCTCGCGGACCACCTGCTCGCCGAAGGGGCTGAGGCCGCCGTGTTCGTTGGGCTTTTCTGTGTCGGTGGAGGCGTCGCAGACCTCGTTGTTGAGCATGTGGCAGAGCGTGATGTAGCGGGCGCCGCGCTGGTAATAGGTCTCGACCAGGCTGAGGTCGGTGCCGAGCGGCCAGGCGTTTTCCATGCCGATGAAGATGGCGCGGGTTTCCTTTTGGGCGGCGCGGAGGAGGTCGTCGGGCTCGGTGGCGAGGAGGGCGGCTTCGGGGTGGCGGCCGACGCCGGTGTGGATGACGTCGAAGAGCTGGTGGGCCTTGGCCTTGGATTCGGCGTGGCCGGCGGCGGTGCGCGCGCCCTGGGCCATGTAAACGGCGAAAAAGGCGGCGTCGGCCCCGCCTTCGCGCATGCGGGGGAGATCGACTTGGCTAAGGTCGGCGGCGGGATCGTAGCGGCGGCCGAGATCGAAGCCGGGGCGCAGCATGACGAGCGGGGCGTCCACGTGGGTGTCGAGAGTCAGGCACTGGGCGTGCCAGGCGGCGGCGCGGGCGAGCAGTTCGGGCGAGGCGGCGGGAGCGGCGAGCGGGGCAATGGTGGCGGCAGTCTGGGCGAGGGCGCGCCAAGAGGTGAGGCCGAGGGCGGCGGTAGCACCGACTTTGCCGGTGAAGGAGAGGAAAGCGCGGCGTTTCATACCCGCCGGAGAAGCGGGAAACGGGCCGGGCGTTCAAAAAACTTACCGCTTGGAGCTGACGCGGCGGATGAGGCCGACGAGCACGCCCTGGCATTCGAGGCGTTCCTCGGGAATGATATCGGCGAAGCGGGGGTTTTCAGCGCGGAGCAGAGCGCGGCCTTTTTCGTGGACGAGGCGTTTGAGGGTGGTGGAGATGCCGTCCACGAGGGCGGCGATGATCTCGCCGGGGCGGGGTTCGCGGCGCTCGAAGATGCCGATATCGCCGTCGCAGATTTGCGCGCCGATCATTGACTCCCCAGTAATGCGCAAGGCCCAGAGATTGGCGTGGCGGCTGGATTTAACGCCGAAGAGGGATGGGTCGCAGGCGAACGTTTCACCGGGCTCGGCCTCGCGGGCGTCGGGCAGACCGGCGGGGATGGCACCGTAGATGGGGAGTTCGAGCAGGCCTTGAATCTGGGTGGCGCGCACGCCCCACGAGCCGTCGCCGAATTGGTTGACAGCGCCTTTGCTGGCAAGGGCGCGCAGATGGCTCATAGCGGAGTTTTGCGAGGCGAAGCCGAATTGTTTTTGGATGCTGCGGGTGGAGGGCGGCAGACCGTGCTCCAGTTGGTGGGCACGGATGAAATCAAGGATTTCCTCTTGGCGGGCGGTGAGCATACTGTTCACTTGAACAGTCCTGACGATCTAGGCAAGTGTGATGTTGAAGATTAGGTTTCCTACCCGTTGACAATTACGGGATTCCCTGTACCGACTTAACGTTAACCTACGCTAGGGATCGCCTGATGCGCAGGTTTTCAAATCGCTTATTAAAGTTGTTGACCACACTTTCGCCAACTCATTGCTTCTTCAGCATGCCTATGAAAAATATCCTTCGTTTAATTGTCGGCGGCCTCACTGCCGCTCTATTCACGGTTGCTGCGCAAGCGGCTGAACTCGCTCCCGGTGCCGTCTCGGTTGGTATCGCCAAAGGTGACGTCACCTACAAGATTGCTGGCACCACGGCTTATCTGCCTGCTCCCGCTGGCACCGCACTTCCTCAGGGTGCCACGGTAAAGGCCGGCGCCGGTTCCACCGCGACGCTCGTTTTCGCCAGCGGCTCGGTTGCCACCATTCGTCCTAACTCCGAAGTCGAAATCACCAAGTTCGAGCAAGAGGCGTTCTCTGGTCCCGTCTCCAAAAAGGGCGAGCCTTCCGTATCGAACACGGAACTGAAGCTCATCGATGGCGAAGTGATCTCCAATGTCGCCAAGCTCAAGAAGGGTTCCCAATTCGTGGTTAACTCCCCCATCGGCGCGGCCGGTGTGCGTGGCACCATCTTCTCGATCAAGATCGACCGCGTGACCGGTGCCGCTCGCATCACCGTGCTTGAGGGTTCGGTTAACCTGAAGGCTTCCACTCCTCCAACCACGGGCACCCCCGCCGCTGGCAACCCCGTCGCTGCCGCTCCTGCTGGTCAAAAGACCGAAGTGCTCATCACCGCCGGTCAAACCTTCGATGTTCCACCTCCCGCGAGCACCCCTGGCGTTGCCCCTACGCTTGCTTCGGTTGTAGCTTCGGTTCTCAAGGCCATCAACGAGGTTGGCTCGGCTCCTATGACTCCTGAGCTTCGTGCGGCCATCGTCGAAGCCGTTACTCAGCAGCTCACGGTCGGTGCTCCTAATTCGGTTCCCGACACCGCGACCATCGAGACCACGGAAACCGTCAAGACCGAGCAGGCCCCAGAAAAGACCACCACTGGTACTGCCACCGGTCCTACCGTTCCCTCCTCTGACTTGGTTGGCGTAAGTCTCAACTAAGTTTCAGTTAGCCTAGGCTATAAAAAACCAACCGAGTGATCGGTTGGTTTTTTTATGCCCGGATATATTGGTATTTAGCGTAATTTGGCGCGAAACGTCGGGCGGGAGGGTTAAACCCCATAGGCTGAAATGAAGGGTTGGGGTAGGGTGCGGAAACTTATTCGCGACCTACTCCAATGAACCACAAATCCACAGATTCGCCTTTCCATGCCCCGGTTTTTGCCGAGGCAATTTCCAAGGGAGGGCGCACCGGAACGCTTTCCTCACCAGGGCGTCCAATAGACATCACTTTAGGGGTGGCGGGGGCTTCAGTGAATCCGGAGCTTCTGTTCGCAGGGGCTTATGCGGCGTGTTTTCACAGTGCTATGATTGGATTGGCGACCAAGCTCGGGACTCCCTTGGTGGACTCCACGGTGCGGGCTCGCACGTGTATCTTGGCGGATGGGGAAGGAGGGGGGCGTCTAACGGTGGAACTTTATGCCTCGGTGCCGGGGTTTGTGGCCAATCAGGTGCGGGATCTGATGGAGAAAGCGCATCAGATTTGCGCCTATTCACGCGCCTTGCGCGGTGATGCCGTGGTAACGCTTTTGGTCGATTAAGAACTTATAAACAAAACTATGAAAAACCACGTTTATAAGATTATCGAGTTAACCGGCACCTCCACGACTTCGATTGAAGACGCGGTGGATACGGCTATCGAGCGGGCTCACAAAACCTTAAAGCACTTGGGTTGGTTTCAAGTGATCGAGACCCGGGGTAGCATTGATAAGGGTAAGGTGCAGCATTGGCAGGTGACGCTTAAGGTGGGGTTCACGCTGGAAGGGTAAATTGGCGCATGGTCCGTGCTTTAAGGCGTGTCTGGGTTTAAATTCAGCCCGTCGTCAAGGCCCTACGCGGAAAGCGTGGAGCATAGCTGGGCCGGTGTTACGAAAGGCGGCATGGGCCGCTGGCCCACCTCCGCCTCTCGCGCCTTGGCCGAGCCGCGCTCCACGTTCCCGCCGAACTGAGTTTAAACCCAGACACGCAGCTATTAAATCTACTGCCCTGTGATAAATCTATGGGCGCAGTGAGTTACCGGCCCTACTAAAATGATGGAGTCTTCACTTTTAACATGATTCAAAACGTCACTCAATTGATCGGCAACAAACTCGGTGCGGCCGATGGGGATGTGGGCTTTGTGAAAGACTTTTACCTCGACGATGAGGCGTGGGTGGTGCGTTACCTCGCGGTTGATACCGAGCAGTGGCTTGGGGGGCGGGAGGTATTGTTTTCGCCGCCGAGTTTCGGTGCGCGTGCGTTTGGTTTTTCACGCAGCGAACCGGAGGTGATGCGAGTGACGCTCAATCGGCAACGCATCGAGAACAGTCCCGCCTTGGGAACCGTGCGTCCGGTGTCTCGCGCACAGGAGGCGGCATATTGCCGGCATTATGGGTGGCCGCCGTATTGGCAGGCAGGCGGGGCGGAGGAGGGCGTGGGGCGTCCGCTGTTGAGTGGCTTGGCGGTGGCGGGGTTTCGTTTACGCGCTCGCGATGGGCATATAGGCAAAGTGACCGGGTTTGAAGTAGATGATAAAACCTGGGAAATCCGTGCGCTGGTGGTCGATATTGGCCATTGGTGGCGGGGGAAGACGATCTTGGTGAAGCTGGAAGATTTGGTGAGAGTGGTCGTGGCGGATGCGGTGGTGGAAGTCGCCCTGAAGCGCAGCGATATTTTGGCTACGGCGCGGAACCAAACTGCCTGCGTGCAGGGTGCGGGGGTATAAAAAGGCCGCCTCGATAGACGAGGCGGCGTTGTGGCGGGTGTCGCAGGTAGCGGAGGGCGCCGCTGGCAGGTGTTTTTAGGTGTGGCGGAGTCCGTGGGCGTGGGCGTTGGCTTTGACCACGTTGTGAATATGACCGGTAGTGGCGGGCACGTGGCCTTTGCCGGCGGGGCCGTAGGCGGGTTCGTCCACCGGGGCAAATGCGACGGACGCGGGCGAGGTAGGGTGGGCGTGCAGGCAGGCGGAGGCTTCCAGCCAGTTATCGAGATCGCGGCCTTGGACGCAGCCGCTTTGTTCGTAGAGGTGGAAAGCGTAGTCGCGAATTTTGTCAGTGCAGGGAGCGGTTGGGTGAGACGGCGCAGTATGGGTGTGAGTTTTCATGGTCAAAAAGGGGAGGCCTTAGACGGGACGTTTTCCGCGTAGCAGCGAGATAATGAAGAGTATGAGAAAAATCAGGAAAAGCACCTTGGCGATGGAGGCGGCGGTGCCGGCGATGACGCCGAAGCCGAGGATACCGGCGATAAGCGCGATGATGAGGAAGATGACGGCGTAGTTTAGCATGGGAGCGAGGAGGTTTGGCGGATGGGCAGTGGGAAAAGGAAGGGACCGCGCCCTGGCGGGACGCGGTCCGAGTGCATTGTGGGATGGATCAGGCCGGCGGATTTATCAGAAGCCGATGGATACACCGGCGCGCCACTCGCTCAGGGTGCGGGTGCGGTCGCCAGTCTGGGTGGAAATGTCGGTGTAGAGCAGGACGCGCGGGCTGAGTTCGACATCCAGACCGGCACTGAGGAGCGCGCTATCGCGCTGCGGGCTGCGGGTCATGACGGTATAGTTGATGGTGCCGAAGGCGGCATCCATGGCGCGGGCATCGTTGGAGTATTCATGCAACCAAGCGGCGCGGACGTGGGGGCGAAGGGCGATCTCGCCGACGCGGGTGTTGAGCTCGACGGAGAGGCCGGCCTGGCTTTGCAGGGTGCGGGCGGATTGGTCGCGCAGGCTGACGTTATAAACTCCGGCACCGGTCTCGGTAAACTGGTTGGCTTCCCAGCCACCAGCCAGCAGTCCGACGAAGGGTGAGAAGGTGGCCAAGCCGGCGTTGAAATCGCGGCCACCGGAGATGTCGGCCAGCCAGTGATTACCATGGGCGTTGGATTTCGCGACGGCGGAAGTGCCGGGGAAAACGACGGGGCGCTTGGAGACGTAGTCGTCGTAATCGTAGGCGACGAGGCCATTCAGGAACCAGGCTTCCTGACGCCAGGCGGAGCGGACGCCGAGGAGGAAGCTTTCGACCTCGGTTTTGCTGCCGGGGGAGCCGAGGCTGGCGGTGCTGTCTTCGTAGTCGAAGAGCGCGCCGACGACGAGATTCGGGTTGATGCTACCATTGTAGCCGACGAGACCGGAATCGCTTTCGTAGGTGGTGCGACCGACATCGAGATCACCGCGAGCGCGACCACGGCGCTGGCCGGCATCGAAGTAGAAACGACCGTGCTCAGGCAAAAGCCCTTGTTCGTGGTTATAGCGGTTGGCTATGGCGGTGGCGCGGGCGAAGGCGATATCGGACCAGATTTCGTAGCCCTGGGGTGAGAGGGCGTTGAGCGCGGCCGGCATCTGGGAAGCCAGAGGCACGGCGTTGAGCGCGGCGGTGAGGGCCGGACTGTTTTGCGCGGCGGCGGCGACGGCGGTTTGGTTAGGCGTCAGGGCAAAAACGACAAAGGGAATCTGAGTGAAGGCGACGGTGACGTTGTTCGGGTTGTAGCTCACCGTGGCGTCAACGGCGGCAGTGCCGGTGATGGGGCTAAAGGTCCCGGAGACGCCACCGGCGGCGGTGAGCACTACAAAGGATTGGCCGACCGGGTCGTAGCCGCCGAGGGTGTCGATTTGCAACGTGCCGCCGAGGGAAGCGGTTCCAGCGACGATGAGTTTATCGAAGGACGTGGCGGAGGCGATTTCGA
>CANIWJ010000070.1 GCA_947471035.1 Verrucomicrobiota bacterium
CACCGGCCTGCCCGTTTACTCGCTGCACGGCAAAAACCGCAAACCCACCGCCGCCCAGCTCAAGGGCCTCGATGCCCTCGTCATCGACCTGCAAGACATCGGCGTGCGCAGCTACACCTTCAACGTGGTCATGCGCTACGCCATGGATTCGTGTTTCCAATACGGCGTGCCGGTCATCGTGCTAGACCGCCCCAATCCCCTCGGCGGCCTGAAGGTGGACGGCCCCGCCCTCGACCGCGAATGGATGAGCGGCGTCGGCGCCTTCCGGATCCCTTACGTCCACGGCCTCACCATGGGTGAACTCGCCAAAATGGCCGCCGACGCCCCCGGCGTCCTGGACATCCCCGAGGCCGCCCGCGCCAAGGGCAAACTCACCGTCATCCCCATGCGCGGCTGGCGGCGCGGCATGCGCTGGCCCGAGACCGGCCTCACCTTCATCCCCACTTCGCCCCTCGTGCGCGATTTTCCCGCCGTCGTGGGCTACGCCATGGTCGGACTCGGTTGCGAATACAGCGGCTTCCGCCACGGCGCGGGCAAAGAGCACCCCTTCCGCGCCATCAGCTTCAAGGGCAAGACCACCACCCAGCTCAAAGCCGACCTCGACAAACTCGCCATCCCCGGGATCAGTTTCCGCACCATCACCGTGCCCGACGGCCAGGGTAAACCGGTGAGCGCGATCTACGTGGACGTGCTTAACTGGAGCGAATGGCGTCCGACTCAACTCAGCTTCGAGCTCATGCGCCTGGCCTGCCGTTACGATCCGCCCAACCCCTTCGCCGAACTTGGCCCCAAAGAAATGCGCTCCTTTAATATCCACGTCGGCAGCACCGATTGGTGGAAGGCCCTCGCCCGCGACGGCGCCAAAACCGACCTCGACACCTTCGAGGCCGAGTGGGCCCGCCGTTGCGCCATATACCAACAGCAGACCAAACGCTACTGGCTCTACCAGCCCTGAATCTGAAAAACGCATTTAACAGAAGGCAACGAAGGGAACTAAGTTATGGTGAAAACAAAGTTATGAAAGTTGTAAGAACAGAGACTTGTTAACCCCAGGGTGAGCACCAGCCGCCATTTTCTTACCCACCTCCCCCTTCGTTATCTTCGTTCTCTTCTGTAAATTTCTGCTGCCAAATTTAGGCTCAACCGTTCGGGATAAAACTCGGCCGCCGACCGGTTCCATCCCCGCGCTACCGCCCCCCTTGCCAACTCTGTTACACTGACCGCTCCTTCTTAAGCTCATGCCCGCCCGCTCCCAGCTCTACGCCCTGCTCCGGTCCCTCGTGGCCGCGGGTCTCGGCGTACTGGTTTTGAGCCTGGGTCTGCTCGCTCATCTGCCTGCCGCCCACGCCTGGCTGCACACCTCCGCGCACGCTTGCGTCCCCTACGAGAAACAACCGGCCGACCCCGACGCGCCTAAATCCGCACTGCCCGCGGCCGATACCGACCACGCCTGCGCCATCGTGGCCTTCGCCCAAGGCACCGACACTCCGCCGCCCGCGCCGCTCCTCGCGCCACCGCTCCCCCGCCTCCTCGCCCGACTCTCCCTTTCGGAAAACGCCCCGTACATCCGAATTCCGTCCGGCTTGCTCCCGCCTGGCCGAGCCCCGCCCGCTTCAGTCTGATCACCGCACCTGATCGCAGGCTCTAATCGCAGGCTCGCCCGTAATAGCGACTGCCTTGGCGAAGCACCTTTTTCCGTGCCTCGCTTCCCGTGACTCCGTGCTCCCGCACCTTTTCGCGTCCAAAACCCGCCAGACCCACCCATACCATGTCCACTTTCCTTCCTCGTTCCCTTATTCTTCCACTCTACGTCGCCATTGCCGCAACCTCAGCCCGCGCCCAAACCGCGCCCGCCGACCACTCCCACGAAACCGAGCCCGTGATCCTCGAAAGCCTCGTCGTCACCGCCTCGCCCACCGCCCGCTCCCAAGCCGACCTCGTCAGCGCCACCAGCGTGCTCTCCGGCTCCAGTCTGCTCGACAGCCGCCAGGCCAGCCTCGGCGAAAGTCTCGCCGCCCTGCCCGGCGTTTCCTCCACCTACTTCGGCCCCGGCGCCAGCCGCCCGATTCTGCGCGGCCTCGGCGCCAACCGCGTGCGCGTGCTCGCCAACTCCACCGACACCCTCGACGCCTCCAACACCTCCCCCGACCACGGCGTCGCGATCGAGCCCTTCCTCGTCAAACGCATCGAAGTGGTGCGCGGCCCCGCCTCCCTGCTCTACGGCTCGGCCGCCGTCGGCGGCGTGGTCAACGTCATCGACCACCGCATCGAATCCGAACTGCCCGCCGGCCCCGTCTCCGGCCTGCTCGACACCAGCCTCACCGACAACGGCCGCGGCTACGCCACCGGCGGCTCCGTCGATGTCGCCCTCGCCCCCGACCGCGCCGCCCAGTCCGGCTTCGTCCTCCACCTCGACGGCCTTCGCCGCGAGGCCGATTCCATCTCCGTCCCCGGCTTCTCCGGCCAACCCGGCGCGCCCAAGGGCGATCTGGTCAACACCAGCGTGGACAACAAAAGCGCCTCCGTCGGCCTCAGCTACGTGAGCGAAACGTTCGACGCCGGCGTAAACCACAACGGCTTCGACAGCCTCTACGGCGTGCCCAACGAGACCGAGGTCTCCATCGACCTGCGCCAGCGCCGCCTCGACACCTCCGCCGATTACACCGCCGACTTCGGCATCTTCACCGGCGCGCGCGCCAAATTCGGCTACGCCGACTACCAACACCGCGAACTGGACGCCGGCGTCGTCGGCACCCGGTTCGACCAAACCGGCTTCGATTCCCGCCTCGAACTCCTCAACGGCGAAGTCGCCGGCTGGACCGGCGCGCTCGGCACCCAGCTCGGCCAGACCGAACTCTCCGCCCAGGGCGATGAGGCCTTCCTGCCCACCCATACCACCCAAAGCGGAGCCCTTTTCCTCTTCGAAGAACTCGTGCGCGACGCGACCACCTGGCAAGTCGGCGCACGCCTCGAAAACCGCCTGATCGAGGCCGACCTGTTCGCCAGCCCAGGCGGCACCAGCTACACCGCACGCGACGATTCCCGCACCACCGTCTCCGGCTCCTTCGGCCTCGTGCAAACCCTGTCGCCGGCCTACAAACTCGCCGCCAGCCTGAGCACCACCACCCGCGCGCCCAACGGCCAGGAACTTTACGCCGACGGCCCGCACATCGGCACCGGCGCCTACGAGATCGGCGACGCCCACCTCACCGACGAGACCAGCCTCGGAGCCGAACTCTCCCTGCGCAAAACCACCGGCTTCGTGACCGGCGCGCTAACCGGCTACATCAACCGCTTCGACGGCTACATCTACGAACAAGCCACCGGCGCGCTCGTCGATGCCACCAACGCCCCCGTTCTCCCCGGCGACCCCGAAGCCCTCACCCAGACCCGCTTCACCCAGACCGATGCCTTCTTCTACGGTGCCGAAGCCGAGGCCATCTGGCATCTGCATGCCAGCAACCGCCACACCCTCGACCTCACTACCGCGCTCGACACCGTGCGCGCGCTAGACGACCACGACCAGGACCTGCCGCGCACGCCTCCGCTCAAAGGCCGCCTCGCCCTCGACTGGAAGAAAAACGCCTGGCGCGCCGGCACCGACCTCGTGCTCGTCTCCCGCCAACCCAACACCGCCACAGGCGAGACATCGACCGACGGCTACACCCTGCTTGGGCTCTCGGCGGGCTATTGCCTGGAAACCGGCCCGGTGACCTACGACTTCTTCGTGCGCGCGGCCAACCTCACCAACGAAGAAGCCCGCCTGCACACCAGCTTCCTGAAAGACGTCGCCCCCCTGCCCGGCCGCGCCTTCACCGCCGGAGTGCGAGCCAGTTTCTAGTACCGACAGTCCCGACATACAGACTTTAACCACGGATTACACAGATACGAACCGGATTTCAGGCGGCAGAGCCGAGGCTCCGGGTTTTATCCGGTATTTATCCGTGTAATCTGTGGTTAAAACTCCGGTTCCTAAAGTCCGATAATCGGCGGGCGGCTAGTATCAACCCGTTCCCATCTAATACCCTCCCCAGCCCGCGCCCGCCCATCCGGTGGCGCGGGCTTTTTTTGGCCGATTCTGCGCAAACCCATTTTCCCGCTTTTCGCCCCCGCCGCCACCCGTTCATCGTTTCGCCTTTCACCACACCACATGAGCACCACGTCTGTCTCGCGCCCGAAGAAAGTCGCCCTCCTCACCGCCGGAGGCCTCGCCCCCTGCCTCAGCTCCGCCGTCGGCGGCCTCATCGAACGCTACACCGAAATCGCCCCCGACATCGAAATCATCGCCTACCACGGCGGCTACAAGGGCCTCCTCCTCGGCGATTCCTACAAAGTCGGCCCCGCCGAGCGCGCTGCCGCCTCCACCCTCCACCTCCACGGCGGCTCCCCCATCGGCAACTCCCGCGTAAAGCTCACCAACATCAAAGACTGCGTGAAGCGCGGCCTCGTGAAAGAAGGCCAGGACCCGCAAAAAGTCGCCGCCGACCAGCTCATCAAGGACGGCGTGGACATCCTCCACACCATCGGTGGCGACGATACCAACACCGCCGCCGCCGACCTCGCCGCCTTCCTCGCCAAGAACAACTACGGCCTCACCGTCATCGGCCTGCCCAAGACGATCGACAACGACGTTTTCCCCATACGCCAGTCCCTCGGCGCCTACACCGCCGCCGAGCACGGCGCCCGCTACTTCCGCAACGTCGTCTCCGAGCACAACGCCAACCCGCGCATGCTCATCATCCACGAAGTCATGGGCCGCTCCTGCGGCTGGCTCACCGCCGCCACCGCCGCCGACTATCGCAAGCTTCTCGACCGCGAAGACTTCGTGCCTGGCCTCGGCCTCTCCCGCGCCAACCTCGATGTTCACGCCATCTACCTGCCCGAGCTCGCCATCGATATCAACGCCGAGGCCGCCCGCCTCAAGGCCATCATGGACAAGCATGACAACGTGAACATTTTCATCTCCGAAGGCGCAGGCGTGGAAGCCATCATCGCCGAGATGCAGGCCAAGGGCCAGGAAGTGCCGCGCGATGCCTTCGGCCACGTGAAGCTCGACGCCATCAACCCCGGCAAATGGTTCGGCGAGCAATTCGCCAAGATGCTCGGGGCCGAAAAAGTCCTCGTGCAGAAATCCGGCTACTACGCCCGCGCCGCCGCCGCCAACGCCGCCGACCTGCGCCTGATCAAGAGCTGCACCGACCTCGCGGTGGAGTGCGCCCTGCGCCGCGAAGGCGGCGTGATCGGCCACGACGAAGACCGGGGCAATGTGCTGCGCGCGATCGAATTCCCCCGCATCAAAGGCGGCAAACCCTTCGACATCACCGCCCCCTGGTTCGTCGAACTGCTCCAATCCATCGGCCAACCCAAAGGCGAAAAAGTCCACGTCGCCCACTGAGGCGTATAAATAAAGTTAGATAAACTGAAGAACAGAAGGCCGGAGAAGGTTAACCGCTAAAGGACGCTAAAACTCGCTAAATAACAAATCGGAGATCTTTGAACCACTAATGAACACTGATAGACACTAATAATACAAATAATCACTGGCTCGGATTAGTGCTCATTAGTGATAATTAGTGGTTCAAATTCTGGCGGTTAATTAACTCAGGGATCGAATCCACGGTTTTATTTAGCGGCCTTTAGCGAAATTTAGCGGTTAAAAAATCAGTTCCTAGAGTCTGATAAGTGCGTATATCTGCGCCCCGGCGTCTTTACGTTAAAGCCTGAAAATCATGGAGTAAACACCACCAGGCCGGGCGCGGTGCTGACGGTGGCGGCGGCGCTGCCATTGGTGCCCAGCGCCAGCTCCGTGGCGTTGGAGAGACCGTCACTGTCGCTATCCGGCGGCGGAGTCGTCGGCGTGAAGGCGTAGGCATCGAGCGTCCAACTCGTTCCGCCCGCCACCACCCGCACTTTTACCGAAGTCCCGGAATTGCCGGGAGTTTTAAGGTAAACCGACACGGTTCCGTCATACGCCGTGGTCAAGTAGAGCGTCTTGGCCGCGCCCGCTCCCTGCGCGTTGGTAGCCAGCCAGCCGTCGGTACTCTCCACCGTCAGCATCACCGGCGCATTGGTCATCAGAGTCCCCGCCGAGTTGGAAACGACTACCGTCATCGGCCCCACGAAGGTATTCGGCGCTGCATAAAGGAAACTGGGATTAAACCAATCTACCCGTGGCACGCTTCCGCCATACACACTGCCCGGATCGTAGCTCGCCGAGGCGGAGATCGCGGCGCTAAAGAGTCCGTTCCCTTCCACCTTAAACCCTGGTTGCAGAAAAATGATCTGACCAGCCCGCAAGCTGAGATTGCCGCCGGTGCTCACTACGACAGAGCCCTGAGTCTCAATCGACGAACTCGCCCAGTAAGCCTTGTTTTGATTGATCGTGACGGGCCCGACCACATCGACATCCAGCTCGGCCCGAGTAGCATTTGCTAAAACCAACCCCAGCAGGACGAATAGTGAGTAGTTAAACGATTTCATTTTATAAAAGGAATTTGGTGCGTAAAATAAACCGATGTAGAACCGATCGCTGATCGGTTATTCCGAAAATACCCGACAATAAATTGATAAACCAAACCAACCGGAAATTTTATCACCAATAACATATTATGTCCGAGGGTATTCATCCGTGCTCTAAGTGCAATCCGTGGTTAAATCCAGCTTCTGGCTTTTCAGAATAGGGATCATATCACGGCTGGTTGCGCTGTGGCTCCCCCACCCCGCGATTATCCGACTGATTCTCCAGCTGCTCGATCCGCGCCTGCTGGGCTTTGACCTGTTTATTTAATTCTATCACATGGAGCATAAGTTCCTCAATTTTAGCCATCTGCACCGCCGACATTTGCCCCAAATCCAAGCCCTTGCTCACCACTTCCGCCTCCGAGGGCACACCGGGCAGGTGGCGCTTCTCCTTGATGTGCGCTTCGACCTCGTCGAGCGAGGCGAGTTTATAATCCTCGGCGAAAACATAATCCGACCAGTTGCTGGTATCGGTTATAAAGCCTTTGGACCTGACTTGGCCATTGACGGTAAGTTTATGGGTAGGATTGTAAGTGCCAATTCCTACATTACCTACAATTGGCTGTAGCAATAAACGGTTATAATAATCTCCACCATAAGCGCTTAATGGCTGGCCATTTAACGTTGTTTGCAATGCGATCAAGTCGTCTCCCGGATTATACACATTTAAAGCATCACCGTTACCAGAGCTGACGGACAACTTGCCGAATGGCGTTATCGTTCCAATTCCGACATTACCACTTCCACGTTGTATCCAGAACGCATCTCCATCCATCCAGATGCGAGCGTTACCAGCGCCGCCAGGATAACTTGGGCCCGTTACTGCGAATTCCACGCGTTGGTTAATATTATTGGGATGAGCAGTAAATCCACCGCCGCCCGGATTCGTTGAATTGGCCACTATGGGCTGCCACGAATTAGCCAAAACCTCCAACTTGAATTGCGGAGTATCGGTTCCGATCCCCACGTTTCCAGCGGAATTTTGCGCGACAAATTTACTCCAGCCAGCGGACGGATCGTTCGCCGTCTTCCGAAACCAGAGATTTTGATCAAAAAAACCACCTGCAATTTGAAGGGCAAAATTGTTGCCGGTGTTGCTGTGCCGGGCCTCGATCAAGTGCTGCCAGCTTCCGGCGCCAGGATACCAGCTGGTAGCAGGGTTTGGGTTCGAGGTTTCGTAAAAGCCGGATCTTCCACTCATTTGCCCGGCGTTATCCTTAGTTTCGGTGCGGGTGCCGCCGTTGCCATAGGCTACCCCAGTGGGAGTGACTTCCAAGGCTTGGGCGAAAGCAGTGCCGCTTAGGGCGGTGGTGAGCAGGAGGGTGGCGAATGTTTTCATTATAATCGAAGGAATCGGTGCTTGTTGGTAGTGGTGGTAAAATGAATTGAGGAAAATTAAGGTCGGAAGTGGTTAACCGCTAAAGGGCGCTAAAACTCGCTTAAGGAGGAAATCGCAGAAGTTGTCACAGAGAACACCGAGCCCAGACACAGAGCGCACGGAGTCGAACCCAGACACCCGAAGTAAACTGCCTTGCTCTGTGCACTCTGTGTCCGCGCTCCGGCTCGGCTCTGTGTAACTATCCGAAAATTCATATTAAAAACGAAGGTTTGATTTAGCGGGCTTTAGCGAAAGTTAGCGGTTAAAAAATGGATTTTATAGATTAGTCGTTTCTGATGCTCGTATGCGGTGTTTTCGATGGGGGAAGCTTAGGTGTTTCGTGGGGTGAAAAGGGAAAGGGGAAGGAATTTATATACAAGGTTCTGATCTCTTTGGCTTAGCTTAAAAAGTAACAAGTAACGGCCTGACCCCTTTGGCTTATTGCCTTTAGCGAAAGTGAGCGGTTAATAAAATCAGTGTTTTACAGAAGAGAACGAAGGTAACGAAGACGGAGTCGTTTCATCGATTGTCCTATAGGTACTAAATCAGTTCATTCGGTATGAAATCTTTGTTTCCTTGGTTTCCTTCTGTAAAATTAGGTTTTAAACGTGCAGTCGTTTCCGAGGTTCGGATGCGGTGTTTTCGATGGGTGAAGTTTTGAGTTTCGGGTGGTGAAAATTAAGTCTTAAAAATCAACAAACAGCGGCCTGACCCCTTTGGCTTATCCATGTAACAAGTAACGGCCTGACCCTTTTGGCCTATCTCTAATTCATATCATTTGTATAATTGAATTTTGTTCTCAATGAATGCCAAACCCTCACTGTTGCAATAGTGTCTAGTATCGGAGGGTGGATAATTTTTGGGTAAATTTACACAAATGAGCCGTAATTCCTCTAACTTTTGATTTTTAACAGGAACCGAAATAAAGTCATCCCATTCATACGGATCAACCTCACCGCTTAGAAAACGTTCAATTAAATTTATAGTAACGCTAATTTCTTTTTTCATGGATTAAGGATAATGCCAATGTATCCAGCTTCTTTTGTTGCCTATAGCAAGGCGGAATACCTCTGAGCCAGCTGTAGCTGAACCTTTCCAATTCCAACCTATGCGAATAAAATCATTACTATTTAATAAACCTGTTCCACGTGCAAAAAGTGCATTTCCGATCGCGGGTGCACTTTCCGCGATACCGACTGTAGCATTAGCTACTGCTAAAGTCTCATTTGTTCTATCACCTATAAACTGCCCTGTACGATAACTGTCAGGATCTATCGTATCCCAACCATCAGTGCCAGATAACCCAAAAGTTAAGCGATTAACATATCCACTAACTCCAGCCTGAGCAGCATATGAAGCGTCTACCCAATCATTCATAGACCAAGTTATTGGATTCCACCAAGTGGCATTATCATTAAAAGCACCCTGCAGTCCCGAAGTTAAAGCTCCATGTGCGAAGGAACCTCCACTAATTTCGCTTATAGCACCACCTACGGCGGAAGAGGCCAAGGTATTCAACCAACCATTTTGACTTATATTACCTACCCCCAGACCTGTAGTTAGTCCACTCGCTAAGGCACCGGGGCCAAATTTGCCCCCTTGAGCAACGGAAGCCGCACCCCCTAAAGCAGCGTGTCCAGCTACACGCGCTCCATAATTTAGCCCATGTAAGAGACCACCACTAATACCGCCTACGGCGGCTCCGACTAAACCGCTTTTTATTGCGTTACCCCCCGTCAATCCTGCGCTAACCGCACCACCAATAAACCCACCGACTGCACCGCCTGCGGCGGCAGCTGTTGCGGTGCCTAGTCCGGTGAGTGCAAAACCTCCGGTTAATGTAGGTGCGGCAAATGCAGTCCCAAAACTAGCGGTTGTAGCTGATATTCCACTTACAGTAGTTCCGAATGCCGTGAATGATCCTCCTGTAGTTGTCATCAAAGTACCCGCTTGTGCTGTAGCTACCATCGAATTACCGACCATACTAGTAATCGCCCAACCACCCCAAGCGGCTAAAGCAACCGCAGCAACGACCCCAGCCCACTGATTTTTCCCCATCCATTTTTGCAGCCGCTTAAATATAGATTTTTGCCCTAAATAATCATACTGATTAATGCCGTCGTTGCCGCAGAAGCCGTATAAATTGATTCCACCACGTTCTTCAATGGGGTCGCGGTTGATAAAGCGGCCGTTTTTGGCGTCGTAGTAACGGTAGCCGTAATAAACCAGGCCGGTTTCGTCGTCGGTGTATTTAGTACTAAAGCGGAAGGGGTTCACCTTGGCGGCGCTGCCGCTGGCACGGAGCACTTCGCCAAAGGGCGAATATTCATACCGGGCCACGGTGGCCCCGGAGGTATCGAACAGGGCGGCAACGTTGCCGTTGCCATCGTAGGCGGGCAGGTAGCGTTTATCGTTCTGGTGATCGCGGATCTGCACCAGCGCGCCGACGCCGCCGCTGGCGGTGCGGCTGCCGACCAGGTCGAGCCCCCAGGTGTAGGAGCGGAGCAAGCTGGTGCTGCCATTGATCTCGGCGATGAGGTTCCACCCGTCGTAGATGAATCGGGTATCTCTGAGCAAGGACCAGGCGCCGAGCCATTGGTAAACGACTTTGCGCACGCGACGGCCTTGGTAATCGTAGGTATAGTCGAGACGTTTGGCGGAGGGTGCGCCGGGCTGGATGGTCCAGGCTTTCTGTTCCTGGCGGATGAGGCGGTTTTCGGCGTCGTAGGTGTAGGTCCAGGTGGCGTCGGCGGTGAGGTTGCCATCGGCATCGTAGGCGAAGGTCTCGCGGGCCCCGGGGAAGAGGGCGAAGCGGGTCTCGGTCTGGGCGCGGTCGGCGGTGCCGCCGGTGCCGGGGATCGCGGCGGCCACGGCAACAGGATAGACGGCGGCCGCGCCGGTGCGGGTGGCTTCTTCCCAGAAATAGGCCCCCTGGCGCTGGGCGAGGCGGCCATCGACGGCGACCTTGGCGGTGGTGGCGGCGAGGCCGGAGTAGCCTACGCCTTTATGGTCACGGCCGGTGTATTGGTTGAGGGAGTTGGTATCGTAGGTCTCGGTGCGGGCGGGCTCGGCGGCGCGGGTGGTGGACCAACGGCGATTGCCCATGGTATCGTAGCCGTAGGCGAAGTCGCGGCCGGGGAGGGTGGCGGCGGGGGTGGCGTTGGCTCCGAGGTAGGTGGTGGCGGCGATGAGTTCGTGGCGGGCGTCGTAGGCGTAGTCGGTGGTGAGTAGGTCGCCGTAGTCGGCGGTGGTAAGCACGCCGCCCTGCTGGTGGCGGGTGCGCTGGCCGAGGGGGTTGTAAGTGTAGGTAGAACTCAGGCGGGGCGCGGGTTCGGTGCCCCAAGTGGCGGTGAGGGAGGTAAGGAGGTCGCGCTGGGCCTCGTAGCCGCGGTTCTGGGCGTAGACCACGCTGGGGAGCTGGAGGGAGGCGAGGAGGCGGGAGTTGGTGGTGTAAGTGTAGAGAAAACCACCGAGGCCGCCGTCGAAACCGCCCCCGGTGCCGCCGCCGGTTTTGCTATGAATGCCGGCGAGGCGTCCGGTATTGGCCATGGGATAGAGCACTTCCAGATCACCACTGAGGTCGGCGGTATTGCCCAAGCGGTAACCCCAAGACGCGCCTTTGACGGCGCTTTGGATGTGCGGACCCCACTCGCCCCCATGGTCCGTGGTGCCGTCGTAGTAAACCGGGCTGAGGATTCTGCCGCCGAAGAAGGCGGAGAGGGTCTCGCCGGTGAAGCGCCAGGGTTGGGTGGAATGATAGGTGTAGGCACGGGAGCCGGTGGCGTCGCTGCGGGCGAGGGGGCGGCCGTTGCGATCGCGGGCGGTGAGGGAGGTGCCGGGGGTGGTGTTGTCGTTGTAGCTGACGCCGAGGGGATCGGCGGTGGCGGAGTCGTAGGCGTAGATGGCGGTGACGGGGGTGCCGTTGACGGTGCCGTCGAGGGTGCGGGCCCAGGCGCGGGTGAGGGGCTGGCCGCGGTTGTTGTAGGTGTAGGCGACGAAGCGGTTGGCGGAATCGGTCTTTTTCTGGAGGAGGCCGGAGGGGCCGTCGTAGGTCCAGATGGTGAGGTCGTCGAGGCCGGTGGCGGCGGGCCAGGAGTCGCCGTCCCAGCCGGAGCCGTTGCGGTAGGTGCGCTGCTCGGTGCGCTGTCCGTAGGTATCGTAGGTGTAGGCCACGGGGGTGACAGTGTGGCCCCACTGGCGGGAGACGGGGCCATAGGCGTGGTAGCTGTAGCGGGAGGATTTGCCGAGGGCGTCGGTGGTGGAGAGGGTGCGGCCGGAGTTGTCGTAGGTGTGGGTGGCGACGACGGTGCCGGTGGCGTCGGCCTGGGTGTAAACAAGGGTGGTGCCGGGGTAGTAGGTGGTGGTGTAGGTGCCGGTGCGGGGATCGGTGGAGGTCTTCGGGCGACCGAGGGCATCGTAGCCAGTGGTGGAGGAGAGGCCGTCGGGGGCGGTGGCGGAGACGGCGCGGCCGTTTACGGCAAGGGAGACGGCGGGCAAGGCGAGGCCGGGCGACTGGTTGGCGGTGCGCACGGTGCGGGCGGCGCGGTCCACCTGGGTGGTGGAGGTGGCGGTGTTGCCCTCGACGTCGGTGGCGCGGCTCTCGGCGCGGAGGAGAGGGTTGCCGGGGACGGGGAAGCCGGTGAGGCGTTCGCGGGTCTGGCCGACGGTGGTCTCGTCGGCGCTGGAGGTTTTCAGGTAGGAGAACTTGCGGGTGGCGGCCCACCAGGCGCCTTCCTCGAAGGCGAACCAGGACTCGGAGCCGGACACGCGGTCGGGGCCGTCGAGGTCGAGCACGTTGTTGGTGTTGAGATCGAGGCCGGAGCGCAGTTGGGAACCGAAGGCGTCGTAGGTATAGAGGGTGGCGGCGAGGCTGGTGCCTGGGCGGTCGGTGCGGAGGAGCAAGCCGGTGCCGGGGGCGTAGGTCTGGGTCTCGACGTAGACGGGCTGGCCGGTAAAGCCGGGGCGCTCGGAGCGGGCGGCGCGGCCGAGCATGTCGGTCCAAGCCTTTTGCCAGCGGGGGGAGTCGGGGGTGGCGAGGTTGACCTTGGTCCAACGGCGGCCATCGGCGTCGATGCCGTAGGTGGTGTAGCTGGCCGGGCTGGCGGTGCCGGTCACGCTGTAAGTCTGGCCGTCGAGGTAGGCGGTAGTGGTCTGGTAGGTGAGATCGGGGCGGGTGACGGTCTGGCTGCGACTGGGTCCGTCGTAGCTGTAGGAGGTGACGCCGACGCCGGGGGACTGTTCGGTGAGGGGACGGCCGAGGAGGTCGTAGCTGCGGGTGGAGACGAGTTTTTCGCCGTTGGCGGAGGGGGAGGAGAGCTCAGTGCGGGTGACCTGGTCGGCGGCGTCGTAGGTGGTGGTGGTAACGACGGCGGGCTGGTCGGAGTAGGCCTCGCGGGTGGTGGTGCTTACCCGGCCGGCGGCGTCGTAGGAGTAGGTGGTGACGGTGCCGGCGGCGTCGGTTGTCTGGGTGAGGAGCAGGCCGGTGTATTGCCGGTCCTCGACCTCGCCGCGGCTGGTGGTGCGCTGGGTGAGCTGGCCGGCGGTGTCGTAGGTGAAGGAAGTCCAGTCGAGGAGAGACCAGGAGCCGTTCCAGACGTAGGATTCGGTGCGGACCACGCGGGCGGCGGAGTCGCGGTAGGTGTAGCTGAGGGTGCTCTTGCCGGGGACGACGTGGACGGGTTCGATGGTGTAGCTGTCCACGCTGGAGAGCGCAGTGGAACCCGTGGTGGGCGAGGCGAGACCCTGGATTACGCCGATGCGGGAGGCGGGGCCGTTGCCGACGGGCGTGAAGGCGTTGTTAACCCAATTGCCCCTGTGGCGGATGTAGGACTGGCGGACGCCGGTGGGGCTGGTGGTGGAGTGGACCTGATCGCGGAGGAAGGCATCGGTGAGGGTGCCGAGGGTGTCGGGGCCGGGATCGCTGGAGACGACGTCGTAAACCGTGGTGTTTGAGACGAGATTGTCGGTCTCGGAGGCGGAGGCGCGGTCGTAGCGGGTGGCGATGAGCAGGCGCTGGCCATTGGCCGAGGCGGTGGAATAGGTGATGGAGGTCTTGGCGGCGAGGATGCCTTTTACCTGGGTCTGGGAGCCGGAGAGGCGGCGGAGGTCGCCGAAGGCATCGGTGGTGTAGGTGAAGGAGGAGATGACGCCTTCGGTGTCGGCGGGCGGAGTGCCGGAGGGGTTGGAGGCGGGGGCGTCGAGGAAGGGGGTGTAGGTTTTTTTGACCGTGCCGAGGCCGAGGTTGCCAGTGGGTTCGGTGTAATCATAGGCCACCCAAGAACCGCCGGTGGATAGAGTGTAGCGCGGCTGGCTATAGCGGGTGTAGTTGGAGGCTTCGGTGTAGTACAGGGTATCGCTAAGAAGGGCGGAGGCACCGGCGGAAACGCCGCCGACCAAGGACTGAACGGGGGCCAGGCCCCAGGCGAACTGGGCATGGGTGGTGCGGGTCTCGCGCACGACGGTGCCGGACTCGTTGAGCAGTTGCTGAGTCTCGATGTAGCCGCCATTGGCCTGGCCGACCCAGACGCGGCGTTCGCGGGTGGGGGGAGCGGCTACGGAGTCTTCGCGGGTCCAGTCGGAGAGATTCCAGGTGTAGTTGGGATAGGAGCCGGTCCGCTGGAGGGTGGTCAAATCGGTGCGACCAGCGGTGATGCGGGTGATGCGCAGGTGGGTATCGGAGCTATCGCGAGCAATGCGGTAGGTGACGAAAGGAGTGCCGGTGGGAGTCTGGAAGCCGGTGGCGGAGGGGGATATGGGCGGGTAGAAACGCAGTTCGTAGGAGGTGGCGTCGAGGGTAACGATGTCGATGAAGGCCTCGTTGGAGGCGACCTGGCGGAGGGCACCGTTTTCGCGATAGAGCCGGACTTCGGGGGAGGTGGCGTTGTAACTGAGAGCGGCGGGCGTGAAAAAGGAGGTCCAAGCGGGGGATAGGCCATGATCGGTGAGCATGAGGGAACCGGCGGAGCCGCCGTTACGCAGAGAGCCGAGAGCGACTTCCCAGCCGATGGAGCCGCCCTGAAGGGAAGAGGAGGCACCGGCTGGACCGCTAAACGTGCCGCCCTCGGGCAGGAGGATGACGGTGTAAAAGCCAGTGACGCCGGGACCGGCGTAGCGCAGTCGAGTGGTAGGAACGCCATTGACCCAGACGTTAAAACCGGCGGGAGGGGAGAGGACGATTTCGCCGTTGGTGAATCCATTGCCCGATACGGAGAGTTTGTAGGCTTTGCCGGGCTGAAGGAGGGTGGCGACGCCATTGGAGAAAGTTGAACCAGAAGCAAGGTCGCCGCCCGCCGTGGCGTTGTTTAAGGTGGCGGTAAAAGAACCGGAGGAGACCTGGTATTCGTAGTAATCGAACTCGCCGGGTTTGGTTTCGTTCCAGCCCCAGTAAGTATTGGTCGTGCCGGTGAATGTGGTGGAAAGATTAAGCAGGTAACCGGGAGTTTCGGGCGCGGGGAGGTTGATCGTGCCCCCGCCGCCATTGCCGCCGCCTCCCGGCGGGACGCCCCCCGAGGGCGCGAACAGCGTTACGGTGAAGGTTTGGTCAATCGAGCCGGTGACACCAAGCTGTATGCCGGTACTTGACTGGCCGTTGACCAAGATGGTGTAGCCAGCGGGTGGCGTGATGTTTATCGCGGCAGCATCAAAACCACCGCCTTGAACGCGGAGCGTGTAAGTGGACGGCGGTGCGTTGGGGACCAAGAGACGGGTGACCTGTTCGGTATCCGCGTAACCAGACCAACCACCATCTACGGAAAGTGCGGCAATTTGGTCAGTAGCGTTAATCGTTACCGTGATGCGCCCGGTCCAATTGGTGTAAAAGTAAGTCTCCCCTTTTTCATCGGTCCCCACCATGTTGATTCCAGTGCCCGATAATTGGGTCTGGAAATTCACTGTCTCTGCCCAAGCGGGGGCCAAACCCATGAGGGAGAGTACAAAAAGCCAAGCTAGATAAAGCGATTGGGGGGAGCGCATCGAAGTCAAGAGAGTGGATCGTGCCGTTTGAGAATAAGGTTTCAGGAAGCAGACTTATTACGGTCTCTTTTGGGCTCAGCGTCATCGGCGGGTGTCTTGGGTTTCCGATTTTTATCCCGAGGCTTTCCTTCCTGATCCTTTTCTTCGGAGCTTGTTTTTTTACGCCGACGCTCGGGATCTTTTTTTGCCTCGCGCTCCTGATCTTCGGCGACTCGACGCTGGCTTTCAGCCGACGTGGTAGTGCCCAGAAAGTTTTCGCTCAGGGTGGCGCGCAAAGTGGCGATGCGGGCGAGAAGCGCAGGATCGTTATCGGCGGCGAGACGGGCCGCGAGATTGGTTTGGGCGAGCGCGCGCCAGGCGGCTTTTCTGGCGTTTTCCGCATCGCCCTTCTCCTGAGCGGAAAAAGCCAGTCGCAGGAGATTGGTGGCATTCTCCAAGTGCCACTGAGCGGTCTGAGCGGGAAAAGGATTCGCGGATGCCAGTTTGGTCTCGGCAGACTCGATATCCCCTTTTTCCAACAGCAACCTACCTTCACCAAGGGTTTGAACGGCCTTCGAAGGCTTTTCCCCTTGCTCCACCCGTCTAGCGGAAGGTGCCGGCTGGGCCGCAAGCGGCGCGTCTGCTAACAACAAGAAAACCAAGGCAAAAAAGCCGAGCCTAGCCCACGCTTTCGCCACGCTGAAAGGATGTCGGTAAAGTAACATAAATTAGAGCGTGTCGTCACGAGATTTCAGCCCAGAGAAGGGCGCAGCGGAATTGGACGGCAGCCAAGAAGGATGAAGCTCGCTTGGCGTAGCGCGTGGCGATGCCGCGCCATTGCTTGAGTTTCAGGAAGGCATTTTCCACCAGATGCCG
>CANIWJ010000071.1 GCA_947471035.1 Verrucomicrobiota bacterium
TCAGCCTCAACTACACCGCCCGCCTCTTCGCCAACGGCGAGAAACTCGACGCCTCCGCCGACCACGACGGTTATTACAACTTCGTGCTCGGCCAGCCCAACGTCCTGCCCGGCTGGGGTGACGCGCTGGAAGCCATGCGTAAGGGTGAGCGCCGTCACGTCGTGCTCCCCTACTGGCTCGCCTACGGCGAAAAAGGCCAGCGCGGCCGCATCCCCGCCAAGGCCTCCATTCTGCTCGAACTCGAACTGGTCGATTTCAAGTAAGGCCAATTATCCCTCGCATCAGACTTTAACGCAGAGCCGCAATGACGCAGAGAGCGCAAAGAAATCATTCTTTTCTGGGCCTTTGCGAACTTCGCGGCTTCGTGACTCTGCGTTAAATTAAGTACGTTTTGATGAAGGTTTTGACATAACGCCCGCGATCACAACCCGAGCATCGCGCCGTTGCGCTTCAGCCACACCTCGGCCTCGCGCCAGGGCGGGCACACCTCCTCGACCCGCCGCCAGAAACGCGCCGAGTGGTTCATCTCTTTCAGGTGCATCAGTTCGTGGTAGATCACGTAGTCGCGCACCGTATCCGGAGCCTGGATCAGGCGCCAGTTAAGCGAGATCAGGCCGCCCGTGGTGCAGGAGCCCCAGCGCGTGCGCTGGTTGCGCACCATCACTTCCTTCACCTCCATCGCCGTCTCCGCCGCCAGCTCCCAGGTGCGGGCGGTCAGCTCGACCTTGGCCTTGCGCAGGAAATGCGCCTCCAGGGTCGGCCGGAGGTTTCCGTCGAGCCGCGCCACCCTGAACACATCCGCCGCCAGGCACACGCACGGGCGCTCGCCCGCCACCGCCTGGCGAATCTCGGCCATCTCGCCGCGCCACAGCACCTGCGTACCCAGCGCCCATACCTCCGCCGCCCTCGGGCGCAATCGCTGCCGGGCCCGCGCGCGCTCCAGCCAATCCCGGTGTTGTTCAACAAAAACCATGGCTTCCCGCTCGGTGCCGCGCGCCGGGATGGTCGCCACCGCCACCCCGTCCTTGCGCAGGGTCAGCCGGTAGCGTTCGGCGCGCGCACTGCGTTCAAACAACACGTCCGGCTGGCGCGGCGCGTCTTCGCCCGCCCGCGCGTAGCCCGGAGGCGGGGCCGAGGCACGCGCCACCACCGGCGCGGACGAAACATCCGGCGGAGTCAGAAAATCCAGAAATCCTTGGATCATTCCAGGCATCGCGTGGCAGCAGTGTGCCGCCACTGAACACGCCCGCGCCCGGCGCGCCAGCGGGATTTTTAACCAAGCCCCGCCCGGTCGCTCACCAAACCACGAGTTCCCAGCTCACCTCACCGGCCGACGTCACCGTCAACCACGAGAAACTATGTACCCCGGCCCGAGGGTAACGGATACACCCGGGATTCAGCCAGCGCACCCCGTCCGGCGTGGTCACATCGGACGGCACATGCGTGTGTCCGCTCAGCACAAACTCCGCCCCGGGCGGAGCCAGACGCGGGGCGATATGCTCCAAATGAAAGCGCCGCCCGCTGCGCTCCAGCATCCGGCTTAAGGGCCACGCCGGGTGGTCATCGTTGTTGCCCCGCACCACCACCAACGGCTTTCCCAGCGCTTCGAACTCCACCAGCACCGCCGGTTCGCACACATCGCCCAGATGCCAGAGCTCGTCCGCCGCCGCCATGCGCTGCGGCAAATCCGGCGGATAACCGTCGTGGGTATCCGAAAAGACCGCGATGCGTCGCGCGGTAAAACCAGAGGTGGAAGAGGCTTTCATCGCTCACCCCTGACACAAAAACGCCCGCCACGGAAGCCATGGCGGGCGGAAAATCGGCGGGGCCCAAAACCTCACTGCGAGGCCTCTATCGTTTATTCAAATTTCAGCACGAATTTACCGTAATAGGTGGTGTCGAGTTTTTCGACCCCGGGCGCGGGTATGCTGGTGAAATCGTTGTTCACGCCGACGCGGAATTTCCAGCTGCCGACCAAGGGGAACTCCAGATTGGAATCATGCACGAAGCGGTAGTTGGTGAAGTCTTCAAACGAAGGCACGTAGGTAAGGGTGTTGTTCATCACCGCGTTTTCGAAGCGGTAATGATGATCGAGCCCGAGATCGAGACCCGCGCTGCGCACGCTGGTCAGCGCCGCCCCATAGTCCTCGAAGCGATAAGACAAACCGGCGCGACCCGTGACTTTCTGTTTCGGCATGTTCTTGATGAAATCGTAACCGAAGCCGGCCGCCGCCACGTTGTAGAACTCGATGCCCTTCACGTTGTCGTAACCGCCCTCGTCGCGGGTATACCACGTCACTTTCTTGGTCAGGTAGCTGGCATAGTCCACGCCGGCGAGAAACTTATCCTCGGACTTGGTACCGTTGGTGCGTTGATACGCGGAGGCGGCGTAAAATTTCAATACGTCCTCAGGCCCTTCCAAGGTGGCCTTGGCCCCGCCGCCGAAGCCCAGCTTCTCGCTGTTACCGGTTTTGCCCGCCACATCGAAGGCGATCTCATACGTCCACTTGCGCAAGAGGCTGGCCACTGCCGGATCGATCTGGCCGGGCCCCCACGTGGTGGCGACTTTGTCCACCGTGGTGGTGATCGTGCCGTCCTTGCCGTTGACCACCACCTTGCCGTCCGGCGTGGCTGAGACCGTGCCTTCCATCGTGGTGCCGCCGGTCAGCCGGATAAACAACGGCTGGGACGTCTCAAACTTCACCACCTCGGACTGCTTGATGCTCAGTGTGCCCGCGTAGTCGGTCGCGAGCGTGATCACGCCGCCATCGACCTTGGTCACCGATCCGATCAGACGCGCGCCGGTCCTGGTTTCCACCACATCGGCGCTGGCCAGCGCGCTGAAGGAAGCCAACGCCACGAACGCGCCAAAAAGTTTCTTAAAGGATAGTTGCATAAAAACGGGGAGAAAATTCCCGCCCCCTCCCCTGTCAAACGCGACTGCCAAAGTTTTCCCCTCGGACGTTTTGGCTTCGGCCGCCGCTCACGCTCGACACCCCGCCGCGCCATGCCTTCGCTGGCCACGTGTCCGCCTCCGCCCTGCACCGCTCCCCCCTCATCCTCGCCGACGGCTGGCGAGATTACCAACTGCTCGACTGCGGCTCCGGCCTGAAACAGGAACGCTGGGGCCGGGTAAACCTCGTGCGCCCCGACCCCCAGGTCATTTGGCCCAAGTCCGATGGCCCCGACTGGAAAGGCTGGGACGGCTTCTACCACCGCAGCGCCGAAGGCGGCGGCAAGTGGGAATTCCGCAAGCAACCGCCCGACCACTGGACCATCGGCTACGAACGCCTCGGTCTCACCTTCCGCATCCAGCCCACCAGTTTTAAACACACCGGCCTCTTCCCTGAACAAGCGGTCAACTGGGAGTGGTCCTCCGCCCTGATCAAAAAAGCCCGCGCCGCCGGTCGTGAAGTCAACGTACTGAACCTCTTCGGCTACACCGGCGCCGCCACCTGCGCCGCCGCCAAGGCCGGGGCCAGCGTCACCCACATCGACGCCTCCGAAGGCATGGTTAAATGGTGCAAGGACAACGCCGCCCTCTCCGGCTTGGCCGACGCCCCCATCCGCTTCATCGTGGACGACTGCCTCAAATTCGTCCGCCGCGAGCTCAAACGCGGCAAACGCTACGACGCCATCATCATGGACCCGCCCACCTACGGACGCGGCGCCGGCGGCGAGATGTGGAAACTCGAAGACAGCCTCTGGGAACTCCTCCGCGAATGCCGCGAAATCCTCACGCCCCAGCCCCTCTTCTTTTTGATCAACGCCTACACCGCCCGCCTCTCCCCCACCGTCGTGGCCAACCTCCTCCACGCCCTGCTCGGCGACCGCCCCGCCAGCCAGATCACCGCCGGCGAAGTCGGCCTGCCCATCCAGGCCGGCGGCGGTGCCAAGGTCCTCCCCTGCGGCATCTACGGCCGCTGGCAATCCGAAGCCTGAACCGCCGCCACACCATGACCCTCCTCCACCTCTCCCGCCTCCGTCTTTTCGCCACGATCGCTCTCGCCGTCCCCACCCTCGCCTGGGCCGCCCCCATGCCCGTCACCCCCGAGGTCGCCGAGCCGCTCCGCCTCGGCTCCTTCTCGGTTTACACCGAAAACGACAAATACTTCGCCGGCACCGACCAGGCCTACACCAACGGTCTCAAACTCTCCTACCTCTCCGCCAACCTTGCCAGCTTCACCGACCCCAGCGTGCCCGCCCCCATCCGCGGCATCTCCCGCGCCCTCGGCCACCTCGTCCCCGAAAAACACCCCTACAAACTCGGCTTCTCCTTCGGTCAAAACATCTACACCCCGGTGGACACCACCACCACCGCCTACCAGCCCGCTGATCGTCCCTACGCCGGTTGGCTCTACGGCAGCGTCGCCTTCCACGTCCTCTACCCCGAACGCCTGACCGGCCGCACCCCGCGCCTCGACGTCTTCGAGCTCCAAGGCGGCGTGGTCGGCCCGTCCGCCCTTGGCGAAGATTTTCAAAACGGCTTCCACGACCTCATCAAGGTCGCCCACGCCGAGGGCTGGGCCCACCAGATCCACGACGAACCCGGCGCCAACCTCATCTACGAACGTCGCTACCGCTACTCCACCCACCCCGTCGAAAACCGCCTCGGCTTGGGCATAGACCTTATACCCCATCTCGGCCTGAGCCTGGGCAACATCTTCACTTACACCAACGCCGGAGCCGAGCTCCGCGCCGGTTGGAACCTGCCCGCCGACTTCGGCAGCAATCTCATCCGACCCTCCGGCGATTCCAATTCACCCACCCGCCCCCGCTTCCACGTTTTCCTCTTCAGCGCCTTCGACGCCCGCGCCGTCGCCCGCGACATCACCCTCGACGGCAATACCTTTGAAGCCAGCCCCTCCATCGACAAAAAACCCTTCGTCGCCGACCTCTACGCCGGCCTAGGCATCGGCGGCTCCGCCTGGCAAATCCGCTACGCCCAGGCCTACCGCACCAAGGAGTTCGAAGGCCAGGCCGAGCGCCAGGTCTTCGGCTCCATCAGCGTCAGCTTCTTTCGCTAACTCCGTAAAGCCCGCGCCGCCCCGTTTGCTCCACCGTATCCTGCCGCTGCGTTTTACACTCGCCCCCCATGACTCAAACCACCCGTCGCCGCGCCACTGCCCGAAAAAGCCCCGCCAACCAGCTGCCGCCCGCCACCGACTGGCGCACCACCGACGCCGACGAGATACTCAAGCGCAAGCTGCGCGCCCGTGAAGATAAGGCCCGCATCACCAACCTCTCCCCCGACCATCCTGTCTTTTCCAACTACTCCGTCCACTCCACCAGCGGCCTCGCCTATCAGGTCGAGATCCGCAACTTCTCCACTCGGCAGTTCGCCTGCAACTGCACCGATTTCCGCATCAACGGCCTCGGCACCTGCAAACACGTCGAAGCCGTCCTCAACCAACTCGACCGTCGCGCCCATAAATTCGCGCTCCTCGATGCCCTCGCCACCGGCCCCACCCGCATCGACCTTGTCCCCGCCGCCGATACCCTCCGTATCGAACACAACCTCAAGCTCCTGCCCGCCGGTCTCCGCGCCTGCTTCGATTCCGACGGCTACCTCCTCCCCGACCTCGATCCCGCCACCGTCGTCACCCGCTTCCAAGAAGCCGCCGCGACCACGCCCTCCCTCCGCATTTCCCAAGAAACAGCCCCCTTCCTCGAAACTCGCGCCCGCGCCGTCGAACGCCGCCTCCTCCGCCGCGACTACGAAACCGGCGTTATCACCGGCCGCCACCCCGAGCACGTCACCACCAGCCCCCTTTTCCCCTATCAACGCGAGGGCATGCTCCACCTCGCCTTCACCGAACGCGCCCTCCTCGCCGACGAGATGGGGCTCGGCAAAACCATCCAAGCCATCGCCGCCTGCGCCCTGCTCCATCACCTCGGCCGCGCCGCGCGCGTCCTCATCGTCACCCCCGCCTCCCTCAAGACCGAGTGGGAGGAGCAGATCCGCCGCTTCACCCCCCACGCCCTCCGCCTCGTTTACGGCAACCGCGCCGCCCGCCTCCGCCTCTACGCCGACCCCGAACCGCCCTTCTTCACCATAGCCAACTACGAGCAAATCGTAACCGACAGCCTCGATATCAACGAACGCCTCCGCCCCGACATCGTCGTCCTCGACGAAGCCCAACGCATCAAAAACTGGTCCACCCGGACCGCCCAGGCCGTCAAACGCCTCCACAGCCGCTACGCCTTCGTCCTCACCGGCACCCCCATCGAAAACCGCATCGACGAACTCCGCTCCATCGTCGACTACCTCGACCCCGCCCTCCTCGGCCCCCTCTTCCGCTTCAACCGCGACTACTACACCTTCGACGACAAAGGCCGCCCCGAAGGCTACAAAAACCTCGACCAACTCCGCGCCCGCGTCGCCCCCATCCTCCTCCGCCGCCGCAAACACCACGTCGAAACCGAACTCCCCGACCGCACCGACCGCCACCTCTTCGTCGCCCTGACCCCCGAGCAACGCACCATCTACCAGGAATACTCCGACCAGGTCGCCAAACTCGTCCACATCGCCAAACGACGCCCCCTCACGCCCAAGGAGCAAGACCAGCTCATGCTCTTCATGGCCATGATGCGCATGGTCTGCGACACCCCCGCCATCATCAAAACCCAGACCTGCGCCGACTGCCCCAAGCTCGACGAAATCGCCCGCATCCTCGACGAAGTCCTCTCCGACCCCGACGTCAAAGTCATCATCTTCTCCGAATGGGAAGGCATGCTCGCCCGCGTCCGCGCCCACGCCGACACCGCCCGCATCGGCTACGCCTGGCACACCGGCAGCGTTCCCCAGCAACGCCGCCGCGCCGAGATCCTCGCCTTCCGTCAGGACCCCGCCTGCCGCCTCTTCCTCAGCACCGATTCCGGCGGCGTCGGCCTCAACCTCCAGAACGCCAGCGTCGTCATCAACTGCGACCTCCCCTGGAACCCGGCCAAGCTCGAACAACGTATCGCCCGCGCCTGGCGCAAAAACCAGCTCCGCCCCGTCACCGTCATCAACTTCGTCGCCGAAAACACCATCGAGCACGGCATGTTGGGCAGCCTCGCCAACAAACAAGAACTCGCCCACGGCGTCCTCGACGGCACCGGCGACCTCTCCAAAATCACCCTCAAACGAGGCCGCCAAGACCTCCTTAAACGCCTCGAACAAGCCCTCTCCCCCACCACCCAAAGTAACCCAATAGGTTACTCTTCCCCCGCCGCCGCACCGTCGCCTCAACCCGCCTCCGACCCCGCCGCCGCCTTCGCCGCCACGGTGCGCGCCCGCCTCGCCAACCGCCTCGTCCGCTGCGACGAAGTCTGGCTCCCCGCCCCGCCCGCCGACTCCAAAGGCCCGGCGCCCGCGCCCGAAGTCCCCACGCTCCTCTGCGTCGTCAAAACCGCCGCCGCCGAAGCCCGCCCCATCCTCGCCGCCCTCCTCGCCGAAACCCCGTGGCGCGGCGAACGCCCTGCGCTCCAAGTCATCGACGAAACCACTTGGACCGCCATCGAACACCTCGCCGCCGCCGGTCTGCTCCAGCTCACGCCCCGCGCCACGCGCCCCCTGCTCGACGCCGACCCCGCCACCCCGCCCGCGCCTCCCGTCCCGCCGCCGCTCACCCCCGAGCAAGCAGCCCGCCTCGCAACCCTCCGCGACCTCGCCCGCCGCAAAGCCCGCGCCGCCCAAGCCCTCCTCGCCGCCGACCTCCCCGACGAAGCCAACGAGCCCCTCCAATCCGCCGCCCTGGCCCACGCCCAAGCCACCGCCATCCAGGCCCGCGCCCCAGAACCCACCGCACTCCCCGCCCCCATCCTTCCCGCCAAAGCCCCCGCCCTCCTCCAAGCCATCATCACCCTGTAATTTTTCATTTAGACGGCTTTCTGTTTTCATCCGGACGACGACTTATTTTCAAATAGACGCCATTTTCGCCTTTCCCGCGCCACACGCTTATTCAAGTTTGCACATATGGCTGCCGCTTCTACAAAAAATCAGCCCTTATCACAATTTTCCTCAGCTCGACTGCATAAGTTGGCCCAACAACTGGGCGGCGGCAGTGAAATCGCTCGGCGCGCTAACATCAGCGCCAGCTTGGTAAGCCGCTACTTAAACGGAGCCCATAAGCCCTCATTCGCCAACTTGGCGGCCATCGCGCAAGGCTGCGACGTCAGTTTGGACTGGCTTGTCTTTGGCCGAACTAACCTACGCACAGGGATGGATAATTCCACGCAAGTGACCATTCCCTTTTACCATCAGGGAGCCAGCGCCGGCCTTGGCGCATTTACCGATGACGCACCGGTCTCCGAGATGATCGCGCTACCCGCTCCCCTACTAGGCCGTAGCGGAAGCGCCTTGTTTGCCGTTCCAGCCAAAGGCGACAGCATGGAACCGCTCATTCGCGATGGATCGTTGCTTGTCGCAGAACGCATCCAAACCCCTCACGAAGGAATATATGTGCTCGCTCGCAACGACTTGCTTTTCGTGAAACGCATCCAACCACGCGAACCCGGTATTCTTCGCGTGATCAGCGAAAATCCAGCCTACGACTCCGAGGACGTCCGCCTCGACTACCCTCACCAAAGTCTCCGCATCTTGGGACGAGTGATTTGGATCGGCCACACCATCTGACGCACGCCCCATGAACCTCCAGCAAGCACATGATGAATATGGCTGGCCCGATGAGCACCGCGTCCTCCACCCCTCCGGCGGCGGCCCCGCGCACTTGGTGCGCTCCGCAGAGGCCAAGATCGCCGCGTCGCTCCGCCGTTTCATCCAGTCGAATACTGACGCGGCACCGGTGAAACTACGTACCGGCGTGCTCTGCGCCCGGCCGGACAGCGACCGCACCGAGGCCCCGCTCGCTGTCGTCTGTGAATTCAAGCGCCACGTCAGCCTCGCCACCCTCCTCGAGGCGCATCGTCTCGCTTGGAACTACGCCCATGCGCCTCTTCTGGTAACACTCGAGCCCTCACGCGTCCTCGTTTGGTCCTGCAGCGTGCCGCCCGCAGCCGCCTCGCGCCCATCCTCCGGTGAACTCGCTCTGGATTTAACACCGCTCGGTCTCGCCGACCGCCTCATCGCCTTTGATGTCCAACTCTCAGACGATCCGATCCACGCCGAGCTGTCCTCCGCCACACATGTCGAGCGCGGTGCAACCCAAGCCCTACATTGGGTCAATCTCCTTGCAGGCCGACACTTTGAGAAACACCCAAGCGCATTCCGCCCCGAAGGGCGTCTCGACGCCACGCTCATCGCCAACCTTAACCACGTCCGCAGCCATCTGCATGACCGCCTAGGCCTCCCGCTCCGGCGCTGCCACGACCTGCTGGCCCGACTCATCTTCATCCAGTTCCTTTTCCACCGCCGTGACGCCAAGGGCGAAGCCGCGCTGAACGCCCCTCGCCTCGCCCGCCTCGCCGTCGGCCCTCGGCGCGTTTTGCGGCAGCGTCACGCCGACCTCGCCTCCATCTTATCCGACCACGGCGACGCCTACCGCTTCTTCGAATGGCTCAACGGCAAGTTCAACGGCGACCTCTTCCCCGGCAAAAGCCACAGCGCCAAAGCCCGCCGCCAAGAGTGGGCGGCGGAAAAGGCGGAAGTCACCGAAACACACCTTTCCTACCTCGCTCGCTTCATCACGGGTCAAGAGGAGTTGGCCAAAGGCCAACGCCTGCTCTGGAGCGCCTACGCTTTCGACACTATCCCGCTCGAACTCGTCAGCAGCATCTACGAGACATTCGTCGAGCAGACAAAAACCAACAAAGCCTACTACACGCGCGGCCACCTCGTGGACTTCATGCTCGACGCCGTGCTGCCATGGGAGGATCAGAAAAATCGTTCCGACCTGCGCATCCTCGATCCCTCCTGCGGCTCGGGCATTTTCCTCGTCAAAGCCTTCCAACGCCTCGTCCACCGCTGGAAGAAAAAGCATGGCGAAGACCCCGAGCCCGCCGATCTCAAGCGCATCCTCGCCGGCCAAATCTATGGTGTGGACATCCACGAGGAGTCGGTCCGCGTCAGCGCTTTCAGCCTATATCTCGCGCTCTGCGACGAGTTGGAACCCCGCCGCTACTGGACCCGCGGCCAGCTCTTCCCCCCGCTCCGCGGCCGCAATCTTATCGCGCGTGATTTCTTCTCTGAAGACCAATCACCCTTCCGCACCAAGGAGGACGCGCAGACCTTCGATCTCGTGATCGGCAACGCCCCGTGGGGCAAAAGCTCTGCGGACGACATGCCCAACGATGCACTTGGCTGGGCAAAGACCCACGGCTGGAAAGCCCCGGGCAAGGACATCGGCCCCATCTTTCTGCCTAAAGCCGCGAAGCTCGTGAAACCAGAAGGCATGGTGAGCATGATCCAGTCAGGGAGCTTGCTGCTAAACCGCATGAAACCGGCGAAGGAATTCCGTCGGCGACTCTTCGCCGAATTCGCATTCGAAGAAGTCATCCACCTCGGCGCCGTGAGAAAACAGCTCTTTGCAGAAGCCAATGGTCCGGCCTGCATTCTGACTTACCGGCCAAACCCGCCATTGCCAGACGCCGAATTTGCCTACGTGGCGCCCAAACTCCTGGGCGGAGCCGAGGATCGACTCCGCGTCGTGATCGAACCCCACGACATTCACTTTATCAGTCACCGGGAAGTCGCACAGCACGATCATCTCTGGGGTGTACTGTTGTGGGCTGGACGCAGAGATTTGACTCTCATCAACAAGCTGCTCGCTCGTCCCTCGCTCGATTTACTCCGCGATGCAGGACAGCTTGCTTCCCGAGAAGGCTTCATCCGCGGCAAAGGCAAGGGAACTTCGGCACCTGAGATTGTCGGACGTCGCTTTCTCCATGATCCGACTTTTCCGAATCAACCGCTAACAGCACTCGATGCGTCAACTCTGCCCGTAAACCTAAGTGATCGTGTGCACCGTCGCGATAGAGACCGGCTGCTTGCTTTCGATCCGCCTCAGCTCCTGTTCAAACAATCATGGAGCGCCCCGGAAAACCGCTTCCATGCCGCCCACGTCATCCCGGATGCAGGTAAAGGTGCCCTATGCTCCGGGAGCTATGTGAGTTTTCGTGCTCTTGACGGTGATGAAAGCCTCTTGGCTGGGCTTTGGCTGCTTTTAAACAGCAGTTTCGCCTGTTTCTGGTTCCCGCTCATGGGTGGTAAATTCGCCAATTTCACTCCCGAAGCCACCGAGACCGAACTCCGCCAGCTTCCCGCCCTCCGCTTCCCGCCTCAAAAACTCCCGGCCATCGCCGCCGCCGGCCACGACGCCATCGATCACACGGTGCTCGATCTACTAGGACTCAGCGAAGCCGAGCGCATTCTCGTCAAGGACCTGCACCAAGTCGTCCTACCCGACGCCCAACGCCAAGGCGGCGACCCGCCTGGCTACCAACCTGTCACCGACGCCCACCTCGACGACTACGCCGCAACCTTCCTCAAAGTCCTTTCAGCGACCTTTGGCGATCAACGCCCCGTCGCCGCCACGATCTTTGAATCCCCAACCGCTCTTCCGGTGCGTCTGGTCGCGATCCACCTCGGCGAAAAAAAACGCACCGCCGTCCGCCGTAGACGCATCCAAACCGACGCCCTTCTGGACCGCCTGCGCCTATGCCATGATCTGCTTAAACCGCCCGCCGAAGGCATAGGTTTTCAACGCGTGATAGAGGTTTTCGCACCGCCTTCGGCGGCCGAAGGCACCGTGCATACCCTCTATCTCGTCAAACCCGCCCAACGCCGTTATTGGCTTCGTTCCCTCGCCATGCGCGACGCCGACCGCCTGGGTGCGCAGCTCTTCGCCCTCGAGCCCGCCGCCCCATGAGCCGCTTCCGCCCGCGCCGCACCATCCCCCAAGCGCTTCGTGCGGCCAAGCCGCCCGGCGACAGATTGAACGAATGGCCGCCCGCCACGGTGCCTCGTTTGCTCGAACTGCTCTGGCTGGCTTTTGATCGCGTCAAATCCGCGAAACTCGCCCGCGTGAATCTCTCCACCGACGATCTTCAGTTGGAGCGAAGCGTTAACGAACTGCTGGCCGACGAACTCCAGCACCTGCTCGGAGAAACCGATGGCTTCGCCACCTACGTCATCCAACACGAGCGTTTCGAGAACGAGTCCATCGACCCGCGTTCCAATCGCCCGCCGCAATACGACCTCGCCTTCATCTGGAACGACGACCCCACCCTCATGTGGCCCTGCGAGGCGAAAGTCCTGAAAACGCCCGGCGCGGTCGCTCCCTACCTTCACGATGTCCGCGACGCGTTTCTCGCCTGCGTTTATGCTCCGTTTTCATCCTCGGGCGCGATGCTCGGGCTTCTCATTTCCGGATCGCCGGAACATGCCTTCCAAAACATCTCCGCGAAACTGCCGGCCAAGCTCGACAAGTGCCCGCCCCATCTCGCCCGACCGCATCGAATTTCCATCCACTCTCGAACTGTCCCCGCCGAGAAATCCTATCCGCAAGAGTTCACGCTGCATCACCTGATCCTCGAACTGTCCGGATGAAGTGAACGCGAAGCCCTCCACAGGGAACACCATGCCCTACTCCCGCCTCGCCGCCATCGCCGCCGAGCTGCGCGAACTGGAGGAACGCCGCTCCCGCCTCCTCGCCGAACAAGCCGAACTCACCCGACGCGAGTACGATACACTCCCGCTAACCGGCCCTCAATCCGTCGCCACGCCACTCACCCCCGACCAAAAGATCGCCTTTTTCCTCTCGCTCTTCGCCTGCCGCACCGACGTCTATCCCCGCCTCTGGGAAAATCCCAAGACCGCCCGCAAAGGCTACTCCCCCACCTGCCGTAACGAATGGGTCCGCGGCATCTGCGAAAAACCCCGCGTCAAATGCACCGACTGCCTCCATCAGGCCTTTCCGCAGCTCGACGCTAACGCCATCCGCGACCACCTCACCGGCCGCCACACGATAGGCTCCTACTCCATCCGCGCCGACGACACCTGCACCTTCCTCGCCGCCGACTTCGACGGCTCCGGCTGGCGCGACGACCTCACCGCATACCTCCGCGCCGCCGCCAAACTTAGCCTCACCGTCGCCGCCGAACGCTCCCGCTCCGGCAACGGCGGCCACGCCTGGCTCTTCTTCGCCGAACCCGTCCCCGCCGCCCTCGCCCGCCGCCTCGGCACTTTCATCCTCGCCCACGCCGCCGTCCTTCATCCTGCGCTCCGCCTCGAAACCTACGACCGCTTCTTCCCCAACCAAGACACCCTTCCCTCCGGCGGTTTCGGCAACCTCATCGCCCTGCCCCTCCAAAAACCCGCCCGCGACCACGGCAACAGCGTCTTCCTCGACAACACGCTCGCCCCCGTCCCCGACCAATGGGCGCACCTTGCCAGCCTGCCCCGCCTCACCCGCGAAGACCTCGACTCCGCCCTCGCCCGCGCAACGCCACCTCCCACTCCCCGCTCCACCCACCCGTCCGACGACCCGGAACCCGCGCCCTTCCAACTCCAATCCGACGAGTCCGCCCTCGACCTCCTCCCCGCCAGCATCACCCGCGACCTCCACCCACATCCCGTCGCCGCCTTCCGCGCCGCCCAACTCGTCATCCCACTCGCCAATCTCCCTGCTCGCCTCACCGCCGCGCTCAAACGCCTCGCCACCTTCGCCAACCCCGTCTTCCACGAAAAACAACGCCTCCGCTTCCCCACCTACGACACCCCTCGTTTCCTCTTCGTCGGCGAACTCCACCCCGACCGCCTCGTCCTCCCCCGGGGCGTGCTCGCCGACGCCACGCAACTCCTCCGCCGCGCCGGCGGCCGTCTCCACCTCACCGATCAACGCCCGCCCGCCACCCCGTTTGCCGCCACCTTCCTCGGCACTCTCACCGCTCCGCAGCAAGCCGCCGTCAATGCCATGCTCGCCCACCACGAAGGCGTGCTCGTCGCCCCGCCCGGTGCCGGCAAGACCGTCATGGCCTGCGCCCTCCTCGCCCGTCGCGGTGTCAAAACCCTCATCCTCGTCCACCGCACCTCCCTCCTCGAACAATGGCGCGAACGCCTCGCCGCCTTCCTCGGCCTCGCCCCGCGCGACATCCACCGCCTCGGCGGAGCCAAACGCACCGCGCAAGCCCCCGTCGCTCTCGGCATGTTGCAAACCGTCGCCCGCTCGCCGCATCCCGAAACCCTCCTCGCCCCCTACGCCCACGTCATCATCGACGAATGCCACCACGTGCCCGCCGCCGGTTTCGAGACCGTCCTGAAAGCCTGCCCCGCCCGCTTCATCCTCGGCCTCACCGCCACGCCCCGCCGCAAGGACGGACTCCAAAAACTCCTCCACCTCCAATGCGGCCCCGTGCGCCACCACTTCGCCTCCGCACCCGACACCACCGCCCACCAACGCCTCCTCTTCGTGCGCACCTGCCCACTCGATCTGCCGCCACCCGACGCGCCCATCCACCAACTCTGGACCGCCCTCGTCACCTCCCGCGCCCGCAACGAACAAATCGCCGCCGACATCGCCACCTGTCACCGCGAAGGCCGCGCCATCGCCGTCCTCAGCGACCGCCGCGAGCACCTCACCAATCTCCAAGCCCACACCGCGCGCCTCCTCGCCGATTCATCCGTATCGCCCGAGGCACCAACCCCCGCCTTCGATTCCACTCCCGCCCAACCATCCCCAACCCTGCACCACCTCGACGGCTCCACCACCCGCCGTGATCGCGCCGCCATCCTCGCCGACCTCGACCGTCTCGCCGACACCGCCCAAGGCTTCGTTCTCTTCGCCACCGCCTCCCTCCTCGGTGAAGGCTTCGATCTTCCCCGCCTCGACACGCTCTTTCTGACCACACCTGTCTCCTTTTCTGGCCGCGTCGTCCAATACGCCGGGCGCCTTCACCGAGCCCACCCCGGCAAAACCGACGTGCGCATCTACGACTACTACGAACCCGCCCACCGCCTCTCCGCTCACATGCACCGCAAACGCCTCACCACCCTGCACGCTCTCGACTACCGTGAAACTACCGCGATCACCAAGGACGACCTCCCTCTTTAAATCGACTGCCCCCCAGTGTCTCCGCTCCCGCCCGTCGTCATTGGACCTCGATACTCCGTCATTTTCCATTCGCCCTTCGCCCTCCGTCCTTCGTCATTTAGCGGCAGCGCCACGCGCGCCGCCGCCCATGTCCTTCGCCGACTCCTACCACGCCACCACCCTCGCCCTGCTCGACTCCGTTCGCGCCCGCAACCTCGCCACTCTCCGCGCCCTCGGACCCATCGTCGGCCGTTCCCTCGCCGCCGGCGGCGTGCTCCACCTCTTCGGCTCCGGCCACTCCGAGATGCTTGCCCGCGAGATCATCGGCCGCGCCGGCGGACTCATGCCCGTCACCGGCCTGTTCGACCCCGGCTACGGCTTCTCGGAAAACATCGTCGGCTACGGCACCCGCCTCGCCCAGCGCTACGAAAACACCTACGGCCTCCAGACCGGCGAGTGTTTCGTCATCATCTCCAACTCCGGCAAAAACGCCTCCCCCATCGAGGTCGCCCTCCACGCCAAAGCCCGCGGCCTCACCACCATCGCCCTCACCGCGCTCAGCATGAGCACCACCTCCCGAACCGTGCACCCGGGCGGTAAAAATCTCCACGAAATCTGCGACCACACCCTCGACAACGGCGGCGTGCCCGGCGACGCCGTCGTCGAGGTCGAACCCGGCCGCTTCGCCGGCCCCACCTCCACCCTAACCGGTTCGCTTCTGCTAAACCTCCTCGCCCTCGAAGCGGTCGAATGGCTCCGCGCCCAAGGCCACGAACTGCCCCTCGTCACCAGTCAAAACATCCCCGGCGGCATGGAAGCCAACATCGCCCTCGCCGCCCGCTACCGCACCCGCCTCAGCAAACTCATCGGCTAACTCTCACCTCCCAACTCTACTAGCTCTACCAGCCTTACCAGCTTACTAGCTCTACTAGCCTTACCAGCTCCACTATGCCCCGCGCCCTTCGCACCCGCCCCTCTCCTGCCGCGAAACCCGCCGGGCCCGCTCGCACCGTGTACTTCGCCGGCGAACTCTTCTCCGCCAAGCACCTCATAGGCAACGCCTACCTCGCCGAAGCCATCCACGCCGCCTCCCACGGACGTTACCTCTGCCGCCTGCCCCAGGATTTCGAGCTGCGCAGCCACCACCCTCAAGTCATCCGCGACAAAGACCTCCGCAGCCTGCTCGAATGCGACCTCGCCGTCTTCAACTTCGACGGCCCCGAACTCGATAGCGGCACCGTGGTCGAATTCATGTTCGCCAAATTCGCCGACATCCCCTGCGTGCTCCTCCGCAGCGATTTTCGCTCCGCCGGCGACCAAGCCCCCGGCCAGGACCCGTGGAACCTCATGGCCAGCTTTTACCCCCGCTCCATCTCCGTGCCCGTGCACAGCATGGCGCTCTATAAAAAAGCCTACGCCGCCGCCCGCCGCGCCGTCCACGACGACACCACCCGCCTCGCCGGCCAGCACAGCTCCGCCACCGCCCAGACCCTCTGCGAGCAAATCGCCGTCCTAACCGTGCGCGGCCTCGATCGCGCCGCCAAGATCCCGCCCGCCCTGCCCAAGCACCTGCGCGAAGAAGTTTACGCCTGGCTAGCACTCATGCCCGGCCTGCGCGGCGACCCCAAAAAACACCGCAAAACCCTCGAACGCCTCCTCAAACACAAAGTCGAAAACGACCTGCTCTAGCCCAAGTCCGCCCGCTCCGCCCGTCCGGTCATTCGTCATTAGTCATTGGTCATTCGTCA
>CANIWJ010000072.1 GCA_947471035.1 Verrucomicrobiota bacterium
GGTCCGGCTGGGACCTCGAACACTACCTCACCACCCTGGCCATCGAGGGCGAGCCCGGCTACGACCCGCAGATCCAGCCCGCCGCCCTCCGCACCCTCAAGGGCTACCTGCAATGGGGCCTCAGCCCGCAAGGCACTATCTTCGAGAGCAACGGCAAGATCGGCGGCGGCGTTCACTACGCGATGCTCACCGCCATCGCCCTCGCCCGGCGCGGCGAAAACCAGCTCGGCCACCCGCATCTCCGCCAGCTCCCGCTCGCCCAGGCCCAAACCGTCGTGCCCTCCGGTGATTACAACGTAAACAACGGCACCTGGGGCAACGCCCCCTTCGCCTACGGCCACTTTTTCACCGCATTTTTCCCGAAGAGCAAAATCGCCGACGCCGCCGATTACCTCATGCGCCAGGATCGCCCCGATCTCGCCGCCTTCGACCTCGCTCACTACCAGCGCTCGCTCGAAGCCGCCGTCGCCAAGCACTCCGCTCCGCCCCCCCCCGGCACCCAACCCCTCACCCGTATCAACTGGCGCAAACTCACCCCGCTCACCCCCGCCCACCTCATGGGGCCCACCCCTTACGACTGCGCCGACTGGCAGGGAGCCAACCCCGCCGCGAACACCACCGCCGCCCTCGTCCCTTTCGACCAACTTCGCCCGACGCTCGACCTCCCGCTCGACTTCGCCGACCCCGTCCAGGGCCTGCTCGCCACCCGCTCCAGCGCAGCCTCCGACGCCCTCTTCCTGCACTTCGAGGCCCGCGCCAATCTATCTACCATCGGCCACCAGCAACACGATGCCGGCCACTTCTACCTCGCCGCCCTCGGCGAGCTGTGGGGCGTCGAGGCCGGAGCCAAATCCGGCTACTCCAACGACCACTCCAACGTCCGCATCGACGGCCTTGGCCTCTCCGATGTCGCCTACCCGCCGCGCGTCAAATTTCTCGGCTCCTCCCTCACTCCGCAGGGCGCTCTCGCCTCGGCCGATATCTCCGCCGCTTACAACTACGGCTGGGTCGGCCCCACCCAGTTCCAGTGGGGCATCCCCGATGCCGCCAACTGGCAGATCACCCCCGAAACCGATCCCGCCATCGTCGCCTACTTTCGCGGCACCCAGCACTATAAGATGCGCCTCTGGGGCGATAATTGCTTCAAACAAAACTGGGGCCCCACCATGCGCGTGGCCTCGGCCAACCCCGTCAAATCCGCCTTACGCACCGCCGGCCTCGTGCGCGGCCCCCACCCCTACGCGCTCATCCTCGACGACGTCGACAAGGGCGACGCCCGCGAACACGCCTACGACTGGGTAATGCAGGTGCCCAACAGCGTCCGCCTCGCCGACATCGAGATGCCCAAGGGCAACCCGTCCTCCGCCGTCCTGATCAAGGCCCCCGGCGGCGACCAATGGCGCATGACCGACGTGCAACCCTCCCCACCCGGCACGCCCGCCCTGCTCGTCGTTCTCCTCGACGTGCCCGTAACCGTCGGCCCCCAGCTGTGGAACTTCTTCAAAGCCACCGAGCAACCCTTCCGCCTCGATGTTCGCACCTACACCTCGGAACGCTCGGAACAGATCATCACCCGCACCCGCCTCTACATCAGCCGCCGCGACACCGTGCTGCGCTCCCGCATCGCACTGATTCCCTTCAAAATCGGCGAACCCCTCCCGAAGATCACCTGGGACGCCGCCCAAGCCACCGCCACCCTCGCCTGGCCCGACCAGAAAGACTCCCTCGTTTTCTCCGCCGCCCCCTCCGAGCGCACCCAAGTTAACATTTCTCGCGCCGGTGTCGAAATCCTCTCCACCCCGCGATAAACCACCCGCCGCCCCCGACCCTAATCCGCCCCCTTACCCCATGTCCCGCTCGCTCCGCTTCTTCGCCTTCGTCGCCCTCTTCGCCGCACACTTCTCTATCATAGCCGCCCCCGCCGCTCGTCCCTTTTACCAAGAGCCCGCCTGGCAACCGCGCGCCCACCCGACCCTCGACGAGCTGCTCTCCGACACTTTCCACCCGCCCTCGCCACCTGTCGTCCCGCCCGTCCGTTACGACACCCCCGGCTACGTCAGCACCGAACTCCACCCCGCGCCCGCCCCCGGCATCCACCCGCGCGTCCTTGTCACCCCGGAAGACATCGACGCCCTACGTGCCCGCGTCGCCCAAGGCGACGCCGCCCCGCTCGAATTCCGCACCCTCTGGGAACGCGTGCGCGAATCCCGTTCCGCGCTTTCCGCCCTGATCGCCCAGGACGACGCCCTCGGCCGCGCCCTCGCCGCCCAGTTCGTCGAAAAACTCCACGCCCTCGAACCCAAACTCGACCGCCTCGACGCCCAGCCCGACCGCCAGAATCTCTGGTCCGCCGAGCGCTCCCTCATCGCCAGCCAGGACCCCGAGCCGCCCTCCGAAATCTGGACCCTCCTCGACTACGACTACCTCCACGGCTGGCTCTCCGCCGCCGACCGCGCCCTCGCTGAGCGCATCATCGCCCGCCTCGTCACCGACCGCTACTCCAACTTCTTCGCCGAGCCCGATCATTTCATGATCAATAACCACAAGGGCTTCGGCATGGAGTTCATCCGCCTGATGCTGCTCATCGAGGGGCAGCCCGGTTTCCCCGCCAAAACCTACGCCCGCGCCGCCCACAAGGCCCGCGCCATGCTCGACTGGTATCTCAGCCCCGACGGCATGTGCTACGAATCCATCAAGGGCTGGCTCAACACCTCCGCCTTCGTCGCCGTCGGCCGCCGCGACCCGCAGTTCCTCCGCCACGATCACCTCGTCGCCAAACTCCGCTTTTTCCAATCCACCCTACGCTGGGAAAACGGCGAATGGCGTATCCGCGACGAAATGCGCGCCTCTGCCTTCCACGTCATCTGGCTAATGCGTTTCCTCTACCCGGAGAACCGCACCTACGACCTCCTCTACAGCGCCACCCTCACCTCCCACGATTTCCTCACCGACCCCGAGGCCAAGTGGCCCGATCCCGTCGGCGTCTCGCCCGAGCTCCTGCTTCTCTTCGCCGGCGGCGGCCCCGGCGACGACCGCGCCGGCAAACTCGCCGACTGGACCTCCCAGCCCGCCATCGATTCACTAAAGCTTCCCCTCACTTGGAAAGACGACCTCCGCGGCTACCTCGAAGCCCGCAACTCCTGGCGCATCGGCGACCTGCACCTAGGCTTCGTCAACAAACAGGATTTCTACTACGGCGGCCACGAGGGCTCCGAGGCCAACCGCATCACTCTCTGGAAAGACGGCATCAACTGGCTGCGCGACGAAGACCTCCTCGCCGTAAAAGCCACCGGTCTCCAAAATATGCTTACCGTGGACGGTCGCGGCCTCAGCTGGCCCCCCGTCCCCGGTGTCTGGCTCGGCGTAAACGAAGGCCCCTACGGCATCTCCGCCGCCGGCGACGCCCGCCTCGCCTACTCCCACACCAAGATCATGCAGGTCCACCCGCTGGCCTCCCCTTCCGGAAAACTTCCCTACTACGCCCCCTTCACCGAGAAAAACTTCGATCTTACCCGCGATCTCCAAGTCGCCTTCCACCCTGGCACCGTCGCCTTCAACGACGGCTACGCCCACACCGACTACGGCCCCTGGAGCGGCGAGACCCGCTTGGTCGAATACTACGGTCAAAACCAGCCCACCGCCCAGGCCGACCGCACCGTCCATCTCGCCCGCGGCCCCCGCCCCTATGTGCTCGTCCTCGACGACGCCCGCCGCGCCGACGACGCCACCCACCTCTTCGAAGCTTCCTTTAATCTCCCCGACGACGCCGTTGTGGTCGAAGCCCGCGCCACCGAAATTCAGTTCCAAAACGTCGAGCCCTCCGAAAACCGAGAAAGCGAATTCCTCATCGCCCCCGGCGGCACCCCGCGCGATCCCGCCACCGGCAAACCCGTGATCAAAAAAGGCGACCCGCTTCTCCTCGTCCGCATCCTCCACCGCGACTCCGCCTACGGTTACCCCGCCCCCCGCGTGCAGGTCCTGCCCGGCCGCCCCGAACGCCCCTTCAACCGCTTCACCCAGCTCGTCGTCCCCGCCCTGACCAAATCCCCTGAGTTCCGCATCCTTTTCTACCCGCACCGCTCCGGCGACCCGCTGCCCGTCACCGCCTGGAACGCCGACCGCACCGCCCTCTCCATTACCCTCGGCAAACAACGAGACCTCTACCGCTTCGCCCGCACCGACGGCGGCCGCACCGTCTTTGATTTCACTCGCGACGAAAAACCCGCTCTCGCCAACCCCGCCGCCCCCGCCCGCCCCGTCCTGATCGTGCGCGGCGATCGTTTCGAAGCCCATGATCTGCGCACCACCCGACTGGAGGGCGTGCCCCCCCTGTATCCGTTCTCCACTGACTCCGGCCTCGCCGTCGCCTTCGAACGCGTCGCCGCCCCCGCCGAGATCCGCTACACTCTCGACGGCTCCGAACCCATCGCAACCTCCCCCGCCTACGCCGCCCCCTTCACCGTGCGCCAGTCCGCCACCCTCCGCGCCCTCGTCTTCGACCCCGCCTGGCCCGGCCAAAACCAAACCAGCGCCGAACTCGCCGCCCGCCTCGAAGCCCGCCCCCTTGCCGCCGCCACCAAGACTCCACCCGCCGCCTCCGCCCCCGGCCTGCTCGCCCGCGTTTACGAGCTAAACACCAAACTCTGGGACGACCGCGGTTTCTTCCGCGCCGCCAAGGTCATGCTGCCCGACCTCGACCGCGCCAAGCCGCTCGTCACCGCCGCGATTCCCGCCGGTTTCGCCCTGCCCCACGCCGTCCCCACCGCGCCCGTCGCCGAACAGTCCAAGGGCTTTTACCGATTCACCGGCTGGTTCCAGGCCCCGGCCCCCGGCACCTACGACTTCGCGGTGGATTCCTGCGGCCCCGTCCTGCTCACCGTCTCGGCCCAGGACGCCATCGCCGAAACCGGCGTCTTTCACCAACAACAGGCCATACGTCGCGGCACCGTGGTCCTCGCCGCCGGCTGGCACCCGTTGGATCTCACCGTCACCGACCCGCTCTTCTGGAATCTCGTCAGCCAGGACCGCATGCCCTTCCGCGTCACCGTGCGCGGCCCCGGAGAAACCGCGTTTTTCCCCGTGCCCGCCACCCGCCTCGCCGCCGTCCTGCCCGCCGGGGTCGCCCCTACCGAGCCCGCCTTGGCCTGGAAATTCCCCGCCACCCCGTCCGGCCCGCTCACCCCCGGCGTCCTGCGCACCGCCTACGAACGCGAGGGCCTGATCAACCAACCCGACTACCTCGACATCGAGAACACCGCCCCGCTGCGCCAAAACTTCGCCGACGTGCTCGAAGCCAACGAAAACCCCGCCCAGGTCGTCGCCTACGACGGCTGGTTCGAAGCCCCCGCCGACGGCACCTACGTTTTCAACCTGCCCCTGCGCCGCTCCGGCTACACCCACCTCGGCTCCTACCGGCACGCCTACCAAAACCAGCTCCGCATCGCCGACGAAATCGTGCTCCAACACGGCGTCGCCGGCCGCGTCCCCACCGGCCGCATCGGTCTGCGCGCCGGCTGGCACCGTTTCTCCCTGCGCCTCGGCTCCAGCTCGGCCGACCTCGCCGTCACCTATCCAGACGGCGAAACGCAGATGCTCACCGCCGCCAAACTGCGCCGCGCCGCCGATCTCGTGCTAACTCCGCCCGGCCCCGACGCCGCCCTCATCGCCCGCTACGTCCCCGGCCTCGCCTCCACCGACTTCCGTGCCTGGACTGCCCCCTTCTCCTCGGTCGCCACCCTCGACGGCCACCCCGCCTTGCTCTCCCCGCCTGCCCCGCCGCTCCTCGTAGCCAACGGCCCGGGCGGAGTGGACCTCAACATGACCCGTGGCTCCGGCCGCGTGCCGCTCAAGTTCCACTTCCTCAAAGTCCGCGACCCCGAGTTCACCGTCACGCTCTGGTTCCGTAGCGACACCGGCGAAGGCCGTCTCTTCGGCAAGCAAGGCCTCACCGCCTTCGGCAAATCCTACAAAACCGTCTCCGTATCAATCGGCGGCGGCCGACTCCGCGCCGACCCCGGCCGCCTCTCCGGCGGCGTGATCGAGACTGGCCGCTGGCACCACGCCGTGCTCTCCGCCACACCCACCCGCCTCGCCCTTTACCTCGACGGACGCCTCCTTACCGAAGGCCCCGGCGCGCCTGGCCTCGCCACCGACGCGCTGGATTTCCTGCCCGACCACCCCGGAGCCATCGGCGAAATCCACATCTACAACCGCGAACTCACCCCCGCCGACGTAGCCCGCCTGTTCGCCGCTTCCACGGCGTCCAGATACCTTGAACAAGATTCTGGAAACCAGCGTCTTTGACCGGGAAATTTCCAGAGATCCAAGGCGGAGCGGAGAGCAGTTTTGATCTGGGCTAGCTGCGCCGTGGCCACGCTGCCGAGCGGACGAATCAGGCGTTCGTGATTGATGGTCAGGCGCCCGGCTCCGGCGGTTTTTTCGCATAAAGAAGCTGTTGAAGGAAGCGGCGGTCGGCCGTGTCTTTTTCGCGCATACCTTGTTTCATTTCCAGCATGAGAGCGGCACCGTCAAAAGGGATGGGCACTCCATCAATGGTCTCTATTTCGATGCCCTCAACGCCGGCCCAGCCATGCTCCATGCTTTCTCCGTAGGGCCTAGGCGACGGGTGGAGTTTATACCCAAACAGCTCCTAGATCAGCCCAGCCTCGCGCTGGTCGATAAGGAATTGGCCGGGACTACGGACTTGCAGACCGTAAACCTGGAAGCCGATGACCTTTTGAAAATCGGCTTCGTCCAAGGTGAGCAGAACGTCAGCTTCGGCACCAAGCGCGGACAGCAGGACGGGACGATCCTTGGCCTTTGGAAAAATCAGAGCCTTGTCGAACGCGAGTTCGGTGGGAACGAGGGCAAGATCGGGTAGGAGCGACGCGCGCCAGCAGGGTGCGGCTCGGGGACCTAACTTGCGGACATTGCGTTCAGTCTCCTCGACACAATAGGGCGAGGAAAGAAGGTGCCATCCTTGGACTTTGGCGCGCAGGAAAACGAAACGAGATGCACCCTTGGCGGATCCGGCGGCGGCGAGCAGGACGCTGGTATCGAGGAAAAGCTTCACTTTTTTGACTTCGCCTTGGGCTTGCCGACAAACGCAGCCATCTCGGCCTCGTCTCGGGCAATCCAGCGGGCGAGCTTTTCACGGGGAATGTCGCGAACGGGGACGGCGGCGGCGGCTTGCAGAAATAGCCCCCCGTCGCGTTCCTCGACGATGACCAGCGGGCTGTCGATGCCATCGAGACCGAGCTTGCGACGAAGCGAGGGAGGAAGGGTGAGGCCGCCACGTTTGCTGATGGGAAGGGTAAGCGTCATGCCGCAATGCTGCATTGCGGCATGACGAACCGCAAGCGCGAGGTTCGTCCCCGCCGCTTCCCTACCGTTTCCGCCGTTCCGGTCGCGCTTCGGAGGAGCCAAAGTCGCTCCCGCTTTCGCTCCCGGTCGCCTGCCGTGCCCCCCCACCTTTTGCCTCCTCATGAACGAAGAGCAGCCGATCAAAAGCGGTCCCGCCGTTACCTCTTGATTATTAAGCCATTTACCAGGAAGCGCGTCGGAAAATCCGACACCCTGCGCGTCCAAACCGCCCCCATCCGCTTCGCCGACGCGGCCTGAATGCCATCAATCGAGCTCAATTTCGCAATATTTTCTAAATTTTGCGCAAATTATTCTTGTTCTCGTAGGCGATACCTAGGCACCTTCTCCCGCCCCCTCGTAAGCCGGCCTACCCGGCAGACTTCATCCCTAGGTTTTCCCGCCTAAGCCGAGCCTCTATGTCCGCCCCCACTACGCCCGCGCCTTCCCTCAACCCGCCCCCCGCGTGGTGGTCCGAAGCCCGCTTCGGCCTCTTCATCCACTGGGGCGTTTACGCCGTCCCCGCCGGCGTGCATCGCGGCAAACCCTACGCCGGGGCCAGCGAATGGCTCATGCACTCAGCCAAGATCCCCGTCGCCGACTACCAGACCTACGCCGCCGGCTTCACCGCCGAACACTACGCCCCCGAGGCCTGGGTGCGCGCCGCCAAGGACGCAGGCATGGGCTACCTCGTTATCACCGCCAAACACCACGACGGCTTCACCCTTTACGATACCGCCGTGAACGACTGGCACGCCTCCCGCGACCTCCTCCGGCCGCTGGCCGAAGCCTGCCGCCGCCACGACCTGCCCCTCGGCTTTTACTACTCCCAAGCCCAGGACTGGGTAAACGGCGGCGCCGCCTTCGGCGAAAAATGGGACCCCGCCCAGGCTGGCGATTTCGACACCTACCTCGATCGCGTGGCCATTCCCCAGATCTCCGAACGGCTCACCCGCTACGGCCCCGGCATCCCCGCCGTCCTCTGGTGGGACACGCCCGCCGAGATGACCCCCGCCCGCGCCGCCCGCGTCGATGCCGCCGTGCAACGCCTCGCCCCCGGCATCCTGCAAAACGACCGCCTCGGCCTCGCCTCCGGTGGCGGCCACTTCGGGACCCCCGAGCAACGCATCCCCGCCACCCGCCCGTCCCGGCCTTGGGAAACCTGCATGACCACCAACGAGTCTTGGGGCTTCAACCTCCACGACCACGCTTGGAAATCCCCCGCCCTCCTCCTGCGCCAGCTCGCCGAGGTCGTGTCACAAGGCGGCAACTACCTGCTCAACATCGGCCCCCGTCCCGATGGCACCATCCCCGAACCCAGCCTCGCCGCCCTCGCCGCCATGGGCGCATGGATGCGGGTCAACGGCGACGCCATCCGCGGCGCCTCCGCCGGCCCCTTCCCTCACCGCCTGCCTTGGGGCTTCGCCACCACCCACGGCGACACCCTCTACCTGCTGGTCGAAAACTGGCCCGCCGACGGACAACTCTCCGTCCCCCTGCTCGATCTTCCTGCCTCCGCGCACCTGCTCGCCGCGCCCGCCACGCCGCTTTCCTCCGCCCCCGCCGACAGAGCCTTCATCCTCCAGCTACCCTCCACCGCGCCCGACCCCGCTCTTTCCGTCGTCGCTCTCCACTACGCCACGCCTCCCCGGCTCGGCGCGGTGCCCGCCCGCCCGCGCCCTCCTGTCATTCCCCAGCCCGCCGATGGCGCGCTCACTCTTCGTGCCGCCGACGCCGAAGTCTTTGGCGAACACCTTTCACTCACCGCCGGACCCGATCCCCAGCTCGGCTGCTGGTCCGGCCTCGACTCCCACCCGCTCTGGCGCGTGCGCCTGCACCAGGCCGGCAACTATCGGGTCGAACTCGACTACGCTATTCCCCCCCACCGCCAAGGCACCCTCGCTCATGTTGCTTTCGGCGACCAGCGGGTGCCTTTCATCGCCGCCGGCACCGGCGGCTGGGGCGATTTCGTACGCACCCCGGCAGGCGTCGTCACCCTCGCCCCCGACGACGAGCTGCACGTGCGCGTCCTCCCCGTCTCCATCCCTTTAGGCGCGGTCATGAACCTTCGCGCCGTCCACCTCACTCCGCTTTAAGCCCGTCTGCCATGTCCCTCATCCACGATTCAGTCGCCTTCCACAACGTCGTCGAACTCGCCCCTTCGCCTGCGGGCGGTTTGCGTCTCCACCGCTTCCCCGCCGCCCTGCGCGACCGGCTCGGTTTCAAACACCACTCGCGCGGCCGTTTCTTCGCCCACCGCGCATCGGGTTGTGAAATGCGTTTTGTCACCGCCGGGCCTTACGTGCGCGTCACCCTCTCCGCCCAGGAAGTTGACGCCACCGTATTTGTTTACCGGGGCGACCACGCCCACTCCCGACACCACCTTCCGGCCGGCGTGGTCACCCACCTTTTCCTAGAGGACCCGTCCTTCTTCGCCCAGGTCGAGCCCGCCATGCTCCGCCACCACCGCTATACGCCCAACCTGTGGCGTCTGGCATTCAATCAGGATGCCATCATCCACTACCACGAGGTCGAGTCCTTCGGCCACGCCCTCCGCCCGCCCGCCCCCGAAGAAACCCCGCGCCGCACCTGGCTCGCGTACGGCTCCTCGATCACATTTGGCGCCAACACCCTCCATCCCGCCAACGCCTACGTGCCCCACGCCGCCTTTCGTCTCGGCGTGGATGTTTTAAACCACGGCCTGCCCGGCTCCTGCCTCTGCGAGCCGGAAATGGCCGCCCACCTCGCCGCCCGCCCCGGCTGGGATTTCGCCACCCTCGAACTGGGCGTAAACCTCGCCGAACTCGCCACCCCTGAAGAATTCGAAACCCGCGCCCGCCATTTGATTCACACCCTCCATCAAGCCCGCCCCGATGCTCCGATCTTTGTGCTCAACATCTTCCCAAACCGCGCAGACCACGCCCGCAAACGCACCGAACCCGCCGCCGTCAACACCCCGCTTTTTAACGCCATCGTGCCGCGCCTCGTCGCCGAAATCGCGTCGCCCCAGGTGCACTTCATCGACGGCCGCGACATCCTCACCGACCTCGCCGGCCTGCACACCGATCTCATCCACCCTTCCGACGAGGGACACCTGTTGATGGGCCAAAACCTCGCCGCCCGCCTCGCACCCCACCTTTCTGCCTCATGAAACTCCCCGCCCTACTCATCACCGTCCTCGCACTGCTCGCCCCGCCCCTGTTCGCCCTGGCCCCCGTCCCCGCACCCGCCAGCCCGGTTAACCAAGTCTTCCAGTTCCACCACGACGGCGTCTGCATCCTCTGGGGCGACGGCCAGCCCTCCAAGGCCAGCTCCTACCTTTGGATACCGGAAAACACCCGCCGTGTGCGCGGCCTGCTCATCCTCTGCGCCAACGTGCCCGAACACATGCTGGTCGGCCACTCCGCCATCCGCCAGGTCTGCGCCGCCAACGACCTCGCCATCGTCTGGAGCACTCCGAGCTTCATGAATTTTAAGCGCACCGAGCCCGGCCAAAAAAAAATGTCGGACGAGCACGAGACCAGCGCTGCCTTCCTCCAGCAGCAGCTCGACGCCCTCGCCGAGAAATCCGGCTACGCCGAGATCGCCACCGTGCCCTGGCTGCCCATCGGCGAATCCGGCCACCTCCTCATGGTGGACGCGCTGGTCGAAACCAACCCCGAACGCTGCATCGCCGGCGTGTGGTTGAAAAACAACCACCTCCCGCCCAAGAACCGCACCGTGCCCGCTCTCGTCGTTTACGGCAGCGCCCAGGAATGGGGCCAAGACAAGTCCGACATCCGTTCCCAATGGAACAACATCGGCAAGGCCTACGACGGCATCCTTACCCAGCGGGCGAAAAACCCCGACTGGCCCCTCAGCTACGTGCTCGACGGCCAGAGCGGCCACTTCGACTGCTCCGAACGGCTGACCGCCTACCTCGCCCGCTACATCGACCTGGCCGCCAAAGCCCGCCTCTCCGCCGACGGCGCGCCCGCACTGAAACCGCTCAACCTGGCCACCGGCTTTTACGCCGACCTTCCCGTCCCCGGTCACGAAAACAAACCCGTCGCGCCCGCCACGACCAAGGCCGCGCTCCCTTGGTATTTTGATCAAAGCCAGGCCAATGAAGCCCAGGCCTTCGCCGCCATCAACTGGCAGGCCGAGACCCAGCTCCCCGTTTACCTCGATGAATCAGGCGCCGAGATCCCCCACACCTTTAACGGCATCACCAACCTCAAGCCCGCCGTGTTTGAGGAGGACGGACTCACCTTCACCGTGCGCGGCCGCCTCGCCGACCAGATCCCCGCCGAATTTGCCGCCGCCGGGGAAAAACTCGCCAAGACCGATGGGCCCATGGCCATCGAATGGCTCTGCGGCCCGATCGAACCGCTCGGCGGCGGCCGTTTCCGCATCGCGCTCGACCGCGTCTGGCAAGGCGGCGGCGCCACCTACGTCGCCCTGCGCCAGCCCGGCAACGCCACCGTGCGCGGCATCGTACAACCCGCCGGAGTGGACCTAAAAGCCATCCGCCCCAATGTCGGCAAAGCTCAGAAAATCACCTTCCCCGCCCCGGCCGACGTGAAGGCGGGAACCAAGTCCGTCGCCCTCGCCGCCACCTCCGACGCCGGCCTTGCGGTGCGTTACTTCGTGCGATCGGGACCGGCGGTTATTCAGGACGGACAAGTCGTGTTCACCGCTCTGCCGCCCCGCGCCAAATTCCCCGTCGAGGTAACGGTGGTCGCCTGGCAATGGGGCCGCACCGGCGCGGATCCGGTTAAAATGGCCCCGTTGGTCGAGCAAACCTTCCGCCTCACCGCGCCCTGATCGCTGCCACGCCCGCTACCGCACTTTCTGATTGTTGCGCGCGATAAGCCTAAGTTTGCTCGGCCCACTTCCACCGTGCCCACCCGTCGCCGCTTCACCGTCCTGCTTCTTGCACTGAGCGTCGCCGCTCCTCTGGGCGCGGTCCAGCTGCCATTTTCCGGTTACAGCTATAGCATCGCTCCATCGGACAGCTACCCCGACACAGGAGGCGGCGAACTCACCGACGGCACCGCCAACGGTCCCGCCTGGCCCGCACCGGTGGTGCTGGCGGACGTGGCCTACCTCGTCGGCTGGCAAACGACCCTGCCTACCATCACGTTTAACTTCGCCTCGACCGTTACCATCAACTCCGTCTCGGCCTTTTTCGCCGATAGCGATGATGCTGCCGGAGTCAGCCTGCCCGCCACCGTCACCCTCGGCGACGGTGCGAGCTTCAGCCAGGTCTTCACGGTCACGAATCCCGCCGGCAGCGGCACGACGGTCCAAAGCGTTTTCAACGGCTTTTCCCTGACCACCAACACGCTCACCCTGCGCTTCACCCTCGGCACGGCCCAGCAATGGACCATGTTATCCGAAGTGCATGCCTTCGGCACCGCCGCCGTCCCCGAACCGGCCAGCACCGGCCTGGTACTAGGAGCCGCCGCGCTCGGCCTGGTCGCAACCCGCCGTCGCCGCACGCGGATTTAGCCAAAGCCTAAGTCCTTAGATTGAGCAGAGCAGAAGTAACATCATACCAATTACCGCTCGCATTCAGACTTTAACGCAACGTCGCAACGTCGCAGAGAAAAACAAAGAAACTCTTCTTTTCCGGGTCTTTGCGAACTTCGCAGCTTGGTGACTTTGCGTTAAATAAAACCAGTTTTCCACGGTTTTTGATATCAAACGCTTACTTGGCGGCGGAAACTGCGGTTTTCACGGCGGCAGTGGTGAGCTCGGCGATCAAGGCGTCGGCCGACTTGTTTTGTTTCGCGGCCACCGCTTCGAGCGCGGCGAGCTCGCCGAGGGAAAGCTTAATCTTGGCGTTGGTTTGATAGAGATCGGGCTGCTGCGCCCAGCTGGCGCTGGCGGCGGCGAGCTGGGTCTGATCCAGACCGAAGGCGGCGAGCACGCCCTTGGCCATCATGAGATTGCCGTAAAGATTCATGTGCACACCGTCCACAGTGAGCACGCGTTTCAGCCGGGCGTTTTCGAGCGCGGCCTGCTCGGCGGCCATGGCGGCGTTAAGATCGGCGAGGGGCAACTGGCGCGCGGCGGCGATTTCGCGGAGGAAGGCGTTGTAGTCTGCCAGCTTCACGTTTTCGGGGTTGGTTACGGGCAGTTTGATCTGCGTGGCGGTGAGGATCACCACCTTCACACCGGCGGCCTGACAGCGATCGAGAATGGCGGTGATGTTGGCCTTATACTCCTCCAGCGGCACGCCCTTGGCCCCATGCCAGACGTCGTTTACGCCGCAGCTCAGGGTCATCCAGGTGGGTTTCTTATCGAGCACATCGCGATCGAGGCGCTCGAGCATCTGGTTGGATTTGTGCCCGCTGATCCCGGCGGGAATGACGGTGATCGTGACGCCCTGAGCGGCGAGCCCGCTGGCGACCAGATTGACGTAGCCGCCCGGACTGGCGGCTCCCTGGGCGGTGATCGAATCGCCAAGAAAGGCGATGGATTCGCCATTTTTGACCAAAAGCCCGGCGGCAGAAAGCAGCGGGCTGACAACAAGAGCGAGGGCGGTGGCGAGCAGGGATAAGAAGCGCATGATGAGAGGTATCCGCACGGATGATGCGGTGCGGCCACTGTTCAAAAGCCCCGGCCTAAGTCCAATGCACAATCAAAAAGTCGTCGGGAAGAATTGCACTTAACCGAACGGAATGCCCCCAGGAAACTGAGGAGAAAAAGGACGGCGTGCAGGCCCAGGGGCTCGGCGCCGGGCGGGCGCGACATGTGCCATTTGGTGCTTCTTGGGTGTTCGTGAGCGCGAGCGAACGGTTGGCACACTGTTGAGCCCCGCAAGCGTCAAGCTTTGGGCTTTTTCTTGCGCATTACAAACACCACGCCGACCGCGAGTATTATGGAACCGGCGATCCACCAAACGGCATTTGACGACTTTACGGGCGATGGTGCGGCCGTAGCGGATGCAGGATTAACCACGGCCGGTGCAAGCGTCGGCATTGACGCCGTATTGATAGATCGGCGTAGCTGCGCTTTCCGCACTTCAGACGGCTCCGCATCAGGATGAAAATCTCGATTATTTGCCGCCACTTTCCCACTTATCACGTCGTTCATAAAGCTCACCATGCTGGGCTCATTGGCCGTAACTTCACGCACGCGTGTCGCCACTTTTTTGAGTTCGGCGCTCGGAGGGTCTTCGTGCCAAATCTCGCGCAGGTTTTTGGACTGCGGGAAAACGACCCATTTAAACTGCATAGGGTGGAGTTCATTCGCCGCCATCCTGTCACATGTGGCGAGGATAAATTTGAGGTAGGTGTCACGATCCAACACTTGTGCTGCCTTATAATAAATTGTCTTGGCGTTGTAGCCCGGTGCTATCCTCGAAATTTGAGCGGCATGATTTTCCCAATCTGAGGCAATCAGAGCTTGAAGCTTTTTAAAGTCGGGATGTTGGGTCCAATTGTTGTTTTCCACTATTGAAATTGGATCACGTGAGGGTGCGGGCATTGCATTTTCAAGTGAGGTTAGCAGTTCCTGGACTTGGGCATTCTCAGCTTCAGCAAAGCAGAGGAGGCAAGATATCAACCATATGGCAGTGTAAGATAATATTCGGTTCATGGTGCATACTTCCGCAGTCGTGATGTTCCGTCCCAAAAGTCAGTATAGTTTTTGTTGACTGTTCCCGACGTCCCAGCACCGATGCCTTCGCCGTCATAATCGGTGATGGCACAATGTCCTGAATCGCCGGATTTAGGATGGGCGATTATCCATCCTGGTTGCGGGCGCGTATCGTATGGCATGATCGGCCAACCCTCGATAAAAGTTGGATCGCCCGGCCAGATGCTGGTATCCTCAAGTCCGGCCCACTCGTTCGCCAGAGGCGGGTATTCACTAGGAGGATATCCATTTATTCGCGGGACAATCGCTCCAACTGCAGTAGCTCTGTGGGCAACAAAGATGTTACATCTGGTTATTTGGTTTCCCGTAGTTCCAAAACCAGCAAAGCCATATTGCGGTGGCACAACGTTACCGCCATCATAATATGTACTGGCGTAAAATGACTGAGCCTCGCGACAGATCGCGATTTGTATTTCCGTGTCGCAAACCCCAACACTGTCAGGCGCAGATTTGTGGCCTTGTCCGTAACTAGTAAATAGATCTAGTCGCTCGCTCTTCTTGCGTTTATACACGACTTCGTCCGTTCCGTTATAGATCGCGCGAATTTGATAAATTCCGCCAATCTGCATAGTATGCTCGAAGCGGGTGCCTTTTCCATGGGGGCCAAAGTCTGCCCATTCATCAAACTTACCGTCGCCCTTGCGCTGCCGCAGCTGCCATGTAATCCGGTTTTGTTGTTCGTTGGGCTTGGAGAAATAATCCTCGTCCAAAGCGACCTCAATTACTTCTCCCTTCTTCACTAGGACACCGTTACTTGGCACATCCTCGCCTTTTTTACGTGCAGCCACCTCAATGGATTTTAGATTGACGGCTATATCAGCGATTACGGCCCCATCTTTTTCGACTACGAGCCGGAGCGGCTTCGTCACGTGGCCGCTTATGTTGTTTAATTGTTGAGTCCAGCTTTCGCTATTATTGCGCACCTCAACCAATAGCACACCTTGATTGTTATTTTTGATACGGTTGAGAAAGTCCGAATGTAATTCGACTCCGGCAGCGGTAACTCGAATCGTTGGTGCGTAAGTGGCGGGGAAGGATCCGCCGACACCGTAGCCGGTGGATGTATCACCGTCTGTTCTATACTGGAAGGCAGTCGCACGCGTTAGGCTGGTATATACAAAGTTCAACGCCTCTTCCTCATGCTTTAATTTATATACAACGCCCGGCGTAGTATGGGGCAGCACTTTCAAAAGTTGCTTAATATCCAAGAACACCGGGAAGAAATCTTTTAAGTCCTCAACTCCGTCTACAGAAGCGTCGAGATAATCATAGCCAGGACTTAAAAGTGGATTATCATCATCGTCATTGGACCAAATAAATTCCAATGACCCCCGCTGATCTACGTGACTTTTCACCCCCAGCCGTGAGGCACGGCGACGGCTGGAAAGGAAGGACTTGCGGAAGGCGACCACGGGGCGGATGCAAGCGCCCGGCCTGCCCGA
>CANIWJ010000073.1 GCA_947471035.1 Verrucomicrobiota bacterium
GGATCAATCGGCAACTCATGCTCAAAATACTGCCGTCCGCTGAAGTGCTGCCAGTAAGGATTTTCCACCCATCCGGCCACCACCGCCTCGTCGCTCAGGTCGTGCTGATACTTCAAGTAATGCAGCGCCACCATCAGCCTTGTATCAATCCCCGGCGCCCCGGTTTTATCATGATAGGTCGGTGCCAGATGCTCTTCAAAGGCCGCCCAGTTTATCCTCCCGCCCAACTTCACCAGCGGGTGTTTGCCATCGACGAGGAATGATAATTCCACCCGGAACAGTTCTCTTTGCGGCTTATGCTCAGTCTTCTTCGGCTTCATCCGTTTTCCCAGTTTGGTGTTGTTTAAATCAGGGTTTCCGGGAAAATATGAACCTGAATTTACCGATCAAGATATTATTCATCAATATCTTAAGATTTTTTCAGCACCGACTGGATAGGCATCGGATCAGCATCGGGCACCTCGGTTCGGCACCGCGCGGGTTGGGTCACTCCGCCTGACCTGCGAGCGTGTATGATCCCGAGGTTTTAGAAAACGCATGCTTTTCTACGAACGGCTTCCCCCTCACCTTGCACCATGTCCAACCGCGAGGCCGTCTGCACTCGGCAGATCTACCGTCACCAAGCGATGGCGACGTGGTTTGAACTTCGCATCGCCACAAACGATGCCGCCTATGCCGCCCAGGCCGCACAGGAAGTCTTCAGTCGCGTGGATCAACTCGAGTCCTTGTTAAGTCGTTACCAGGAAAACAGCGAAGTGCGTCAGATCGGGCGGCTGGAGGATGGAGAAAGTTTACGGCTGCACCCCGAAACCTTTGCGTGCCTGCGCCAGGCGCTGGATCTGTCCGAGGCAACCGGTGGGGCCTTCGATCCCGCCTTGGGCCATTGGCGACCCGCGCCGGGAATCAACATCACACCCGGGCACCCGCGTGGACGGCTTTTACTCGAATCAGAGACAAGCACCGTCACCTGCGAAACCGCGCCGGTTCATCTCGATCTCGGAGCGATCGGAAAAGGCTTTGCCCTTGATCGCGCCGCCGAACTTTTACGTGAGTGGGATTTGCCCCACGCCCTGCTTCAGTGTGGCGGCAGCAGCTTGCTCGCGCTCGCCGCCCCGCCGGAAGAAGAAGGATGGCAGATCGGCCTGACGACACGCCAAAACATCTGGCTGGCCGAGTGCGCCCTCGGCGCGTCCGGCTCGACGGTCAAAGGCGAACATATCCTCCACCCAGGCGAAGGCCTTCCGTTTCATGGTTATTTTCGAACCTGGGCGTCCGCTCGTTCGGCCGCCACCGCCGATGGCCTCTCCACCGCCGCCATGCTCCTTGACCGCTCGCAGTTAGCGCACGTCGCTACCCTTCGGCCTGAAACTGGCTTCGCGCTAATCGCATCAGCAGAGAGAAGCGAGGCGCTGGAACTCTTCGGCCTGTTTCCGCTGCCTTGTTCCCAAGCCGACGATTTCAAGAGTTAATGTCCTCCGCAGCCCCAACCCGCATGTGCCTGGTCATACCCTGCTGGTGCGAGACCGACCGGCTAGATCGGTTTGCGGAGCGTTTATTCCCCGCTCTTTCCGCCGCCGCCCTGCCGGTTGAAGTGCAAATCGTGGATGACGGCTCGCCCCTGCCCCTGGCTGAGTCGTTGGCGCATCGCTGCGAGCAATGGAGGAAGCAATATGCGTTTGTAAATCCGCTGCACCGGTTACCGGTAAACATCGGCAAGGGCGGCGCGATTTACGCCGGGTGGAATCGTGTCGTAGATCCACACATTCACTGGCTGGGATTTTGCGACGCGGACGGCAGCGTGGACGTCGAGGACTTGATTCTACTCCTGCGTGCGGCTCTTTCCGAACCCAATCCAGTCTGTTTCTGTGCAAGCCGCCACGTGCCCGATGCCCAAGCCCGATGGGGCTCTTGGTTGCGAAAACGCTTGAGTCGGGGCTTCGCCGCTTGGGTGCGTTTTAATACGCGCCTGACGCTCAGTGATAGTCAATGCGGTGCCAAACTCATCCCGGCGGAGACCTATCGAACCATTCGCAACCAATTGAGGGAAAGCCGCTTCTCATTTGATCCCGAGCTCCTCTTATTAAGCTCGAAAGCGGGTGCTGAAATCCGGGAAGTACCCGTCCGCTGGACTTTTCACCCCAACGGCACCCTTCGCTTAAGGCAAGATGGCTGGTCCATGTTTTGGGCCGTCCTGCGCCTCCCTCGTAAACGAAACCCCAATCGAGTGGAATAAAATCATAACTATCAAACAATTGGCACTATAAAACTGATTCCTCGCTATTTTTGAGTGGGTGCAAAGACCGGGAAAGAACCGCTAATGCGGCGAGCAATAGTCCGCCGCCGAGATTTCACCTGCCGACCAAGTCGGCCGACGCGGTCGATTCCTCGGCTCGATTCCTCGGCCAATGGCCTCGCTGGGAAAATGGCTAATTGCTTATTCGAGCTGTCTTTACTCTCTGTCGAGACCATTGGCCGTAACATCGAACACGGCCTTTTCGCAACGCGAAGCCACTCGCTCTCTGCCTCGCTCATTGGGCCGCGGCCTTAGCGGTCAAACCAAAGCTACCCACTGAAAACAGCGAAGAACCATAAAACTGCAGCCAAGTACGAGCAGCCATAAAAAGATCATTTACAAATCCCGCTGGGCCACCTCCGCATCTCGCTCCTGGGTCGACCCGCACTTCATGCTCCCGCCGGACTGAGTTTTAAACCAGGCTCGTCCCAAGACTCACGCTGCCAGAAATAGTCACTCGCTAATCATGAAGTTACGGATTTTTTCGGCCCATGCACGATGCATACGGCATACGGGGCGTTTATCCAGCCGGTTCCCATACCCGGATCCAATCGATGTAAAAAGTATTGGATAAAGGATCTGTGAGCTGGGCTTTTGTCGGCCAACCCAACCAAGGCCCCAGGAGAACCTCCGTATCGAATATAATGTGCTTCAAAGAGGCGAAAACTTTATAGTCGATTTGTTTAACGCCACGCAGGTCGCGGCTCAACACCAGCCTGTCATTGTAAAAGACCTTCACTTCTGCCTCTGCCCATAAAAAGCCGAGCACGAAAAACTCGTCGCCCACTTTGGCAGGAGTCAGGTATTCCATAGAACCGAATTTAGGTGTCTCCTTAGGGGCGTCGCACCACCACGTCGAAGTGACGATTTTATAGGGAATCTGCCTGAACCAGTCGGTCCTCATGTCTAAATTATGGGTTCCATAACTCTCGGTGATATCGAACTCACTGCCGCCCCCCTGAAGCCAAAAGGAAGAGCTCATGCATATACGGGATGTCTTCAAACGAGCCTCAAAGTAATAGCCTGGCTTGGCACCGGGCTTGTGAGACATGACGGCAGAGGCACCAATGGCCTGCATCCCGATCTTCATCAATTTGGCGTAGAGCACTGGTTCGGACAGCTTATCGGCGTCCCAGGCCGCGCCGTAGTCAATCGGCGACCAGCTATTGACATCAATCTCCCTCGCCGAACCGGTGAGTGCTGTATCTAGGGTAGTGTAAAGTTCCTTGAGCGCACCCTCGTCCTTGATGCTTGTCTTCAATTGCAAACAGCCGTTGGCCACGCTCACATTGGAAGGAAGGAATTCGGAACCACGGCCGTTCCAGTAACTCATGTGATCGAGCCATTTGCTGCCGTCCAACTTCGTGCCATTAAATTCATCGGAAAGATTGGTGACCAACTTGTAATCAGGCCGTGTTGATAAGGGTTTGTCATACCCAATACGAGAAGGCGATTTCTTAGTTTGAGCGTGTGACGTCACCCCCCCCACCCCTAGTAGCACCAGTGCTAAAGCAATTCGCATGCTCATACTTTAAAATATCATGCACTCTTCAGGGTGAACGTTTTCCGGGTTCAAGCGCATTTCCTAGGTGAGTAAAATCTTATTATGATCAATATGCAAGGTGATAAAAATCAGAATAAGTCGGAAAGCGTGCTAAAAGCGAAAAATATGGCCAGAATAGAGTCGGTTAGTTTCATAAAGTTACGAGCTGCGGCTTGATTAGAATTTAAAAGGTTCCTCGCTGTTTTCAGTGGCTAGCTTTGATTTGATCGCTAAGGCCGCGGCCCATGGAGCGTGGCAGAGAGCGAGTGGCTTCGCGTTGCGAAACGACCGTGCTCGATGTTACGGCCAATGGCCTCGATATAGAGTAAAAAAATCTCGAATAAGCAATTAGCCATTTTCCCAGCGAGGGCATTGGCCGAGGAATCGAGCCGAGGAATCGACCGCTTCGGCCGACTTGGTCGGCAGGTGAAATCTCGGCGGCGGACTTTGGCTCGCCTCATTAGCGGTTCTTTCCCGGTCTTTGCACCCACTCAAAACAGCGCAGAACCATATATAATCCATTAAACAGTTCATTATTATGTAATTAAAAATTCCTACTGGCTGCACCAATTCCCTCCACGGCTCATGCTCGAGTCCTTCGAATTTCAACCATTTTACCCGATTTACGTGCAAAAATCAAGGATTTGCGCTAATTTTTAACTTGGGTAAAGTACATTAAATCAGTAGGATGCGAATAATTTAATTTAAGATAAATTCTGATTTACTCTTTTATTGACTTTAAAAAGGTCTTTTAAAAAATTCATAAGCGACTCTAATCAGAGTTTCATCTTAAAATGAACAGACTAACCAACCACTTAAGGCGTCTTCTGACGCCTCTCCTTCTGGCTGTGGGCCTCGCCTCAGCTCCCCTGCTTGCGCAAAGCGGCAATCAGATTTCACTGACACCGGTCGGTTCTATCTCCGATGGTGCGGGCTCGAAATCAGCTTTGTTAAAGCAACCGCAGTCTGTTGCCTTGAGCACAAATGGAAATGCGCGGTATGCCTATGTGGCTAGTTATGGTAACGATGCTTTGGAAATCGTAAACGTGACCAACCCGGCTAGCCCCAAGCACGCCGGCTCGATCAGTCATGGTCAGGGCGGAGCATTGTTGGGCGGGCCCTCAGACGTGGCGGTGAATGGCAACTATGCCTATGTGGCCAGCCTTGGCAGCAATGCCCTGGAAATCGTTGACGTGACGGATCCGGCTAATCCGAAACATGCAGGATCAATCACTCACGGCCAAGGCGGCGCGATTTTAGATAGTCCCACAGCCATAAAGGTGGCTCGAAAAGCTAACGGTCGTAGCTATGCTTACGTGGTGGCTATGACGACCTCTCGTGACTATAATGTGTTATCAATCGTGGACGTGACTGCTCCTACGGCACCGGTCTTTAAGGGGACCTTCCGTTATGATACTGGCACGTTTGGCAACAAAGACACCTCTCTGGCTGTGGTTGGCGACCTAGCCTATTTTGCGAACGGTTACGATGAGGTGGTTATCGTGAATGTGAGTAATCCTGAATTGCCCCGATTGACCGCCCGTATCAGTGATCCTGATTATTTATTTGGTGCCTCCTCCATAAGCGTAGTCGGCATATATGCATATGTAGCAAGTCCATTTAACAACTGTCTTACGATCGTTGACGTGAGAAGACCTGATAATCCAGTTATAGCAGGATCAACCAAGATGCAGGGAATCGAAATCGATATGCCTACCTATGTGGAGGTGGTGGCTGGCTTAAACAATGTCAGGTATGCCTATGTGTTAAATGCGTTGGGCGTTAGCATTATAGACGTTAGTAATCCCGCATCCCCGTCGCTCGTGGGGGAGGCCCAGTCCGTTTTGGAAAATCCCACTTCCCTAAAGGTATTTAACGGTTTAGCTCATATTGTAGATGGAAGTATTAATGCCTTGGTTATGCTTAAAGTGAGGACGCCTAATCTTCAAGACGTCTCGCCTAACCCGACCCTATTAGGTTCAATCTATGACGGAGGTGAAGGCGCGATCATTAAAGATCCCACTACGCTAGCTGTAGCTGGCAATTATGCCTATGTAGCAAATACTGGCGGGCCTATCTCAATCGTAAATGTTGGCGTTCCCGCCAGCCCGACCCAAGTAGGCTCAATCGATGATGCACGGCTCAAACATACTACTGATATTGCAATAGTTGACAACTATGCTTACTGTGCTTATATAGCCGATTGGCCTTACAGGGGAGTGTCAGTCGTAGACGTGAGCAACCCCGCAAATCCTGTGATTAAAGGTTCGGTACAGCTCCCACCACCATCGCTCGTCCAAGATATAAACGTAGATGGCCGTTTGGCCGTGGCTGGTAATTATGTTTATCTGGTTGGAAGCAAGAGTATTACAAGCATAAACATAAGCAATCCAGCCTTTCCAGTCGTCGAAGGTAGCTTACGGGATGAGCGATTGGGTTTCGCGCTCGGTATAAAAGTAACCGGCAATTACGCGTATGTAAATACACAAGTCGGGAGCAAAGGCTATGTTGTCGTGAACTTGAAAGATCCTAAAAAAATAAAAATTCAATCCCAAATTCAAGACATTATGGTATGGAACCCAAATACCAACTCTTATGAATTGAATCCTAATACTGTAGAAAGCAATCAAGTGAATCCTTTTGCTTTTGATCAAGCAGGGAATTATCTATACACTACAGATTTTAAAAATTACGCCCAAGAAGTGTTGAAAATTGTAGACGTAAGCCAACCTGCCTATCCTGCCCGAGTAGGCTCCGTACCCTTAAGTGCGGATTTTTGCCCTAACATGCTGCGCGTATGCGACGGTTATGTCTACATATTGGGCTATGATGACAAATTAGACATCTTTGATGTAAGGAACCCTCGGTCTCCGGCCATCGTTGGCTCCATCAGTAACGGCCAGAATGGCGTATTGTTATCAGGTGCGTCAAATATAGTGGTAGTTGGAGACTATGTTTATGTAACCACAGCAAATGGGCTTCGCATTTTAAAGATCACTCGAAATGCTTCCACCAGCAGATAGAGCCACAAGATAGTCGTCACTTGGGATGGCATTTATGATATCGAATCAGTCGTTCGTAGTATTCAAGCGTTAAAGATACACAGGTTAGATACCTGTTTAAAACAGATTGTCCGCGCGAGCAGGAGTCACTCAAATGGTAATAGTGGACTCCTGCTCGCATCGACGACACACTCGGCGGGGCCCTAAAGCCTATCCTGTCAGCACTTATTTTGGAGGCAGCATTTTAGCATGAGTTGCTGATAAATCTGACCATGCTTAGTCTGCGTAATTTAAGATAATCACGATCAGCACTTTAATATACAGCCCCATTATCTGATCATTTTTTCAAAATGCACCGTTTAATCCTTTACGTCACCATGGTTGCTTCATGCCTATCGTCTTTAACGATGGGCCAGCAAAATATTACTGTAGTGGCAGTCGATCCTGCTGATAGATTATCTGGCGCAAGTGTATTGGGAGAGTGGTCTATAAACGGTGATACAGAGGCATGGAGTGGTTCTAACATAACTGGGCTTGAGGCTGATGGAGGCGCGCTCACAGGTGACATTACATCTGCAACCGAAGACGGCTCGGTGAGTCGCACGGCTATTAGTGGAGGGCCAGATCTCGACCTTGGCTTCAATGATTTTTTGCAGATCCGCATTCGAGTGCCTGCAAATTATACAGGTGATGTAAAAATTGAATATGGCACGACGACGAATCCGGGGTTTGACGTTAATCGGCTGTTTGTTATTCCGACTGCGAGCATCGTTAAGGACGGTGCGCCGCATACCTACCGACTAGACTTGGGTTTGGAAATATGGTGGCGCGATACGCTACGTGATCTGCGGATCTCTCCGCTTGTATCTAGCACCGGCCATTTCGAGATCGAGTATGTGGAAGTGGGCGATGTTGCGGGCACGGCTCCAGCGCTGAACTTAGTTACGAATTTCCTCTCGCCACTGACCGCAGCGACCACGACGCGCATGGAAAGCAAACACATCTGCGTTTGGTGGGACTCGGCGAGCACAACATTCACGAGCACGCATGCACGACGAGCATTACGTATGTGTGAGGAGAGTTACCAAGTGTATTGTAAGAAGCTGGGCTTCATCGAACCATTCCGCGAATTTAATTCCACGACCACGCCGCGTTACAAAGTTAATTTTATCACCTGGTATGGTGGTTATTGGGCCGGTGGTTGGGCGAACCGCGGTCATTTGAATGTCGATGCATCAGGCCTTGCGGATGAGGGTTGGGGTAATCCCGTACCCCATGAGTTTGGCCATATCATTCAAATGGCACAGCCTGGTTTTTTGGCGGGAGGTCACTGGGAGAGCCACGCGAATTATCTACGTGCACAGCGTAATCTGCATTTTTTTCCAGCCATCATCCCAGGCGGTATTGCTGGCATTGATAATCTGACCGGTAACTCGAACTATCAGCCAGATCATAAACGTCACATCTACCAAGACCAACGCTATTATCTAGCGCTGGATGATTATGGTACGCAGTTTGGTCTGCCGAAAAACTATGCTGCGGTGATGTGGCGAGATGGTTTGAATAACATGACGCTTATTGAAAAGATAGCAGGTTCTCTACCCGCAGGCAAATCGATCAAAGATGTTGCTTGCGAATGTTTCAAGCGCTGGCCAATGCTAGATTTTGTTGAGAAGACTAGACTGCGAGCGCAGCACTGGGGGACGGCAGAGCAACGTGCGGCGCACTTTTGGAAACAGGGTGCTCAGTTATTGCCTCAGCAAGACAAGCCAGGCTGGTGGCGCGTGCCACTTGAACGCGCACCTGATCGGTGGGCATATCAGATTCACGATCTAAGGGCAAGCGCTGGCTCCACCATTACGACTGAGTTGCGCGGCTTTGATTTACCCGGCACGGGAGAAGACTGGCGGTGGTGCTTCGCGGCGGTCTCCGCAGACGATTCTGTACGGTATTCACCTGTTTGGGGACCAGGCACAAATAGCTTTGCCTTAAACGCAAATGAAACTCAAGTTTTCCTCGTCGTCACGGCCACCCCGGATAGCACGGCTCTGGATCTCGATGGGTACAGCAATACGAAGCCAGTAGATAAAGATCCGGCCCGGCTACGTTACGGCTATGAAGTTAGGCTGGTGAATTTGACACCAGCTGCTAAGGGCTACGATGCAGTTATCCCTTCCGGCTATAGAACGCACAGCAACGGTGGAGGAATCGTGGGACCATCGGCCACCGTGGCACCAACAGCATACGTAGGGCCGAATGCCAAGGTACTCGGCACGGCTAAAGTGCTTGGCAATGCCCGTATCGAGAACTACGCCGTGGTGCAAGGAAGCGCGACTGTGCAGGGATATTCGGTGGTAAGCGGCTCAGCGCTGTTGGAAGGCAATTCATTGGTAGAGGGGTACGCACGCATACGGGATCGTGCCAGGGTATTCAATTCTCAGGTGAGTGGCCGAGCGTTGATCTGTGGTTATACTAATATCGATGGTATAATTGTGCAGGACGACGCTGTTATACGAGGTTGCGCTGCTCCCTTCGGTGGCGCTGTCATCAGTGGCACTGCAATTCTCGACCACGATTCCTCAATGTGGTTCTCGGCCGCCGACGGAGTGCATTTCAGTAGTGTCCCTTGGGGCGGGTGGTGGTCTGACTTTTACGCGCAGACACTCCGCAAGCCGCGCGGTTTGATTGCAAGCTATCGCACGGAGGAGACGGATAGCGAGGAGTGGTGGGATGAGTTTGGCGCTCTGCATGCTTTACTACGTGGTGCTCCGGAACGTCAATTTGACGCGTCAATCGGTTCTAGGGTGGTGACCTTTGATGGCTTGGATGATTATGCCGTGCTTGATCGTAGTGTGGCTGACACCGCACGCTTTACATTCTCTTGCTGGATTAAACCCGGCAAAGAGCTGGGCGCAAGCGAGCCACTGCTCTTTCTAGGTAAAGGCGCCTCAAGCGCATTGCGACTGATCCGCAACCCCGCAGGTAGGGTTGTTTTTAGTATTGGAGACGACGTAACATCTAATACACTTGTAAGCAATAGTTTATTGCCGACAAATCGGTGGACTCATGTCGCTGTAACGCTTAATGGAACCACAGCCACATTGTATGTTGGTGGCAGATCGGAGGCTGCGACGAGCACTGTTTTTACGCCGCTTGTTGCTCTAGCCGACAATGGTCCCTATGATATTCAGGCCAACTACCTCGGCCGTGATTGGGAGGGCTCTTTGTTTAAGGGGAGTTTTGAAGATGTACGCTTCTACAATGCCGCGCTCACTGCCCCTGAGGTACGCGAGGAACACTCACGCATGGGTTCGACGCTGGCGCAGTTCTCACCGCGGATACCCACTGACTTTGATGGCAAGACTACAATCGCCCAGAGTGGCGCGCGTAATGGCCGCATTCGCACCCTGAGTGCCTGGGTAAGGCCGCGCACCTCAGACGATGTGGCGAACTACAAAGCAGTCTTCGACAGCAATGACGAGCTTTCATCGCGAACTGGCGCTGGCTTCGGGCTCGATTCAGGCAAATGGATAGTGCGTCTCGATGGATTGGGTAATTGGCCCACCAATATTAGTGCCAGCTTGAACAAATGGCAGCATGTATCCCTCGCTTTTAACGGCAGCACAGCAACGCTATACATTAATGGTGTCCAAGCTGCCACACGTAACTACCCCGGGCCGGCGACTGATGCGGATGCGGTAGGCAAGTGTTATCGCATCGGCTTTTCGCAGACTTCGGCGGATGTTGCCACACGACAGTATTTCGACGGGTTGATCTTGAATGCACGAGTGAGTGACCGCTTGTTAACCACTGCTGAGATCATGCTCGACGCTGATGGCGATGGATTCACAGACGCACAGGAAGTAGATTTCGCGTCCGACCCGCTCGACCCGCAGAGCCAGCCTCAGCAGTTCACTATTTCAGGTAAAGTTAGCACCAGTGCTGGGGCGGCAATCTCAGGCGCTACTGTCTATCTGGCCCAGGACCCGAATGCCGCAGCGAATGCCATGCTCACTGCGACGACAGACAGTAACGGCAACTATACTCGCACGGTTACGCCGGGCACTTGGTATGTAGTAGCTGCGGGCTCTGGCTTCAATGCAGGCATAGAGCAAATCGTTGACGTTTCAGCATTAAATGTTGGTAAAATCGATTTCTTTATCAATGCTTATGCGCGCGCTAGCGGTCGGGTCACTCTGCGGAGCAACGGCGGTGCTGCCACTGGTACTGTCGTCTATTTTTCGCGCAGCACCAGTTCTGCGACTGCCCCTGCATTCACCGTTTACACTGATGTTAATGGCTACTATTCACAACTTCTCTCTGATGGTGTTTGGTTTGTTACCGCAGGCGGGGCCAACTATTATAATAGCAGCGATAAGGTCATAACGCTTGGAGGAACCGACGTAGGCTTTATCGACTTTTCGCTTAATGTGCGGAATATCCCGCGCATCGTCGATCTGCTCTTCTCTGCACTCACCGATAGCCTGCCAAAGAGTGGCAGCACAGGAGATTGGCCATTATTTCAACCTACTGGTCAAACGCTAACGATGATGGGATCGCCCGTAGTCGAAGTCCTAAACGGCGTGAAATGGGTGAATCAGGTTTGGGCTGAGGATGATGGCTTTCGGCAGAATTACTACAGCACTCCGATTGAAGTAAACGGTTGCACCATTGTTCTAGCCGCTATGCGGAGACGTAATAGTGCTGGCACACCCTGGACGCCCTGGACATCGATTGTTGATTTATTCTACAACCGTATTATGTTGGGCATCCGCAACACCACTGGCCAGATTGACGTATGGCGCAACGGTGTCCTTATTAGTAGTAGCGAAGCTAATGCGATCCCCGAAGGCCAAGCGACTATACTCAGTCTGGTAGTGCAGCCTGCGGGACAATTCAAGGTCTTCGCAAATGGGGTTGAGATTATGGACGTTACAAGCACAAGTGACATGACCACTCTGGTACCAGGTGTCCCCGGCCCATACGCTAAAGCGTTTAACGTAGGCCGGAATGACCCTGATGCATGGACCGTGTTTAATGGCAATATAGGCGATATATTTGTTTATAAAGTTGCCCTTAACGACTCAGAGCGAAGGCAGCTCGAGGCTGATCTCACAGCGCGCTTCGTTACCCCTGAGCAAAGTATTTATGCTTCTGCCGGTCCCTACGGATATATCAACCCCAGCGGTAATGTGTTTGTGCCATATGGTGGCAGACAGACCTTTACCATATCACCACAATCCGGTTACGTCTTGCACACGCTCACGATTAACGGCATCGCGCAACCGATAGCCAGCAGTTACACCTTTAAAAATGTCACTAGCGGCCAAGCAATCATCGCCGCCTTCGCCCCCTCGCCATATTTGCAGTGGAAACAAACCTACTTCGGTGCCAGCGCGAGCGATATGATCATTTCAGGAGACCTCGCCGACCCTGATGGTGACGGCGTGGCGAATCTGAGTGAATACGCGTTTGGAAGCTCTCCGATTTCAGGCGCAAGCTATCCGTCACCCCCTAGCATAAGTTACTCAAATAATAGCGGTTTGCTAAGTTTATCTTACACTCGTTTACGCGCCGATCTCGATTACACAATGGAAACTGCTTCCAGCATCTCCCAACCTTCCTTGTGGACCACAACTGGTGTTACTCAGGACACCACGACTCCCGTGGGACAGGTCGCCACCGCAACTTTCCTAAATGATCCTGTCACCACGCCCAATCGCTTCCTGCGCCTGCGCGTGACCAAGCGTTAGTGAAGGGCGGCGTCAAGTGGCTAGTGTACAGTCCTAGTGCACAGTCCTTTTTTATAAAGGCATGAAAAACGGATGTAACGTCGGAAGTTGTAGGCAATATTGCTCACTCAGGGTCTCGTCGCTTCATGACAAGTCCAACAAAGCTAACCAAACACATGCTTGTCGTAAGTCTTTGGTGCCTGTTTCGTAACTTGTTCTTGGCCTATGATTGTTCAAATTTTTCTTATAAAAAATTCAATTTGCTCTTTTATTGACTTTTTAAAACTTTTAATATTTTTTAAAAGAGTTTAATAGGTCTCCTATCTTGCAATGAACAAACGCACCAATCACTTACGGCGTCTTCTGACGCCTCTCCTTCTGGCTGTGGGCCTCGCCTCGGCTCCCCTGCTTGCCCAAAGCGGCAATCAGGCCATCGAACCGGCAACATCGACGCGGGGCTATGACTTTACATCTGTCAGAGTCCTATCAAACGGGCAGGGCTCCCTCTCGCAGCAGCTCGCGGCACCGAGCTCCGTTTTCGTGGCAACCAAGGGTAGTAAGACCTATGCCTATGTGACGGCTGGTGGCAACAATGCGCTGGAAGTCGTGGACGTGAGTATTCCGGCTGCGCCGAAACACGCTGGCTCGATCAGCCATGGTGTTGGCGGCGCAAAGTTGCTTGATCCTAGCGCAGTCACGGTGAATGGCGACTATGCCTATGTGACAAGTTCTTGTTGTGATGCGTTGGAAATCGTGAACATTAGCGATCCTACGAAACCGAGACATGCTGGTTCGATCAGTGACGGCCAAGGTGGTGCCGTATTGAATAATCCCGTAGCCGTGAAGGTAGTTACTAGCCCAAGTGACAGACGGGTCTATGCCTATGTGGTTTCAAGTTTTTATGCCGAGGATAAGCTCAGCTTGACAATCATTGACGTCACAAATCCGGCGGTGCCGGTTTTCAAAGGGAAATTTCTCTATTCTAAGGACGTGGAGTACACCACTTTTGGCGAAAACTCCTTGGCTGTAGTCGGAAACTACGCGTACCTTTGCAATAATGTCGATGGGGTGCTTGTGGTTGATGTGAGCGATCCCGCAAGCCCCCGACTTATCAAGAGTGTAATCGATGCATCTCGGTTAATGGATAGCATGGATCTAATCATGGTTGACCAATATGCCTATGTGATGGGTTCTTATAGCAGTCGACTAACAATCCTGGATATGAGCAATCCTGCCAGTCCGTCCATAGTGGGCTCGATTAGCCATGCATACTTGCGGGATTATGCCACTTCCTTGGCCGTATTCAGCAACAATGGTGTCCGGTATGCCTACGCGGGCGCATTTAGTGCTGGTGAAACTATTAGGCCAGTCATTTTTAACGTAAGCAATCCCCGTGTGCCAGTTGTAATAAATGTCACCAATGATTCGGTCAAAGGGTTGATAGAAGACTGTTCATCCCTCAAGATTATCGGCAACTATGCTTATATAGCTGATAGGGAAAATAATGCCTTGAATATTCTGCAGGTGTGCACGCCTGCTACTAGTAGCCAATCCGTTTCGTATACTCCTCGCCCGGTTGGCTCGATTCGTAATGGTACAGGCGGCCCAAAGTTTTTTTCGCCTACATGCCTAGATGTGATTAATAATCGCGTTTATGTAGGCTCCTTCTATGATGGCTTGGGAATTCTAAGCGTGACTGAGCCGGCAGGTCTACAAAACATGGGCTCATTGAATAACAATTTGCTAATTGGCAACACTTCCTTAGCTGCGGTCGGGAATCGTCTGTATATGTCCAATGACAATTGCTTAACTACAGTAGACATGAGCAACCCTGCGCGCCCATATATTATACGCTCGCTGAACTATTCATGGGTAACAAACTACCCACTCTCCACATTATATGTTGTAGATGGGCAGTATGCCTATGTGATGACTGAAACAGAGGGTCCAGGGACGCTTTCGATCATAAACCTAAACCAGAATACGCTACAAGGAAAGTTGACGAATTCCTTTTTTAGCGAAATTACCGGCATGTCCTTAGTCCGTAAAGGCGCCCTCACATATGCCTACATGTCAAGTTATGATCGCTTGCTTATCGTTGACGTTACCAATCCTGCGTCGCCTATATATAAAAAATCGATCATGCGCAATCAATCATTGGAATCCTTCGACTCCTTAATCGTGCTTGACAACTATGTATATGTTGTAAGCATAGCAAGCGGAAAACTGGCAGTGTTTAGTATAATAAATGATCCCTTAAATCCTACGCTAATAAAAACGTACCAGTCCCCTGGGACAATGTATCAAACAATAAGAGTGGGAGACGCCAAGCAATTCTATGTACTGGCCGATAATGCTTTAATAATGTTTGACGCGAGCGTCCCTGGTGTTCCGGCCATCTCGGGACGTATAAACAGTGCACCTGATGGCACACTAAAGGATGGAATACTAAAATTAGAGTACGTCTCGGATTTTACTGCGGACACTAACTATCTCTACGTACTGAACAAGTCCAATATGCTCGCGGTTTTCAAGATTACACCCCGCATTCCCGCCAGCAACTAGAGCTCCCAGACCATGGTCTCTTGCGCACAGCGTTGATGATACCGAAATAGTCATCTATAAAAATCAACCGCTAAAGACAGTCAGGGAAGATAGCTATATAAACACGTTGTCCGCGCGAGCAGGAGTCACTCAAATGGTAATAAGGAAACAAGATACCAATCTCCTGCTCGCACCGGCCACGCTCTGCACGGTGCCCTGCCTGCCAAACGAAAACGAGACAATGAACTTCATCAGATTCAGATAGTTTCTTAAAGTGAGAAGCTGGGTGTAGATCAGAACGGTAAATGCTATTGATACTTCGTATCCAAGAACTAAACCTAAAAACGGCGATAGCCCCGACGCTAGATTGTGGATAATGCTGAATCAGTGGAGATGGCCGCACCCTAAGGCGCATCCGGAGGGTGCTTAGAGCTATCAATGCGATCAGCAGGTTGTGCGAGATGCATTGCGGCTATCGCCGTTTTTGGGCTTAACCCTTGATTTTGACCGCCCTCACCAACTCCCTCCACGGCTCATACTCGGGGACATTGAATTTCGTCCATCATACCCTATCTACGTGAAAAAAATCAATGATTTGAGCTAATTTTAAATTGGGTAAAATGCATTAAATCAGCAAGATGCGAATAATTTAATATAAATTTTATTTTACTCTTTTATTGACTTTTAAAAGATGTTTAAAAAATTCATAAGCGACTCTAATCAGAGTCACATCTTAAAATGAACAAACTCACCAATCACTTAAGGCGTCTTCTGACGCCTCTCCTTCTGGCTGTGGGCCTCGCCTCGGCTCCCCTGCTTGCCCAAAGCGGCAATCAGGCCATCGAACCGGCAACATCGACGCGGGGCTATGACTTTACATCTGTCAGAGTCCTATCAAACGGACAGGGCTCCCTCTCGCAGCAGCTCGCGGCACCGAGCTCTGTTTTCGTGGCAACCA
>CANIWJ010000074.1 GCA_947471035.1 Verrucomicrobiota bacterium
CCGTTCTCGCCCGCGCCACCAGCCCGCAATCCCGACCGCCAAAAAACCAATTCCGACGCCGACCCACCAGCCCCGTCCCATCAACGGATCCTCGACCCGCATCCTCCGCAGCGCATAGGCGGCGAACCCCGCCGTCACTCCGAGCCCGAAAAAACCCGGCGCGGCGCGCTCCAGCCAAACCGCAAAATTAACCCGCCACGCGAACGCCCGAACCGCCTTCTCCCAAAAATTTTGAGCCGATGCGCTTCGCATTGAGGCCAAAGCAGAAGTGCATCGACGTTAACGCGCAAGCCCCCGCACGTCACCACCCACAGAAAACCACACTCAGATTCACCAGCTTAAGAAAAACACTGAGGCCATTGGCCGAACCATCGACACGACCTAGCAGGCCTGCCTGCCGCTAAAATCCCAGCGGAGGCCATTGGCCCTCCGCATTAGCGGTTAACTCCCTCTGTCCATCCGACCGATAAAACCTCAAGCCCCCGATGGAGCCGAGGCACCCTCGGCCGCCGCCGCCGGAGCCCCGCCCACCAATGCCGCCAATTGCGACTGGATCGACAGGAAAAACTCCGGATTCAACTCCGCCGCCTCCACCTCATGCATCGTCTTGTTTTTGGCATGCTCATAGCGGAAGCGTCGTTGATCCGGCGTGCGCCCCTTCGCCCTCAGCACCCGCTTGCGCTCCAGCATCATCGCCAGCACCTGCAACAAACGGTCATTCTCCACCGTGCGCTCGTTGGCCGGATCGTTCAGCGCCAAAAACAGGCTCTCCGCCGTCAACTTCAGCGTCCGCTCCGGATTCTCCAACACCCGCCGCGCCTTGAAAATCTGCACCCAACGGCAAACCAGCGGTCCCGGCGCCATGAAGTTGCCCTGCTCCGCCTCCAGCACATCGGAGCGCACGATGCCCTCCGGACCCGCCGCCGCACCCGTCGCGCGATTCAAAAAACTCACCACCCGTTCGCCGTCGGCAAAGGGCCGGCCGGTGACATGACAACGCGAAGACAATGATTGCAGTGTAAGTTCCATGAATATCTGAGGCCTTTCTTGTTTACCCCCGCCACCGGGCGACGCTAGCACTTTTCCACACTCGCACGCATGAACGGTCGCATTATCGCCATCGGCGACATCCACGGATGTCACCAAGAATTCGCCGAACTCCTCGACCGTCTCGCCCTCACGCCCGATGATCGCCTCATTCTCGTCGGCGATCTCATCAATCGCGGCCCGGACAGCGCCCGGGTCATCGACCTCGCCCTGCGCCACCACGCCCTCTCCGTGCTCGGCAACCATGAGTCCCGTCTCCTCGCCTACCGCGCCACTCAAAATCGCGCCCTGCTCAAGGACGACGACGAGCAAACCTTTCACGCCCTCCAGCCCCACCACTGGGCCTACCTGGAAAAAATGCCTCTCACTCACGAGATTCCCGATCTCAATCTCGTCGTCGTCCACGGAGGTTTCCTTCCCGGAGAACCTTGGCAAAAACAACCGGTTTCCGTCGTCACCCGTATTCAGGTGATCGATGCTGAAGGCCGCCCCCGCAAACGCGCCGACACCCCCGACGGCACGCCTTGGGCCGAGCGTTGGGCCGGTCCGCCCTTTGTCATTTACGGCCATACCCCGCGCCCCGACATCTTCCGCCTCAAATGGTCGGTCGGGATCGATACCGCCTGCGTATTCGGCGGCCACCTCACCGCCTACATCCTCCCCGAACGCCGCTTCGTGCAGGTCAAAGCCCGCCGCCGCTACTACGGCGACTAAACTCCCGCTCCATCATTCGTCATTGGTCATTCGTCATTAGTCATCAGTCATTTCACCTCCCCGCTCCCGCCTCCCGACCCATGTCCCGTTCCCGCAAATCCCCCGTCACCGCCCCCGCTCCCGTTCCCGAGTCCGCCGCCCCCGGAGCCGCTCTGCTCGCCATCGACCTCCAAAGTTCCCTGCTCGGCGCCCTGCCCGCCGCCACCGCCGCCGCCGTCACTGCCCGCGCCAGCCTCTCCCTCGCCGCCGCCGCCACCCTGCGCATCCCGATTTTCTTCTCCGAGCAAGTCCCGGCCAAACTCGGCCCCACCGCCCCCGCCCTGCGCGCCCTCGCAACTTCCGCCCCGGTTTTTGCCAAAACCGCCTTCTCCGCCCTCGCCGAGCCCGCCCTGCTCGATGCCCTGCGCGCGCAGTCCATCGAGCACCTTTTGATCATCGGCCTCGAAACCCCGGTGTGCGTTTACCAATCCGCCCTTGGTGCCCTCGCCGAAGGCTTTCAAGTCACCATCCTAAGCGACGCCGTCGCCGGCCGCCGCGCCGAAGACCACGCCACCGTGCTCGCCGCCCTCCGCCACTCCGGCATCACCGTGCTTCCGGTCGAAACCGTCCTCTACGCCCTGCTTCACAACGCCGGCCACCCCGACTTCCGAGCCGTCACCGCCCTGGTAAAAACCCACGTCACCCCCTAGCCCTCCGCCCATTCGTCATTAGTCATTCGTCATTCGTCATTTTTCCGATTCAGCCCTTCAGTCCTTCCGCCTTTCAGCCTTTCTCATCACCATGTCCGACGCTCCTCCGCTCCTCACCGTCCGCGAACTCAAGTCCCCTGAGCTCCACGCCGGCGCACCGTTCGCCGCCGTGCTGGTGGTGAAAAAGCTTCAGGTCAAAACCGCTTCCAACGGCAACCCCTTCCTTTCCCTCGAACTCGGCGACCGCGGCGGCAGCTTCTCTTGCACCCTTTTCGGCGACAGCCCCCTCTTCGATCCGATCAAAAACGCCGGCGATGGCGCGGTCGTCCGCATCGAGGGTCGCTCCGATTCCTTCCAAGGACGCTTCTCGCCCAAAATCTTCAAGGCCGCCGTGCTCTCCGAGGAGCAAATCGCCGCCGAGCCCGGCCTGGTGGACGCCCTCGTCGAACTACCGCCCGAAAACGGCGCCGAGCTCTGGGCCGAATTTCAGACGTTCATAGACCTCATCCGCCACGACGAACTGCGCATGACCGTGCGCGGCGTTTTCGAGGAGATCGGCGAGGCCTTCCGCTACGCCCCCGCCGCCGTGGCCATGCACCACGCCTACCGTCACGGCCTGCTCGAACACACCCTCCACATGGCCCGCGCCTGCCGCGCCCTCCTCCCGCTCTACCTCGAAGTGGACCCCGATCTCGCCCTCGCCGGCATCCTCCTGCACGACACCGGCAAAACCATCGAATACGAGGGCACCCTCGCCACCAAACGCAGCCGCCGCGGCATTCTCCAAGGCCACGTCGTGCTCGGCTACCAACTCGCCCGCAAACACGGCATCAAAGCCCGTCTCGACCCCGAACGCCTCGAACGCCTCGAACACATCATCCTCAGCCACCAAGGCGAACCCGAGTGGGGCGCGGCCATCTACGCCGCGACCGCCGAAGCCGTGTTTGTCAGCATGATCGACAACCTCGACGCCAAGATGGGCATGGTCCAGCGCACCCTCCGCCAGGCCGACCCCGCCCAGGAATTCTCCGAACGCCTCCCCGGCCTCAACACCGTCCTCCTCACCCGCCCCGTCGGCGCTTGAGCGATCAAACGCTCGCATAAGCTAGCGTTGCAGCAGACCTTTTTGTGTAGCGTTGGCCGTCCCTGGCCAATTTCCGCGATAGTCTAAACCATCAACCGTGCCTTCATAGGGCGTTCTCTTGCGATTGCCGCTCCGCGCTCAACGCGAGAAACTCTCCACCGCCGACACCAACCCGGCGGTGAACACCACGCGCATCTTCACCCCCGGCTCCCCACCGCCGGTGCTAACGCCCGCGCCGCCTCCGAAACCTCCGCTGCCCGCCCCCAGACCCAAACCAAACCCGAACCCGGAATTGTCCCAGAGATAGACCCACTCCACCTGCTCGCCCGTTGCTGTGGTGCGACGCCCCACCCGGTCGGGTTTACCCTTGGCCAGCTCCACCTGCTGCTGCGTAAACCCGACCTCAACCTGCCCGGCGCGTATCTTCGCCTGCGTCTGTGCCGACCAACTGGAAAACACCGCCTCCTTCTTCGCGATTCGGCTCTCCGGCGTCGATTGACAACCAGCCAGTAGCCCCGCGCCGCAAACCAGCGTTAAAACCAGACTGTACCCGCCACTCATACGTTTGTGTTTCATCCCTTAGCTTAACCCTGCGGCCCAGTCGTCGCTATCAGGTGAAACCCGCCACCGCTTCAAGCCCCTTTCAGCCCTTTTCTTCCTAGCCACTAGCCTCTAGCTTACTAGCTCTACCCGCTTATCAGCTCCTTTCAGCCTTTCAGTCCTTCATCCCTTTTCTTCCCCGGCCCTTTTCTTCCTAGCAACCAGCCACTAGTTTCTAGCTTACTAGCTCTACTAGCTTACCAGCTTACTAGCTCTACCAGCTCTACCAGCTTATCAACCACCCCTTCCGCCTCTTTCCCATGCCCACCTACACCATCGCCATCGGCTCCGACCATGCCGGCTTCAAATACAAGGAGGCCATCAAGGCCATGCTCCTCACCGAGGGCCACACCGTGAAGGATTTCGGCACCTACTCCGACGCCTCCTGCGACTACCCCGACTGGATCCGCCCCACCGCCGAGGCCGTCGCCCGCGGCGAATTCCAGTTCGGCATCGTGCTCGGCGGCTCCGGCAACGGCGAAGCCATCGTGGCCAACAAGGTCAAAGGCATCCGCTGCGGCCTCTGCTGGAACGAACAAGTCGCCATCTGGAACCGCTCCCACAACGACGGCAACGTGCTCTCCCTCGGCGAACGCACCGTCACCGTGGACGAGGCCCTCAAAATCGTCCGCACCTGGCTCGCCACCCCCTTCGAGGGCGGCCGCCACCTGCCCCGTATCCAGAAAATCGAACAAGCCTGACCGCGCCTCCGCCGCGATTACGCTGCTTGTCTCTTGTTGGCCCGACCACTTGGTCGGGCTTTTTCGTTTCCGCCCGTCCCCGCCTGCCTGAAGATTAATTTGACATCGTATGAATTATTGGTTTCACATTAAACCATATTTCACCCTCCTTACCCGCTCTACTAGCTTACCAGCTCTACTAGCTCCCCCTCGCCCCCATGCCCACCGCACACCAAGGTTCCCCTGCCGAAGTCGCCGCCCTCGACGCCTACATTAAACTCATGCGCGCCGCCGAGACCGTCACCTCCCGCGCCCACGCGTTACTCTCCGGCCAGCTCACCCTCACCCAATTCGGCGTCCTAGAAGCACTGCTCCATCGCGGCCCGCTCTGCGCCGGAGAACTGGCCGAAAAAATCCTCAAAAGCGCCGGCAATCTCACTCTGGTATTGGCCAACTTGGAACGCGACGGCCTCATCGCCCGCACCCGCGACACCACCGACGCCCGCCGCTGGATCATCAGCCTCACTCCCGAAGGCCAGACCCGCATCTCCGACCTCTTTCCCCGTATCGCCACCGCCATCAGCGCCGAGTTCGCCCACCTCTCCGCCGCCGAACAAGCCATGCTCGGCGAACTCTGCAAAAAACTTGGTCGCGGCGTGCCACCCTCAGTCCCTGCGGCCTGATTTCTCTTTTTCCGTTAGTTCAACATCAAACCTAAATAACCTGTAATCCCACCTCCCATGAGCATCCTGTCCCGCACCTTCCGCACCGACGCCACCTCCGCCGCCCCCCTCGTTCTCCGTCTCGCCCTCGGCTCCGTTTTCATCGGCCACGGGGCCCAAAAACTGTTTGGCTGGTGGGGCGGCTACGGTTTCCAGGGAACCGCCGGCTTCTTTGAATCCAAACTCGGCCTCACCCCCGGCTGGCTCCACGCCGGTCTGGCCGGTGGAGGCGAGTTTTTTGGCGGCATCCTCCTAATTCTAGGCCTCTTCACCCGCTTCGCCGCCGCCCAGGCCGCCATCATCATGGGCGTCGCCATCTGGACCGTGCACCGCTCGGCCTTCTTCGCCCAAAACAACGGCATGGAATACCCGCTCACCCTCCTGCTCATCGCGGTCTCCCTCACGCTCACCGGCGGCGGCGCACTCTCCTTCGACGCCTACCTCGCCAAGCCCGGTGCCTATTCCCGTAAATAAACAACGACTCCTCGCTATTTTCGGCGAGCCTAAGCCCGCCGCCGATCTTGCCTCCACCGAAAAAATCGGCCGGCGACGTCCGATTTCTCGGCCAATTGGCCTCTTTAGGAAAACAGCCAATCACCTACGCAATAATTCCTTACCCCACACCGAGGCCATTGGCCGTCACGTCGATCACGGCGGTTTCGCAATGCGAAACTACCCGCTCCCAGCCGCGCTCATTGAGCCGTGGCATTAGCGGTTAAACCATCACTACCCACCGGAAACAGCGAACAACTTAAACAACCCGCTCACTTTTATGAACCTCCTCGGCCTCCACCACGTCACCGCCATGGCCGGCGATCCCGTCGCCAATGTGGCCTTCTACACCCGCGTCCTCGGCCTGCGCCTCATCAAACGCACCGTTAATTTCGACGATCCTTCCACCTACCACCTGTATTTCGGAGACACCGTCGGCACGCCCGGCTCCGCCCTCACTTTTTTCTACTGGGCAGGCCAGCCGCGCGGCCGGATTGGCTCCGGCCAAGTCAGCGCCACTGCCTGGTCCGTGCCCGCCGCTTCCCTCGCCTTCTGGACCGCCCGGCTCACCACCCACCTGCTTCCCTTCTCCACCGAGTCCCGCTTGGGCGACACCGTACTGCGCTTCACCGACCCCGATGGTCTTGGCCTGGAAATCGTCGCAACTCACGAACCGGACGCCCGCCAGCCCTGGGCCCATCCTGAAATCCCCGTGGCCCACGGTTTGCGCGGTTTTCACTCCGTCACTCTCACCCACACCTCCTCCGCCCGCACCGCCGCGCTCCTCGTCTCCACCATGGGAGCCCGCGAAATCTCCCGCGAAGACGCCACCCACCGCGTCCGCTACGCCTTCGCCACCGGCGGACCCGGTGCCTACCTCGATTTGCTGGCCCCGCCCGACGCCCCGCGCGGACAGCCTGGTCTCGGCACAGTCCACCACGTCGCCTTCCGCGTCGCCGACGACGAAGCCGAGCTCGCCGCCCGCTCCGAATGGCAAAAAGCCGGACTCAACGTCAGCCCGCAGATGGACCGAAACTACTTCCACTCCATCTACGCCCGCGAACCTGGCGGCGTACTCTTTGAGATCGCCACCGACACTCCAGGCTTCGCCATCGACGAGCCGCTCGAAACCCTCGGCACCAATCTTAAACTCCCTGCCCAATACGAAGCCCACCGCTCCGCCATCGAAGCCGCCCTCCCCCCGCTCCCAACCTAAACGTAATTTCTCCGAAAATAGCTGAGCGGATGTTGGAGTCCCAGCGTCAGAGTTCCGGCGTTGGAGTTCCGGCTTTAGCCGGGGTTTGGGTCGGGGGGGGTTGGGACAGCCTCGCATTGCCTCGAAAAAACCGAAAAGCCCCTTGGCAAAGTCCTTGGCGACGGGCGGAGATTAAACCCAGACACGCCCTCGTTCTACTCTGTTAAGCCTGTGGAGGAGTTCTCGTCACAGGTGCGCTTCGCCGTTTTTTTGGCCAGGGACGGCCAACACTACAAAAACAGGCCATTTTGCTCGTTGGTAAGTGTAGCGTTGGCCGTCCTCGGCCAATTAGTGAGGGCTTTTGGCGCACGTTAACAAAGTAGAATGAGGGTGTGCCTGGGAAAGCTCTGTGCCCAGCGTACGGGAGAAACCATGCTCGGCCAAGGCGACCGAGGTGGAGGCGAGCCAGCGGCTCGTGCCACCGAGGGCAACGCCGGCCCAGCTTGGTTTCCCTCTCAACCGTAGGGCGAAAGCAGAGCGTCGGATTATTTTTGAAGACAGCACCAACGCGCCCCTTGCCTTTTGTGGTTTATTTTCCACATTAGGAGTCGATTACAGTCTTAGATTGACCGACACTTTTAGCCTCGGTTTCTAGCTCCTTTCCCCCCTACCCATGCAGGAAGTTCCCCTCACCGCCCTCGATTCCCGTCTGCAAAAACAGATCGAATCTGCCCAAGTCGCTCTCCAGCGCTCTAATTACGATTACGTGATCGAGGTCACGTCTCAGGTCCTGAAGGTCGCCCCCGGCTGCCTCCCGGTTCGCCGCCTGCAACGCGCCGCCCTCATCCGCCACCACGAAGGCAAAACCTCCCTCATGTCCAAGGCCATGGGCTCCGTCACCATGGCGGGCTTCCTCTTCGGCGGCGGTAAAAAAGACCCCGCCAAATCCCTCGAAACCGCCGAAAAACTCCTCCACGGCGACCCCAAGAGCATACCCGCCCTCAAAAGCCTCGCCGAAGCCACCGCCGCCCTCGGCCTCCTCGAAACCGCCGCCTTCGCCTGGGACTGCATTCGCGAAATCCAACCCCGCGACCACGATACCCTCCTCCACCTCGCCGAGGCCTACCTCAACGCCAAACTCAACAAAGACGCCCTCCGCATCGCCGACGAGATGCTCAAACTGCGCCCCCAAGACGGCGACGCCCTCGCCCTCATGCGCCGCGCCTCTGTGGCCCAGACCATGGACAAAGGCAACTGGGAGACCCAAAGCACCTTCCGCGAAAAACTCAAAGACGAGGCCCAGGCCAACTCCCTCGAACAAGCCGGCAAAGTCGTCACCACCAGCGAAGCCACCCAACGCCTCATCGACGAAGCCAAACAACGCCTCGCCGCCGAACCGCAAAACCTTAACCACTACCGCTCCATCATCGACGGATACCGCCGCCTCGAAGACCCCGCCTCCGCCCTCGAATACGTCAAAAAAGCCCGCCTCCTCCCCTCCGCCGCCGGCGACTCCACCCTCGAAAAACTCCAAAGCGACCTAGCCGTCAGCGTCCTCGAAGCCCGCCTCAAAACCCTCGCCGCCCAACTCGCCGCCACCCCCGACGACACCGCCGCCCAACAAGCCCACGTCGCCGCCCTCGCCGAGTTGACCCAAGTCAAACTCGCCGACGCCAAAGCCTACGTCGAACGCTACCCCAACGACTACGCCGCTAAATTCACCCTCGCCAACCTCCTCTTCGAAGCCGGCGACCACCAGCAAGCCATCGCCAACTTCCAACAAGCGCAAAAGTCGCCCAAAGTCCGCCTCGCCGCCCTCGCCGGCATGGGCAAAACCCTCAAAGCCCGCAAGATGTTCGACCTCGCGGTCCAGCAGTTCCAAGTCGCCAAGAGTGAGATCGCCACCATGGATGACCTCAAAAAAGACATCATCTACCAACTCGCCGAATGCTACGAAGGCATGGGCAAAGCCCAGGAAGCCATCACCGAATATAAACTCATCTACAGCGACGACATCGGCTTCCGCGACGTCGCCGCCAAGATCGACGCCTTCTACTCCAGCCGCTGAGGCCCGCTCTGCGCCCCCTTAAAGTACGTTAAGGGACATCGCCCCCATGTCCGTGAAACGATTACCAACCAACCGCTTAGCACCTTCGCTTGCGAAGGCCGCTCTGCGCTAAGCAAGCCATGGAGCTGGAGCAATCCATCCGCCAACTAGCCGGACGACTCTCCGCCGCCTCCATTAATTACGCGGTCATCGGAGGCATGGCCATGGCCTTGCGCGGGATTCAAAGAACCACCTTTGACCTCGATTTCCTGCTCATGCTTTCCGATCTGGAGCGCACGCATAAAATCCTGTTGGAAGAAGGCTACGCCTGCGTTTACCAGTCCGAGAATGTCTCCCACTATTCCAAGTCGGGCGGCGGTCTCACTCGGGTTGATGTGTTACACGCCTTTCGCGGACCAAGCCTGTCTATGCTAGGGTGTGTCTTGGAAATAAAGAGGCGCGACGTGGAGAGAAAAACCGGCTCGCCCAAGGCGGCCGAGGCGGAGATGGGCCAGAGGCCCATGCCGCCTCGGGCAACGCCGGGCCAGCCGGTTTCCCTCCCACCCTTCGGGCCGGGGCGGAGCAGGGCTTGGGCGGCGTTGGGCGCGAGGGGCAGGGCCTTCCAGGCCCAGCACCCTCGCCCCCGCCTTGCCCCAGCCCTGCTGCGCTCCCGGCGACGCGCCTCTTTATTTTCAAGACACACCCTTAAGCGGGTGGAATTGCTTTCGCTGGGCACCGGGTGCCTCCTGCCCGTTTTACAGATTGAGGATCTGATTGGTTTAAAAATTCAGGCGGCGACCAATGATCCCGCCCGTACCCTTGGGGATTGGAGCGATATTTATCGTTTGATCAGCCATGCCGCCACCCACAGCCGTGATATAAATTGGCCGCTCATCAGCGATTACTTAGCTATTTTCAAAAACGAAGCCAAGCTCAGTGAACTCAAGGAACTCTATGCACGTCATCACTGAGGAGGAAAAACAACAGTTGCTGGAAGGCGCGTCACGGATGCGTGAGCTGACCACCGCATCCGCCGATCCCCGTGTTTCGTTACCCCCGACCCTTTCAATCGTTGATTACCTCGACCAAGTGGAGCAACTTAATCGCCTCATCCCCCCTGTCCCCCGCCAACCCGCCCAAGGCGAGCACTGGAAACTTTAGCCCCGCCTATCCGATATTCTGGATTGCCTGCAAGATACCTAAAATCCCCGCCACACTAGCTTACCAGCCGTACTAGCTTACTAGCTCTACCAGCCTACTAGCTCCCCTCTCCTCCCTCCGTGACCGCTGACCTAACCCAACTGCGACTCCCCCCTCGTCCTGAGGCCCTTACCAGGCTTCAAGGGTGTTTACGCGCGTTGATCGAAGATTTTGGCGCGGAGGAAATTTGGGTTTACGGCTCAGTCGCACGGGGAGAAGCCGGGCCGGATAGTGATGTAGATTTGCTCGTGGTAAGCGAAGCAAACACCCGGAATCAAATTTCCCGGCGCTTAGCTCACCTCCAAGGCACCTTACCCATCGGACTAAACGTTGTGACTCCCGCGCTGTGGCAGCAACACCGCGAAGACCGCACTACGCTCTTCCCTGAAATAACCCAGAAAGGAGTCTGCCTCTATGCCCGCCACGCCTGACGCTGCACCTTGGTGGACCTTAGCTCGCCGGGATCTGGATAAAGCCTACCGCGACATCCAAACCAACGATATACCCTATGCAGTGGTAAATCTCCAACAGGCCGCCGAAAAAGCACTTAAAGCAGCGTTGATTACCCGTGGTTGGAAATTAACCAAAATTCACGACTGCGCTGCGTTAACTAATGAACTTACCTCGCGCGGCGAAGATGTCTCGTGGTTCGTCGAAACTGCCGCGATTCTACGCGACGAGTATTTTGCTGAGAGGTATCCCGGATGGTCAGGTGAATCGAGTCCCAGCCGCCAAGAAGCCGAACAATACCACGCTGAAGTTGTAAAACTCTTGGCTCAAATCGCCCCCACCCCATAAGTGCCAATCAAGCCCTCTCCCCTATCCGCATTTCCGCTTTTTAAAATTTCCGCTTTTTCCCCGTCTGCTACCTCCCCCACCCCGCTTCGCCCTACCAGCTCTACCAGCCTTCTAGCACCTAGTTTCTAGCTCCTAGTTACAAGCCCTACTAGCTTACTAGCTCTACTAGCCCCCCTCCCCACCCCATGCCCCCCGCCCCTACCCCCGCCCGTGCGCGCTCCCGCGCAGGCTTTACCCTGATCGAATTGCTGACTGTGATGGCCATCATTGGCATTTTGGCCGGTCTCACCTTCGGCATAGGACGCAGCGTCCAGCAAAAAGCCGCCATCCAGCAGGCCCGCGTAGAAATCGCCGTTCTGGCCCAGGCCCTCGAAGCCTATAAACGCACTTACGGCGATTATCCCAGAACAGCGGCCAGCACGACAAACAAGGCATCCAGCGATACCACCCCCTCTTCGAGCGACGGACCCGGCATCCTGTTCAATGCACTTACCGGCAAACGAGGCCCATTAACCGACGAAACCATCAAAGTTAGCGGCAAGGTTTTTATCGAACTGGCTAAATTCAAGACCCAGAACACAAATTTCCCTGATCCCAGTGCAACCGTCTACACCAAGATCGAAAACGCCCTCACCGACCCTTGGGGACAACGCTACCTCTATTCGTACAAACCAGATAATGGTGCCACCTGGAAAAACCAATCCTACCTGCTCTATAGTATTGGACCCGATGGACTCGACACCCCTACGATCGACGGATCCATCGACACTACTTCCGACACCAATTTAGATAATATCTACGCCAATCGTTAATACTCCCATTTCAACTATGCACTCCTCCAAACCCCGGGGCTTTACCCTCATCGAACTCCTCACCGTTATCGCCATCATTGGGATTTTGGCGGGTATTATCATACCCACTGTCGGCATGGTAAAAACCTCCGCTAAAAAAGCCCAGACCAAGTCCCAATTCAGCCAATGGACCAGCGCGGCGGTATTATACAAACAAGAATATGGCTTTTATCCGCCTATCAATCAAAAGACCTACAATGTAGCCGAAGAAAACAAACTGCAAACAGCAGCTTTTGCTGCGGCGCTTACAGGTAAGACGATCAAAGGTGAAGTAATCACAAAAACTACAGAACTATTTGGCAACAAAAAGAAAATAGCTTTTTATAACATAGCCGACTCCGATTTAAACGCAGATAAAACCGCCTTGGTCGATGCCTTCGGTAACACTGACATCGCGGTCATTTACGACAAAAACAGCGATGGTATGATAACAAACGACGATTACGACAAGGGCGGTACGAGTATGCCCAAGATAAAAGCATTGGACAGCAGTACTGATCTAACCCCGGAACCTGCCACAAAAATCACCGATAAAACCGGCCCCCGCGCATCCATTGTCTTTTATTCCGCCGGACAGGGCGATGATAACAATAAAATAGTCTATTCCTGGGAATGAAAACACTATCCGCCAAACGAGGCTTCACCCTCATCGAACTCCTGGTCGTCATCGGCCTCATCGCCGTGCTAGCCGGCGGCATCGGCCTATCCCTTGGTGGTGGAGATAAAAGTAACGGCCTGAAAAGCGCGCAAAACATCATCAGCTCGCTCTTATCGGGTGCTCGGGGACAAGCCGCATTATCTCAGGCAGACGCTGCCTTGGTTGTTAATGTAAACACAACAGACGATAATTTCTTACGAGAACTCCGTATAGTGAAGCGCGACAGCACAAACACCAAGTGGGTGGTATCCGGCAATCCTATTTATTTGGATAAAGGCGTATATATCGTCCCTTCCGAAACGGCAAATTTATCTACAGTAACATTTGGAACCACGAATGGCACATGGTCTAAGTTGTATAGTACAGCCTTTTATATCTCGGACAAGAGCGTGATTTACATAGATGATTCGGCAACGGTAAAAATAAATGATTCGGAATATGCAGTCATATCACGTTTTACCAGCTTAGGCACTACCAGTGCAGGGCAGATAGTTTTGTCATCAGCCGACTTGACTGGTCCTAATCAACTTAAGTTTTCCAATCCTGACAACGTGCGAGGCGCGACTATTAGCGCTTATGGCGTTACGACCTTAATAAACGAAGCCGAAGCTTTTAAATAAAAATGAATACTCCAGCAAAAGAGAAAGCATTCTCATTAATCGAGGTAGTCGTTGCGGTCGGAATCTTTGCTATAGCTATTATTTCCGTAATCGGATTGCTTGTCCCGATTAGCAACTCAGTGGTTGATGTCCGAGATGGTGATTACGCCGCTCGATTAGTCACCCTAGCTCAAAGTCAAATCCAGGCACTTGGTTTTAATAGTCTGGCTGGGACTAACGGATACCTTGATAAACCGCCGACAGCAGGAATTTACGCGTCAATGGATGGTTCTAAACTTGGGCTTGGCGACAACAAAACATTGTGGGGGGAGGATCCTGTAACTAAAGCCGTAAACCGGAAGGATCAGTTCTTCAAAATAGAGCTTACCAGAAACACGAATCTATCCGGAGCAGATGGTTCAAAAGATTCAGAAGCTGGCTTTTTGGCCTTCAATATGAAAGTGACCTGGACTGTATACAATCAAAATGGTAAAGAAGTCGCAACTCCTCAATTAAGCACAATGATCATCCCTTGCGCTATTACCCGATGAAAACATTAGCCCCAACATCCCGCACCGTGCGTAAGCAAGGGTTTACCCTGATTGAAATTTTGGTCGCGCTTAGCGTGACCGCCTTGATGGTCACACTAATGGTTAATATAACCATTGGCGTTTTAAATGTTTGGAATCGCTCCAGCGGAACTTTGACCACCGGTAACCAAGCACGCACCTTGATGGATCAGATTGCCCAAGACCTGCAGGGAGCAATATTCAAACGGGATGGAAATGTCTGGTTGGCAGCAACCGTTCAAAAAGATCAATCAGGTCTCGGTGATGCGGGTTATAGTAATGCAAAGTGGACTAAGGATGCTCAACCAAATGCATCAGTTAAACCAGGTTATTTAGAACGCAGCTTAGACTTGGCGGCTACTCGAACAGGCGGCACAGACGCCTTAGCGACTGAAGATCAAAATAAACTAGAAAACGTTCGATTCGGCCAAGCCGGCGTTTGGCTTCGTTTTTTTACTAATGTTTCCGGAAGTGATCAAACCAATCCCCAAAAAATTTCAGCACCCCGTGCAGTAAGTTATCAAATTTGCCGCGTTAAAATAGGATCTACTTTAAGCGACCAGGTTGGTTACAGTTTATATCGGTCTGAAGTTCGACCTGATTATACCTTTACCAATGGATATACAATCATTGCCCCCGCATATGATCAACCGGCAGCGCTAAGCAGTGAATGGGACGCTGCTACGATTCGCAAGCCTCATGGAAGTCGTATAATTGCCAACAACGTAGTGGATTTCGGTGTGCGCCTTCTGGAAAAAAATGCGGCGAATGAATTGATTGAGAAATTTCCTGCTACTAGACTTGGCACGGGAGCGCTAGTCAGCGCGCCAGCAACTGCTCCCGTTAATTATCTAGTCACATCCTCAGCAACCCCCACTTACACATCCTACGGATCTACCGTCACGCCGACCACCGGTTTCCCTGTCGTTGCGGAAGTCATGGTGCGCATCCTCACCCAAGAAGGCGTCAACAAGCTCCAAGCGTTTGAAAGTGGCAAAGTCACTGCGCCGGCAGGCACCACCGATGCCGAATATTGGTGGGCTCTTGCCGAGCAAAATTCCAACGTCTTCATCCGCCGGGTCGAAATCAAATCCACCGCGCTGTAAGAGTCTGTCATTAGTTAAGTGTACTAATACCATTACCCCCTAGAGAACGCTAACGGACGATAAACCAAAAAACGGCATTGGATACCGCGGATTGCGCGGATGAACGCGGATACCAGAAGATTACAAAAAATCAGGCTAACACCAGCTGGGAGAGTCCCTTGGGTTCGTGTTTTTTCTGTAATACCCTTTATTGATCAAACCGAGTCTTTAACGCAAAGGCGCAGAGCCGCAGAGAAAGCATTTTCCTCTAATAGGGTTATGTTATGTTATGCGACTTGGCGTCGCTGCGTTAAAAGGCCTGAATTGCGGTGTAATTGGTATAACCTGTTTTATCCGCGCTATTCGCGCAATCCGCGGTTGGTTTGGACTGCCGGATTTAGGCTAAGGCTCACGAAGTTTGAGATCCAAACCATTCGTCATTCGACATTAGTCATTCGTCATTTTACATCGCCCCTTACCGATCTACCAGCTCCCATCCCCTTTCAAACCTTTTCTTTTTTAACCACGGATAGCGCGGATTCAAACCGGATACCGAACCACCAAACCAAGTTAACCACGGAGAGCACGGAGAGCACAGAAAACGCGGAAATGCTGAAAAGCGGAAATGCGAAAATTCAAAGTTCCGAACTTTCAACTTTTCAGCGTTTCAAAATTCCCACTTTTTCTACCAGCTCCGTCGCTCCCTCCCATTTAAGACCTTCAGCCTTTTTTAACCACGGAAAACGCGGATTCAAACCGGATACCGAACCATCAAACCAAATTAACCACGTAGAGCACAGAGTTGAGATCAAAATCATTCGACATTAGTCATTAGGCATTCGTCATTTTGCATCGCCCATAACCGATCTACCAGCTTACTAGCCATACTAGCTCACTACCTTACCAGCTCTATCAGCCATACTAGCTTTACTAGCTTATCCGCCAACCCATGCCCGCCAAGCGCTCTTATCCTCGCACTCAGAACTACTTACTCACCGCCCTCTTCACCGGCGATCTGTTTTTTTGCTA
>CANIWJ010000075.1 GCA_947471035.1 Verrucomicrobiota bacterium
CTGCAATACGGTGCGCTCGGCGCTGCGGCTCAGGTGATCGAGCGCGTTGCGCAGGAAGTGAACGTAGCAGCGTTGCCACGAGGCCTCGGGCAAAACCTTTGCCACCGCCTGTTTCAGGCCCGGGTGGTCGTCGGTCACCACCAGGTGCACGCCGCGCAGGCCGCGTTGCTTCAGCCCCAGCAAAAACTCCTGCCAGCTGGAGGCGCTTTCGCGGTTGGCCAGCTCCACCGCCAGGATCTGGCGGCGGCCTTCCCAGTCCACGCCGATGGCGATGAGCACCGCGCGGCTGCGGATCACCCCGTCCTCCCTCACCCGCTCGTAGCGGGCGTCGAGGATGAGGTAGGGGTAGGCCTCGTCCAAGGCACGGCGCATCACCTTTTGCAGCTCCGTGTCGAGCTGCTTGGCCGCCTCCGACACCGTCGAGGCCGAGAAGGCATGCCCGCAGAGCTGCTCGGTCACCGCCTTTACCTTCCGCGTCGAAACTCCCTGCACATACATCTCCGCCAAGGACAAAAGCAGCGCCCGCTCGCTTCGCTGGTAACGTTTAAAAACCTCGGTCTGAAAAAGCCCCTGCCGGTCCTGCGGCACCCTCAGCTCCAAGGTGCCCACCCGCGTCACCAGATTGCGCGAATAGTAGCCGCTGCGGTAGCCCCGCCGGCCGCTCGTGCGCTCACTCCGGCCCCCGCGCCCAGCGCCTCCTCCATCTCCGCCTCCAACACTCCTTGGATAGTCACCTGTAATAACTCCTTGATCGCTTCGTCCTTCTCCAAAAGCGCCAGCATCTGCTCGCGCGCGTCGCTCATCTTCTCTACTTCCTTCTTCAGTCGGGTCATGGTCGGTTCCTTGTTCGTTTGTGGTTTAGGTTTGGTCACCAAAACCACCCTTCCATGACCCGACCTTTTGCTGAACTTTTAAGACACTACCGGAGTCCCGCCTTTAGGCGGTCCGGTCAGAATCTGAGCGATAGCTGAAGGGTTAACGCGCGCATGCTTATTTCTCGGCGTCAGGAGAGTAGAAGCTCGCTCGCCGCCGCCCCCCGCCCCGGTTGCGGGCTGATCAAGCCACCCGGTCACGGCCGGCGTTTTTCGCTTCGTAGAGCGCTCGGTCGGCGGCAACCAGGAGGTCGGCGGCGTCGTCGCGCGTATTGTTCCACTCCGCCATGCCGACCGAGACGGTACAGCCTAGGGGACGCACTGCGGCGACAACGGCCTCACCTAAGCGGCGGCCGGTCACAGCGTCGGCGTCCACCACCCATACCGCGAACTCGTCGCCGCCCCAGCGAACCACGGAATCGACCTCGCGCACCGCGCTCTGGATAGCCTTGGCGACGGCGGCCAGCATACGGTCTCCGGCATCGTGACCGAGGGTGTCGTTTACACCCTTGAAGTTATCAATGTCGATCAACAGCACGGTCAACGCATGCTCGGCGTGGCGGGCGCGCTCGACCTCGCGTTCGATCAGGCGCACGCCCTCGCGCCGGTTAAAAAGCCCGGTGAGCATGTCGCGAGTCGCGAGACGGCGCAGTTCACCCAGCGTGGCATGCAGCTTGATTGCGTAGCGGAGCGACCTTTCGAGGCCGCGCGGGCTCAACTCCTGTTTTACCAGGTAATCCAGCGCGCCGAGGTTCATTGCCTGGGTGTCTACATCGCTCGCGCTTTCGCTGGTCAATAACACCACCGGCGTGTCGATTTCCAGACGCACCACCTCGCGCAGCAAATCCAACCCGGATTCCGGCCCCAGTTGATAGTCGAGCAGACAGGCGGCAAAATGCTCCCGACGCAGGGCGAGCAGGCCATCGTCGAAATTCGGCGCCCAATGCAGCTCAAATTTTTCACCGGTGAATTTCCCGAAGGAGGCGTCCACGATCTTGGCCTGGCCCCGGTCGTCATCGATCAACAGCACCTTGCGCAATTGCTGGGGTAAAATCATGCGGCGAAATTTCCGTTTTCGTCGCTGCCCTGCAAGCCTCCCCTTGCACCGATGCTTGGGTTTGGCCCATTTTCCACGTCTCATGCTCCAACACCGCAGTCAAATCGAGGTCCGCTACGCCGAGACCGACATGATGGGCGTCGTTTACCATGGCAGTTATCTGCCTTGGCTTGAAGTGGCCCGCACCGCGCTGCTCGCCGCCGAGGGCGTGCCCTACCGCGAATTGGAAGCGAGTGGTTTTTATCTGCCCGTGACCGAGGTCACCCTCCGCTACCTGCGTCCGGCGCGTTACGCCGATGTCGTGACGGTCACGGCGATTATCCGTGAAAAACCCAGCCTGCGCATCCGCATCGACTACGAGCTGCACCGGGGCGAAGAAAAACTGGCCGAGGGCCACACCGTCCACGTGTTTATCGACAAAGCCGGCAAACCCGTGCGCCCGCCCGCCGCCTTCGTCGCGATGATCGCAGCCTGTTTCGCTGCGGCCTAAAACCCACCGGCTACCCGCCCAGCCCCTCGGCGGCGTATTCCGCCAGCACCAGCGGATCGGTTTCCGTCGCTCGCGCCGCCGCCAGTTCCGCTTCCGCGCCGAGCCTGGCCAAAGCCCACACCGCGTGCGCTCGCACCAAGGGCACCGCGACCTCCGCGCCGTCCGCCGCGACCAGACGCAGGAGCGCGGGGCGGCACTCCTGCGCGCCGGTGTTGCCCGCCACCACGCAGGCGTTGCGCAGCAGGCCGGCGAGTTTGACTCGTTTGATCGCGGTGCCGCGAAACACCTCCCCAAAGCGCGCCGGAGTAAGTTCCATAATCTCCCTCAAACCCAGCCGCGTGATCTCCGGCCGCGCCTGCACCAGGATTTCCCGGCTGGCCTGGGCAAAGCGGTTCCACGGACACACCTCCAGGCAGGTATCGCAGCCATAGATCCGGTCTCCGATCCCGGCGCGCAGTTCACGCGGAATCACGCCTTTGTTTTCAATCGTCTGGTAGGCTACGCAACGTCGCGCATCCACCACCCCAGGCGCGGCGAAGGCCCCCGTCGGGCAGGCATCGAGGCAACGTGTGCATTTGCCGCACAGCCGCCCTGCGTGCGTGCCCTCCGGCTCCCGGCCCGGCAAGGGCGCATCCGCAGGGATTTCCAGCCGCGTCAGAATGCAGGCCAGAAACAACCAGTTCCCGAACTCGCGCGAAATCAGCATGGCGTTTTTACCCGTAAAACCCAGCCCCGCCTGCGCCGCCCACCCGCGCTCCAACACCGGTCCCGTATCCACGTAATAACGATGATCGCCAGGCCCGATGCCTCCCTCCGCCTCCAGCACCCTCCCCGCCTCGGCCAAAGCCGCAACGATGGTATCGTGGTAATCCTCATACCGCGCATACCTTGCCCAGCGCGGCCCGTCCTTCGCCTCCACGCCCACCGTTTCCGTCCCCTTCACACCCGCCCGCGGCAACGCGTCGGCGGTGGCGTAGTTTATCCCCAACATGATCACCGTACGCACTCCCGGAAGTACGAGCTCGGGGTCGCCCCGCTTGGCTGCGCCGCGCTCCAACCAAGCCATGTCGGCGTGGTGGCCAGCGTCCAGCCAGGCTCGCAGCCCCGGCCCGAAACGCGGCTCGGAGCGTGCGAAACGCACCGCATCAAAACCCAAGGCGCGCAGTTTCCCGCGCAGCGCCTCCGCGCCTGCGGCATCCAAGCTCGGCCCGCGCTCAGCCGCCGAACTCATCGCTCGCCCCGGGCGCGAACAAAATCCAGGGCATCGCGCCGATACGCCCGCAACACATGCTGCACGACCTCCAGCTGAGGCCGGTTATCGGTCAAAATCACACTCCCGGCCCGACGGTAAATAGGATCGCGCACCGCGTAGAGTTCACGCACGCGTTTTTCCGGATCCTCCACATTGAGCAGCGGACGCGAACGGTTGCCCGCCGTGCGACGCAATACCGTCTCCACCGTGGCGTGCAGGCACATCACCACTCCGCGCTTTTGCACTTCGTCCAGCATGCCTGGCTGAATCACCAAGCCGCCCCCGCAGGCCACCACCGTGCGCTCGGCCGGGTGTCCGTTTTCAATAAAATCCCGCTCCATCTTCCGAAAGGCCGCTTCGCCTTCGCTCGCGAAAATCTCGGGGATGGTCCGGCCCTGCAGCCGCTCGATTTCGTGGTCGCTATCCACCCAACGATGCCCGAGCCGAGCCGCAAGGATACGTGACACGGTGGTTTTTCCCGTGCCCATAAACCCGACCAAATAAAGATTCACATCGTTCGGATGCATCACGCGGCGGCAGGCAAAGCCCCGCCATGCCGGGTGGCCAACCAATTCAATCAGCAAAAAGCTAATCATCGCGCCACCACACCGCCGCGCTTGCCTTGGCAGGCAGGGTGCTAGAAGCACTTACTCATGAAGCTCCGCGTCTCCCACCACACCCGCTACGAATACGACCAATGCGTAGGCTTCGCCCCTCATTTTCTCTACCTGCGGCCCCGCGAATCCGCCTATCAGCGTTTGCTCAACCATCGTCTCTCGATCCAGCCCGACGCGAAAATCTTTCACGTGCGCGATCCTCACGACAACAACTTCGCGACCGTCCACTTCTGGGAACGTTCCAACGTGCTCAACATCCGTTCCGACTTCGAGGTCGAGTGCGATTTCCCCAACCCCTTCGACTTCATTCTAAAGCCCTACGCGTTCACCTTTCCGTTTAAATATGAACGCGTCTTTGACTTCGCCCTCGGCCCCTATCTCGCCCCCCCCTTTGACTCGACCCAATCGCACCTGCACGACTGGCTAGACCAATATTTTATCGACCGGCCGAAGGAAACCGTGCCCTTCCTCACCGCCCTTAATTCCCTGCTCTTCACTCACCTGAAATACAACCGTCGTGAGGAGCGCGGCATCCAGCCGTCCATGCGCACCCTGCAGCTAGGCAGCGGAGCATGCCGCGATTTCGCCGTCTTGTTTATGGAGCTTTGCCGCACCCTCGGGCTCGCCGCCCGTTTCGTGAGCGGCTACATGTTCGCACCCTCCGAAGACAACGAGCGCACCGCCGGTGCCATGCACGCTTGGGCCGAGGTTTACCTGCCCGGTGCCGGCTGGCGCGGCCTGGATCCAACTCACGGTGTCTGGACGGACGAAAACTTCATCGCCGTCGCCCATGCCGCTCAGGCCGAGTCCATCAACCCCATCCAGGGCGGCATCTACTCGACCGTTCCCGTCGGAGCGACCCTCCACGCCGATGTCATCGTCGAACGCCTCGACGCCACCGACTTCCAGTTTCAATCTCAGATCTCCACTTCATGAACGCCCTCGCCGCCTGCGCTCTCGCCGTCGAAAATACGCTTACCACCGCCAACGTGGTCCTGACCATGGGCGGCGAGCCGACCTTCGTGCCCCGGCGTCCCGAGGGTGCCGAATGGGCCACCGCCGCCCTTGGGCCGACCAAGCTCGGCTACGCCCGCCGATTCGCCCAAGCCCTCATCGCCCGCGCCCGTCCCGGTTCCTTGCTACTCGAAACCTCGGGTAAACACTACCCCGGCGAACCCCTCCCCCGCTGGGCCCTGCTCCTACAATGGCTGCCCGCCTCCGACTCATCCGCTCCCCTCTGGAGCGACCCTCGTCTGCTCAAAAGCGACGGCGAACCCGGCACCCACACCCTCGCCCAAGCCCGCGCCCTCGTCACCGCCCTGCTAACCGAGCTCACCCTTCCTGCCACCTCAGCTCTGCCTCTCGCCGAAAGCGTGCCCGCCACCGAGGCCGACCCCGCCACCACCCGCGCCTCCGGCTGGGTCGTGCCCCTTGACCACGTGGACGGCGCCTGGCGCACCGACACCTGGGCCGAAGAACTCGGAGCCGAAGCGCTTGAACTTATCCCCGGCGACAGCCTCGCCGGCCTGCGCCTCCCCCTCGCCGCGCTTTCCGAATCCCGCCTGCGCCGCGCCCTCACCGTCGAGCTGTGCGACGGCTCGCTGACCGTATTCATCCCGCCACTTCTCCACGAAGGCTACGTCGCCCTCGTGCAAGCGATCGAACGCGCGGTTGAAAAATGCGGTCTGCGCGACCTCGTGCTCGCCGGCTACGCGCCCCCTTACGATGCCGCCCGCCTGCCCACCATCGGCTTCGCCTCCGACCCCGGCGTGCTCGAAATCAACCTCACCCCCTGCCCCGATTGGCGCGCCTACGATGATCAGCTGCGCGACCTATATGCCGCCGCCGATGCCGTCGGTCTCTGCGCGCAAAAATTCCAGCTCAACGGCCGCGAGGTCGGCACCGGCGGCGGCGCACACCTCGTCTTTGGCGGCCCCACCCCGGAAACATCTCCGTTTTTCCTCCACCCGGCGCTCCTGCCTTCGGTCATCCGCTACTTCCAACATCACCCCGCCCTCAGCTACGCCTTCAGCGGCCTCTACATGGGACCCAGCTCCCAAGCCCCTCGTATCGACGAGAGCACCTACGAAGCCCTCTACGAATTGGAAATCGCCTGCGACGGTGCCGCCCGCCTCGGCACGCCTGCCAACCTCCAGCTCTTCGACCTCCTCTTCCGCGATTTGCTCATGGACCGCTCGGGCAACACTCACCGCGCCGAGATCAGCGTCGATAAACTCTGGAACCCTTTCGCCGGCAACGGACGCCTTGGCTTAGTCGAGTTTCGAGCCTTCGAAACCTACCCCGACCACGCGGTCCAAAGTCTGGCCGCGCTCTTCGTTCGCGCCATCATCGCCCGCCTTGCCCTCGCCCCGCTTTCCGCACGCTTCATCCGCTGGCAGGGCGAACTCCATGATAAGTTTTTCCTCCCTTCCTTCGTGTGGGACGACCTCCAGGCGGTTTGCGAAGACCTCCAGATTCACGGCATACCCTTCCAAGCCAAATGGCTGCGCCCACTCTGGGAATGGCGTTTCCCCGCCATCGGCCGCTTCGATTTGATCGCGAAAACCGCCCCGGCTCCCGATGCCGCCAAAGACGCCAAACCGGTCGAACAGCCCTTTTCTATCATCTTCCGCCAAGCCCTCGAAGCCTGGCCTCTGCTCGGCGAATCGCCGAACGCCGGCGGCGTGGCCCGCACCGTGGACGCCTCCATGGATCGCATCGAAGCCCACGTCACCGATGTCACCGCGCTCGAACAAGGCCTGCTCCTGGTAAATGGCTTTCCCTGTGCCTTCCGCCCCGCCGATCAGGGCGCGGCGGCGGGCATTCGTTACCGCGCGTTTTACCTCTATCCCGCCCTGCAGCCTCACCGTCCCGCCGACGCCCCGTTGCTCCTGGAATGGGTGGACAAAGCGAGCCTCACCGTGGTCGCCGCCGCCCGCTGGCACTCCTGGAACCCGCGCAACGCGTCCTATTCCGCCCGTCCTGTCGACGCCGCCGAAGCCGCCGAGCGCCGCGCCGAACGCTGGGAAGCCTGGCCCCACTCGCTCGGCCAATCGCGCTACCTCACGAAAGTCGATTTCGCGCCCGAAAGCCGCTACACCCTCGACCTCCGCCGCACAGATCTCCGGTAAAGGTATCAACCCCCGGCCTGCACGGGACGAAATCCCGCCTCGCGCAGCACCCGCATTACGATCTCGCGCTGGTCGCCCTGAATCTCAATCGCACCGTCCTTCACCGTGCCGCCACAACCGGCAGCGCCGCGCATCTTTTTGCACAAAGCTTCCTTCTCCGGCAAACCGATGCCGGTGAAGTTATTCGCCACCGTCACCGTCTTGCCGCCGCGTCCCGCCGTGGTGCGCAACACATCCACCCGCCCCCGGTTTTTCTCCGGAGTTTTTTCCGTCTCCGCCGCCGCCAAACCCGGCTTTACTCCGGCACCTGCCCCCGGCCCGGCCGGTAAATTACTTAATCCCGCCAGCGCCCCAAACGGATTCTGCCCCAGCCCGGCCCCGCCGTCCGTCGCGATTTTCGACTGGTCAGGCCGGCTCATTTAACCGCCTCCGCCACCCCAGCACGCGCCGCCTTTCCGCCGCATGCGCCGACCGGGATGTTGTTTTCTCCGCCGAGATACATCGCCGCCTTGGAATAACTCCTACGCTCAAGAAAATGAAGCAGTTGCGGATGCAGTGTCTCCCGGCCTCGGGCCGCCAGATCGTCCAGCCGGGCCATCTCGGCCGATACCACGGCTGCATTAGATACCTTAATCGCGTCCAAGAGTGCGATAAGCGAAGCTTTGATCTCAATTTCCATGATAGGCGTATTCGATAAATTTACGTCATAGATACACAGCTTTAGCAAAACTCAAACCCTTCGCCGTGCGGCTTCCTCCCTTGAGCCTGCGGCAAGTTTGCTTAAACCTCTCACCTTTACGCCTGTTTCATCCCTTATGAATTCCATTCCCGTCGCCGCCCGCGCCAACTCCGACCTCATCGAGGCTGCCTACGCCCAGTGGCTCGATAACCCCGATTCCGTTGACCCCACCTGGCGCGCCTTTTTCCAGGGTTTTACTTTGGGCAACGCCAGCTCCGGCCCCTCGGCCAAGCCCACCGCCGCCGCCGCTGCGGCCGCCGGCGTCAACATCATCGATTCCTACAAACAGGCGCAGATCATCCGCTACGTTAACGCCCACCGCTCCCACGGTCACCTAGAAGCCCACCTCGACCCGCTCAGTGAAAAGCCCGCCCCTCACCCCAAGCTTAGCCTCGCCCACTTCGCGCTGAGCGAGAGCGACCTCGATGACGCCTTCAGCCTCACCAACTTCCAGGGTGGCGGCCAAAAAAAGCTCCGCGCCATCGACGCCGCACTCAAACGCACCTACTGCCGCAACATCGGCGTCGAGTTCATGCACGTGCAGGACCACGACGCCCGGGAGTGGCTGCAAGCCCGCATGGAAGCCTGCGAAAATACCCCCGCCTTCACTAAGGCCGAGAAGACCCGCATCCTCCGCCGGGTCCACAAAGCCGAGCTCTTCGAGAAGTTTCTCCATACCAAGTTCGTCGGCCAGAAACGCTTCTCCCTCGAAGGCGGCGAAACCATGATTGCCGCCTTCGACGCCATGATCGAGCTCGCCCCCGAGCTCGGCGTCGAGGAGTTCGTCATGGGCATGGCCCACCGCGGCCGTCTCTCCGTTCTCACCAACATCCTGCGCAAACCCTTCGACGTTCTCTTCGAGCAGTTCTCGGAAAACTACGTCCCCCACACCGTGGCAGGCGATGGCGACGTGAAGTATCACCTCGGCTACGAGTCCGCCCTCACCACCTCCTCGGGCAAAACCGTCGAGGTCCGCCTCGCCGCCAACCCCTCTCACCTCGAAATCGTCAATCCCGTGGTCGAGGGCAAAGCCCGCGCCCGCCAGCGTATCCGCGGCGACACTGAGCGCCGCCGCGTCTGCCCTTTCCTGATCCACGGCGACGCCGCCTTCGCCGGCCAGGGCGTCGTGCCCGAGACGCTCAACTTCTCCCAGCTCCCCGGTTACCGCACCGGCGGCACCGTCCACTTCGTTATCAATAACCAGATCGGCTTCACCACCCTTCCTCAGGACTCGCGCAGCACCCGTTACTGCACCGACGTCGCCAAGATGATCGAGGCCCCCGTCTTCCATGTAAACGGCGACGACCCCGAAGCCGTCTGCTACATCACCCGCCTCGCCCTCGAATTCCGTGTGAAGTTCCAGCGCGACGTCGTGATCGACATGTATTGCTACCGCAAACACGGCCACAACGAGGCCGACGAACCCGCATTCACCCAGCCCACGCTCTACAAGAAGGTCGCCGCCCATCCCCAGGTCTCGGCTCTCTACACCGCCCAGCTCATCGCCGCCGGCACCCACACCCAGGCCGACTCCGACGCCATCAAGGCCGAATACTCCGCCGCCATGGACTCCTCGCTGGAAAAGGCCAAACAAGCCGAACTCCAACGCCGCTCCGCCGGGGAAAAGGGCAACCCTTTCCGCGATTCCACTGCCGTCTTCCAGGCCGGTTACTCCCACGCCGAACTCCCCACCGGTGTCAGCAAGGACGTGCTCCAAACCGTCGTCCATGGCCTCACCCGCCTGCCCGCCAACTTCACCGCCAACCCCAAGATCAAGCGCCTGCTCGAAACCCGCGCCACCGCCCTCACCGGCGGCCCCATCGACTGGGGCATGGGCGAAACCCTCGCCTTCGGCACCCTGCTCGTCGAGGGCACCCCCGTCCGCCTCTCCGGCCAGGATTGCGAACGCGGCACCTTCAGCCACCGCCACGCCGTCCTCTACGACACCGAAACCCGCGAGAAATACGTTCCCCTGCTCAACCTCACCGAGCAACAGGCCCGCTTCTGCGTTTACAACTCCCACCTTTCCGAGGCCGCCGTCCTGGGTTTCGACTACGGCTACTCCCTCGATTATCCCCAGATGCTCTGCATCTGGGAAGCCCAGTTCGGCGACTTCGCCAACGGCGCCCAGGTCGTCATCGACCAGTTCATCGTCTCCGGCGAATCCAAGTGGCAGCGCGTCTCCGGCATCGTGCTCCTCCTCCCCCACGGCTACGAAGGCCAGGGCCCCGAGCACTCCTCCGCCCGCCTCGAACGTTTCCTGCAGCTTTGCGCCGAGGACAACATCCAGGTCGCCAACATCACCACCCCGGCAAACTACTTCCACGCCCTCCGCCGCCAGATGAAGAGCGACCTGCGCAAGCCGCTCGTCGTCATGTCGCCCAAGAGCCTCCTGCGCCACCCCCTCGCCGTCTCCAAGCTGGAAGAGTTCACCACCGGCGGCTTCAAAGCCATCCTCCCCGACGTCCTCCTCGCCGACCAGAAAAAGGCCAAGCGCGTCGTCTTCTGCTCCGGCAAGGTTTACTACGACCTCCACCACTACCGCGTGACCAACGGCATCGAGGACACCGCCATCGTGCGCCTCGAACAACTCTACCCGCTCGACACCGCCCAGCTCGCCGACCTGGCCAAAACCTACGCCAAGGCCAAACTCGTCTGGTGCCAGGAAGAGCCCCAAAACATGGGTGCATGGTCCTACATCGCCCCCGAGCTGGAGCGCATTTTCGCCCGCAAGCCCGCCTACGTTGGCCGCGAAGCCGCTGCCTCCCCTGCCGTCGGCGCCCTCGCCGTCCACAAAATTGAACTCAACGCCTTCCTCACCGAAGCCTTCAAAGCCTAACCCCGCCGCTCCAACTCCCGCCACCCCTGTTCGTTCGTCACTAATCATTTTCCACAATGTCCCTCCTCGAAGTCAAAATCCCGCCCCTCGGCGAATCCATCAGCTCCGGCGTCCTCGCCAAGTGGCACGTCAAAAACGGCGACACCGTTAAAAAAGACCAGCCGCTCTTCGAACTCGAAACCGACAAAATCACCAGCGAAGGCGTGGCCGAAAGCGCCGGCGTCATCACCTTCAAAGTCGAGCCCGGCACCGAGGTAAAAATCGGCCAGGTCGTCGCCACCATCGACCCCGCCGGAGCCGCCGCTCCCACCCCTGCCGCCTCCGCTCCCGCTGCTGTGCCCGCCGCCGCTGCCCCGGCTCCAGTCGCTCCGCCTCCCGGCTCCGCCTCCCCCGCCGTCCGCCGTCTCGCCGCCGACACCGGCATCGACCCCGTCACCGTCGCCGGCACCGGCAAGGCCGGCCGCGTGACCAAGGGCGACATGCTCGCCGCCGCCTCCGCGCCCGCCCCTGCCGCCGTGGCCGCCGCCGTCGCCACCGCACCGGCCGCTGCCCTCCCCGCCACCGCCCCGGTCATTAGCGCCCCCCCCGCCGGCAAGCGCAGCCGCAAGAAAATGACCAAGCTCCGCCAGACCATCGCCACCCGTCTGGTTCAGGCCCAGCACGAGGCCGCCATGCTCACCACTTTCAACGAAGTGGACATGTCCGCCGTCATGGCCCTGCGCGCCAAGTATCAGGACGACTTCGTGAAGAAAAACGGCGTCAAACTCGGCTTCATGTCCTTCTTCACCAAGGCCGTCGTCCACGCCCTCAAGGAAGTCCCCGCCATCAACGCCCAGCTCGACGGCGACGAGATCGTGCAGAACCACTATTACGACATCAGCATGGCCGTCTCCACCGAGAAGGGCCTCGTCGTCCCCGTGGTCCGCGACTGCGACCAGCTCGACCTCGCTGGCATCGAAAAAGCCATCGGCGAAGTCGCCAAGAAAGCCCGCGACGGCAAACTCGGCCTGCCCGACTTTGAAGGCGGCTGCTTCACCATCACCAACGGCGGCATCTTCGGGTCCATGCTCTCGACCCCCATCATCAACGCCCCCCAGAGCGCCATCCTCGGCCTCCACTCTATCAACGACCGCCCCGTCGCCCTCAACGGCCAGGTTGTCATCCGCCCCATGATGTATCTGGCCCTCAGTTACGACCACCGCATGGTGGACGGCAAGGAAGCCGTCACCTTCCTCGTGAAGGTCAAACAAGCCATCGAAGACCCCACCCGCCTCGTCCTCGGCGTCTGATTAGGTAGGTTGCACAGAGAGCACGAGTGGATGCACGGAGGCCACAGAGCGCATACTCCGACCTCCGTGACCTATGTGCTCTCTATTGTGTCCTCTGTGTAATATTCCGACTGCGTTCCCCATGTCCTCCACTCCATCCCAATCCTTCGATCTCATCGTTATCGGCGCCGGCCCCGGTGGCTACGTCTGCGCCTTCCGCGCCGCCCAGCTCGGCCTCAAGGTCGCCCTCATCGACAAACGCGCCGCCCTCGGCGGCACCTGCCTCAACGTCGGCTGCATTCCCTCCAAGGCACTGCTTCATTCCTCCGAGCAATACGCCTTCGCCAAACACCACGCCGCCGTCCACGGCATCAAAATCGACGGCGTCTCCATCGACGTGCCGACCATGATCAAAAAGAAGGACGACGTCGTCACCAAGCTCACCGCCGGCATCGCCGCCCTCGCCAAGGCCCGCAAAGTCACCCTCTTCACTGGCGCCGCCAAATTCACCTCCGCCAACACCGTGGCGGTTGGCGACCTGGCCCTCACTGCCAAAAACATCGTCATCGCCACCGGCTCCGCCCCAGTCGAGCTGCCCTTCCTCAAATTCGACGGCGAGACCATCATCTCCTCCGACCACGCCATCAGCCTGCCATCCGTACCCCAGCGCCTCGTCGTGGTCGGCGGCGGTGCCATCGGCCTCGAACTCGGCTCCGTCTGGGCCCGCCTCGGCGCCGAAGTCACCGTGGTTGAATTCCTCCCGAAAATTGCCGCCGCCTACGACGACGATGTCGTGCGCCAGTTCACCCGTATCCTCCAAAAACAAGGCCTCAAGATCGAGTGTAGTGCCAAGGTCACCGGCTATTCCAAAGGCGTGCTCACCGCCGAGCGCGAAGGCAAAGTCCTCGAATTCCCCGCCGACAAGGTCCTCGTCGCCGTCGGCCGCCGCCCCTACGCCGACGCCCTCGGTCTCGACGTCGCCGGCGTGGCCCTGGACGAAAAGAAACGCATCGCGGTCAACGCCCACCTCCAGACCAACGTCCCCGGCATCTGGGCCATTGGCGACGTGATCGCCGGTCCCATGCTCGCCCACAAAGCCGAGGAAGACGGCGTGGCCGTAGCCGAATGGATCGCCGGCAAACACGGCCACATCAACTGGGACCTCATGCCCGCCATCGTTTACACCGACCCCGAGCTCGCCTCGGTCGGCCTCGGCGAAGACGCCGCCAAGGCCAAGGGCCTCAAAATCAACGTGGGCAAATTCAACTTCGCCGCCAACGGCCGCGCCATCGCCGCCGACGCCACCGATGGTCTGGTCAAGATCATCGCCGACGCCGCCACCGACAAGATCCTAGGCGCTCAGATTCTGGGCAAAAACGCCGGCGAATTGATCAGCGAAATCGTGACCCACATGGAATACGGTGGCAGCGCCGAAGACCTCGCCCGCACCATCCACGCCCACCCCACGATGAGCGAAGCAGTCAAAGAAGCCGCCCTCGCCGTCAGCAAAAGCGCCCTCCACGCGATCTGATAACAAAACCCTGCTCGAACTGGACTTGTCTTAACGCAAAGTCTGAACGCTCAGGATAATAGATTCCGTCCGTATTGCCCGCAAAAAAGCCCGCCTTTTACGAGGCGGGCCTTTTGATGTCCCCGTGTAAACTAAGCGGGGATTAAGACTTGAAGAAGTTTACGATCATCGGCGAAACCTGCTCGTAGGCGTCGTCGGCGACGTAGTGGCCGGCGTCGGCGATCAGGTGCACTTTGGCTTCGGGGATATACTTGCGCCATTCCTCGAAGAAGTTGGCATCAAAACAGAAATCCACCGCGCCCCAAATGATAAGCACCTTGCGCCGACGGAATTGATCCAGACCTTCCGCGACCCGGCGCAAGGTGGTAAACGACGGATGGCCGGCGTCAGACGGGATGTCTTTGATAAACGCATCAATCGCTACGCGATCATCGTAGTTTGAGTAGGGATAGAGATAGCCGTTTTTCTCGTCGGCCGTCAGGGTGCGGCGATTCATCGCCCACTTCGTCGCGGCGCGGGCAAAACCATTAAAGGTGCGGACGATCAAACTTCCCGGGAAACTGGTTTTGCAGAGCGAGATCGACTTCGGGATGTGCTCCGAGGGATAGGCGGCGGAATTGAGAATAACAATGCGGCGGATAAGCTGCGGGTGTCTTGCAGCCAAACCGAAGCCGATAGCACCACCCCAATCGTGGACCACTAAATCAATTTGCTTCAGGCCGAGGGAAAGAACGAGGGCTTCGAGGTCGCTGATCCGCTGCGCCAGCGTGTATTTATAATCTTGAGGCTTTTCGGAAAGACCCATGCCGATGTGATCCGGCGCGATGCAACGACGGCCGGAAGCCACCAAGGCGGTTATGGCATGCCGATAATAAAATGACCAAGTTGGGTTGCCGTGCACCAGGAGGACGGCGGAGTCGTCACCGGGCGACTGGCCGGTGCCGCGTTCGTCAACGTAACTCATCTTCGCTCCGCCGGAGGTGGCGAAGGTCTTGAGCGTGAACGGGTAAAGCATGCGTAGCCAGGCGGGAAGGGTTTGCGTCGAGGCGGTCATAAGTGGTTAATAGGCGTCTAGATCAGAAGGTGATTTGCGGCGTTCAGCAATAGTGATGCCAGCGGGGGGGGTTACTACCATTTAAGCGCGAGCATGAGTGAATTTAAGCCGCTGCCGATTCCCAAAAGTGCGACGCTATCGCCATTTTTAATGGCGTTGGCCTCGATGGCGAGGGCCAGGGTGGCAGGGAGGGCGACGGACCCGGTGTTGCCGAGGGTCTCGAAGGTGGAAAAGTCTTTGGCCAGATCCAGGCCCAGCGCTTCGTAGAGTTTGCGACGATGGGTGCTGCCAACTTGGTGGCAGATGGTGCGGTCGAAGGCGTGGCCAAACTCGGCTGTGAAATCGATCCACGTTTGGCGAGCCAAGGCGAGCCCGGCCACCAGCAGGGCTTCGCTGTCGGTCTGCATGGCGAGGGCTTCCGCGCCGTGGTTATCGCCTTGGCAAAGCTCGCTGTGCTCGGTGGCGGCGCGGGCAAAGCCGCCGAGGATTCGGTGGGGCTGCGAGCCGACGGGCAAGAGAGACTCGTGACAAAGCACGGCCGCCACCGCGCCCGAGCCAATGGTGAGGTTGGCGAAGTAGGGCTTGATGCCGTTGCGATCGAGGGGGGCGGCGAGGAGCGTGGAGAGGGTTTGCTCGACCAGCGGGCCGCCATTTTCGCCCGAACAGACCAAGGCGCAGCGGATTTGCCCGCTTTCGATTAGACCGGCGGCGACAGTGAGGGCGTTGACCCAGCCGAGGCAGGCGTTGGAGAGGTCGAAAATCTGGGCGGTTGCGGGCAGGCCGATTTTGCGGTGGGCGAAGCTGGCGGTCGCCGGTTCGAGCATGTCGCGGCAGACGGCGGCGTGGATAAACAGCTCAACTTGTTCGGCGCGGAACCCCGATTTGGCCAACACGGCGCGCCCGGCGGCGGCGCTGGCATCGGAGGGGCGGGTACCGACCGGCCAGACGCGGCGCTCGCGGATGCCGGTCATCAATTCGAGCCGTCCCTCAGGCAGGCGCAAGCGGGTGTAGAGCGGTGCGAGGCGGCGCTCGATCTCCGTGGTCGTGAGCACGGCCTCGGGCAGGGCGACGGCGATGCTTTCGATGCAAGTGTGGGCGAAGCGCATGAGCGGAAGA
>CANIWJ010000076.1 GCA_947471035.1 Verrucomicrobiota bacterium
CGCAGCCGCACCCGCAGCAGTCAAGAAAACGATGTACTTGCACCGCATGTCCGGCGGACCCGCCCCGCGCGTCGTGCGGGCTTACGATGCCGCGTTTACCCTGACGCCGGAATACAAGCAGTCCTTGCCCGATATGATGGAGGCGGTGGACGCGATTCCCGGTGCGCCGGTGGCGATTCAGCAAGTGGGCGTGTCGGGGTTTAAACTGCCGCTGCGCTACCTGGCTCGCGATGGCCAGACCGTGCACACCCTGGAGACCTCGGTGACGGGTACGGTCTCGTTGGCGGCGAATTTGAAGGGCATTAACATGAGCCGGATCGTGCGCTCGTTTTACGACAACGCGGACGAGGCGGCCTCGCCGGATATGGTGGCCAAGCTGCTGAAAATCTATCGGCGCGATGTCGGCACGCTGTCAGCCCGCCTGCGGCTGGATTTTTCCTACCCGCTGAAACAAACCGCGCTGCGCAGCGGCCTGGTGGGCTGGCAGTATTACCAGGCGGCGTTTCTCGGGCGGCTCGCGGAAGACGGCACGGTGCGCCGTTTCATCGAGCTGGATTTTGTGTATTCGTCGGCCTGCCCGTGCAGCGCGGAGCTGACCGAGCACGCGCGCGACAAGCGCGGGGTTTATGGCATACCGCACAACCAACGTTCCAAGGCCCGCGTCCTGGTGGAGCTGGCGCCGAAGGCGAAATTACATCTCGAAGAGCTGCGCGACCACGTGCTGCGCGCGTTGGTGACGGAGACGCAGGTGATGGTGAAGCGCGAGGATGAGCAGGCCTTTGCCGAGCTGAACGGGGCCCACATCAAGTTTGTCGAGGACGCGGCGCGGCTGGTTTACGGCGAGCTGGCGAAAGAGAAACGCATCGTGGACTTCCAGGTGGCGTGCTCGCACCTAGAATCCCTGCACTCGCACGACGCGGTGAGCGTGATCTGCAAGGGCGTGCCGGGCGGCTTGACGGCGGAGTTTGACGCCTTCCGCAGCCTGGTGTGCTGAGCCTGGAAACCGCCGCCGGAGCGGGCGGTTCACCGGATGCGGTGCGAGCCGGGGATACCTCGTACAAAAGTGGCCAGCACGAGTCCGGAGTCCTGGGCGATTTGCGTGAGGTAGGCGTCGGAGGTCGTGCCCGCCGTTGAAGCCCAGGCAGGCAGCAGCGGGGAGGGTGCCGCGCTTACAAAGCCGCCCAAGTGCGCCTTGGTGTCGGCCAGCGCCTGCGCGGCTTGCGCAGCCGTGTAGCGAAACGCCTGCATCGACACCCGCAGAAAGCCGAGCTCGACCATGGCGCAGGTAACTAAATTCTGCATACTCACCGCTTGAGCCCATTCGTGAAAGGCGGAGTGGTGCGGGCTATCTTCGTGGTGCAATGCAATGAGCGCATTCACATCCAAGAGGTAGTTGCTCATGGGAAATCCACCAGAGCCGCGTCTATTTCCGCCTGCGTGACTGGGCGGCCAGGCGCGGCATTTTAGGGCAGACCCGATACGGGATGGATTTTCATCACGATCTTTCGCTCGGCCGGTGGCTCCTTTTGAAGGTTAAGGTGGGCATGGTAATACGGTAATACCTGAAAACGCGGGTCAAGATTACGAGCTTTGGCGGGGCGGGAGCCCGGCGCGGCGGGGTGCGGCGACCCCGCCCTACAGGGGGAAGCGGCGGGCGATTGGCGCGGAGGTTTACGGGCTGGGTTGGGTATTTTTAACCGGAGATAAGCCGCCAGTTTTAGCGGGGGCGGGCGGAGGCGGGGCGCTCTTCGATGATGTAGTCGGTGGACAGGTATTGGTCACGACCGCGGAGTATGAGCAGTTTTACCTTTTGGCCGACGCCGTTCATGTAGAGCCATTTTTGGAAATCAGCCACGGACTCGATCCGGTTGTAGCCGAGCTGGACGAGCACATCGTCCACCTGCAGGCCGAGCTTTTCGGCCGGGCTGTCGGGCCAGATGTATTCGAGGCCGACGCCGGCGCGGTGGCTCCGGGTGGTGGGGAAGCGCTGCGTTTCGGCGGCGGTGAGGGGGCGCACGGAGAAACCGGTCCAGGGAGAAAGCAGACTGCGCTTTTGTTTCAGGCTGTCGTAGATGTTAAAACACAGGGTGATGGGCAGGACAAAGGTCTCGCCGGGCGTCTCCACGTGATCGGCGGCAGGAGTGGGCTTATAACCGGTGTAGAGGGCGACGACCTCGCCGGTCTCAGCGACAAAGACCGGACCGCCGACAGAGGCTTCGGCGAGGCCGAGATCGGTGCGGAACAGGGTGGAGGTAAGGCTTTCCTGGTAACACTTGCGGGTGTTGAGCCCGATCACGGTGCCCGTGAGACGGCGCAGGTTGCCCGAAGCGATGGGGCCGCGTGGCGAAGGATCGTCAGGGAGGTCGTCGGCGAGGGCGGCGAGCGGGGTGGCGATGGGGGGTTCCTGGCCGCGTGCGATTTTGGAGACGGGGAAGGTCGGGGCGGCGGCGGGAGGGTCGATTTTGAGGATGCCGATATTAAGCGTGGGCTCGACGCCGATGACGCGGGCGGGGTGGACGAGTCGAGCCGGATCGGAGGGAAACGTGACGCGCAGGTCTTCGAGCAGGCGGCCGGAGGCGGGATCGGTGAGGTGCTGGTAGTTGGTGAGCAGAAACCCATCGGCTTCCACGATGAAGCCGAGGCTGCGACGAACGGGCGTGGCGGGGGCGGTGGTGGCGACGGCGGACGCGGAGGTGTCGGTGGATGGGAGAAAACCCTCGATGCGCACAACGACGGGCGCGGGCGGCGGGAGCGACGGATCGACGGCGCGGGCAGCGGGCACCAAGGCGAGGGTGAGCGCGAAGGTAAAGGCGGCAGCGCGGACAACGCTAAAGGCGCGAAGGGAGATGTTCATGGCGCGGGGGGAGGGGGCGGGAGTGGGCGGAAGGATTGGTTAAACGGGTTTACCTCGGTGCCGCGGGTGATCTGGATGACGGCGTGTTGGGTGGCGGCGTGGCACTCGTTGCAGGAGGCGATCACCCGGTCGAGCCCGCGCAGCAACACTTCGCGGGTGACGGGCGGGGGCGGCGTGTGGGGGTAGTCGAGGGATTTTTGGAGGTCGGCGTAGGCGGGCAGGGCGAGGAGGTCGATCAGGACGGCGATGGGCTGGTTTTCGTATTCGGGGGATTGCACTTGGATCGCGCGGAGCTGTTCGAGGGACTCGTGCAGGTAGAAGGCGGCGAGCGGGGCGTTACCGGCATCGGCGGAGAGGGCGAGCTTGTGGGTGAGGCGTTGGAGGGTGCCCATGAGCAAGGCGAGCTCGGGCGCGGGGGCGGATTCCGCCGCAGGCAGCGGCAACAGGCGCGGGGAGGCGTCAGGCTCGGGGGCGGGGGAAGCGGCGGGTGATACGGGCGCAGAACCTTGGGAGAGGAGACGCGAGGCTAGGCCGAAGCCGGTGACTAGGAGGGAGAGGGCGGCGAAGGCCAAAAGGGGGCGGGCGGGAGTCATGGGGCGGAGGTGATGGGTGGCGGGACGTGTGCGCTTCCTGGACCTTAAGCCCGTGCCGCTGCGTCGGTGGCTTTATACCAGAAACGGCATAAAAGGAGACTTTCGTCTGGTGTAGACCCGACCGGTGGTCGGGCGTTTCCCAGAAACCCCGACCACCGGTCGGGCCTACATCGGGCCATGCTAAAGTCCCATTACGAGGTGTGATTGGTATTATTCGAACTTCACGCGCCAGAAGCGGGTGGGCTCGGCGGGGTTGAGGGTAGCGGTGTAAGCCACGCGCTCGTACTCGCCCAGGTCCGTAACGGTGGCGGAGGCCTGCCAGTTGACGACGTTGACGAAGTTGGCGGCACCGAGGGTGGTCGTGGTTTGCACGTTGGCCGTCACTGGCTGGGTGCCTTTCGGCCGTTGGAAGGTGATCGTCACCTGGTTGCCGACGGTGGTGAGGCTGAGCGGGGTGTCATTACCCGAGAGCGGGTTGCCGTTGAAGAGGAACTCCGCCCAATTGCTGCGGCCGTCGCCATCGGGGTCGGCGTTCATGCCGGAGGTGGCTTCCACGGCGAGCTGGGCGAGGGTGAAGCGTTGGTATTGCCACTTCAGGAACGACGTCTCGCTGGTGCCGAGGAAGATGGCATCGGCGAATTGCGGGAAGTCGGTGAAGGGGTTGCGGTTGCCCTGGGCGTAGGTGGTGCTGCCGATCTTCACACCGGCGTAGATGGCGTTGTTGCGGGCGCGCTCGTAATCGGTGGGTGGGTAGGCGCGGTTCCAGGCGAGGAGGGTATCGCGCACACCTTGATCGGAGCCGGCGAAGACGGGGTTGTTGACCAGCACGAGGTCGGTGGTGAGGGGATCGGAACCATCGTAACGCGTCATCATGTAGAGCATGGCGCGGGCAACGATGCCTTTGTCGCGAGCGAGGGGCTCCCAGGTGTCCTGGCTGAAGTCGCGAAAGGACTCGGGGGCGAAGGGATCGGACTCGTCGTTGTCGCCTTCGTCGAAGGAGCGGGCGGAGCGGAGGCTGTTCACGTTGACCTGGGCGGGGAAGAGGTGGTGGAGGTCGGAGAAGTCGGGGCCGTTGTCGCCCACGCCGTCGTTGCGCGGCCAGACGTGTTCGCGGTTCCAGCTGGTGGCGTTGCCGGTGCCCTCGGTGCCGACGAAGGCAGTCTTGGGCAGGGATGCGTTGGAGTAGAGGAGGCGGACGTTGTTCGGGTTAACGGCATCCTGATCGATGACCTTCATGACCTCATCCACGGTGCCGTAGTCGATGACCACGTGGTCATCGATGATGTTTTGCAGGGCGGCCTGTAGGGTGGTGCCGGTGAGGTTGGCGGCGGTGGCGTAGTAGGTGACGAGGTCGGTGGCGGGAGGCAGGGTGACGCCGGTCAAGGAAAGGTTAACGAAGACCATATGGTGATCGGTCTGCTGGGTGGCGACGTAGATGGGGTCGGAGCTGGGGGGCCAGAAGACGCCGCCGGAGTCCACGGTGAGGCCGAAGACGGAAGGCAAGGCGTAGTCGATTCGCACGCCGCCGCTGAAGGCTGCGGTGTCATCGGGCGTGGCGGGGGCGGGGCCGGAGCCGCCAGCGGGCACGAAGGTGCTGTTGAAGAGTGGGTTGGCCGGAATGACCGCGCCGCCGACGGTGGCGATGCCGCCGAGGATGCGCTTTATCGCGGGATCGGAGCTGTCGCCCTCGTCTTTGTCGGCGTTTTGGTCGCCTACGAGGATGAAGCGGGAGTTGACGGGGAGGCCGCCGGTGCGGTTGGCGAGGGCGGGTGGGAGGCCGTTATTGGCGGCGAGCTCTTGGTCATCGTAGATGTAGGCGGAGGTCTCGGGGTTGACGTAGTCGGACCAGAAGCGGATCTCGTCGGAGTTGCGGCGGCCGTTGTGGTCCACGCCGTCGATCCAGGGTGAGCCGGAGTCGAACACGGGGGGCGTGGGGTGGCTGGCGAGGACGTGGAAGCGGGTGCCGTTGATGAGCACGGGCACATCGGCATGGCTCTTGGAGGAGAGGCGGAAGGCATTCAGTTCGGCCGTGTTGTACCAATCGCCGGTGCCGACGACGCGGGGGTCGTCGGGGAGGAGGGCGCCGGGCATGTCTTTCCAGAGGAACTTCTGGAAGGTGCGGATGTTGGCGGTGTCGATCGGGTACTTGGAGAGGATGACGAAGCCGTATTGGCCGGGGTGGATACCGAAGCCGAAGGCATCCTCTCCGTAGCCGGCGGCAGTGGTATTCGATACGACGGAGCCGTTGTTATCGAGGTCGAAGCCGGAGTGAACGCCGGTGTTGACGGGCGGGGCGTAGGAGTAGGGGTAGTAAACGGGAGCTTCGCCGGTCTGGCCGACTTCGAGGTAGTTTTCCTTGAAGCGACGGACGGCGCGGCCCTTGGCGTCGTAGTCGAATTCGTTGACGAGGAGAACGTCGGGGTTGTTGCGCTGGATGATCCGGGCGATGGCCTGGGCCTGGGTGTTGGTGACGACGGAGAGGTCGTTGATGAGGGCGTTGTCGGTGTCGCGGTAAAGGGAGGTGTTGAAGGTGGCGGCCTTGAAGCTGTTGGTCGCGGTGACCGGGGTGGTGGTCACGTTGATCTGGGCGGTGGCGAAGGTGATGTTGGCACCGTCGTAGGCTTGGACGCGGAGGTAGTGGACGGGGCGGGTGGCGGCGTCGAGGGCGTCGGGGTTGGCGAGGGTGATGACGCCGGTGTTGGGGTTCAGGGCGAAGGCACCGCGCTCTTGGCCGCGCTCGAGGAAGCAGAGCTGGCCGCCTTCGAAGAGGGTCTTGGAAGCGATGAGGCCGTTGGTGATGGAGTGGGCCTGAACATCGAAGAGGAAGAGGGTGCCGCCGGGCTGGCCGAAGAGAGTGGAGACGTCGATGATGCCGGAGGATTCCCAATTGCCGACGTCGCTCACGTTACCGTCGGTGGAGCCGAGGGGGAGAACGGTCTCGCGGTCGGTCTGGGTGACGCGAACGGCGACACCGTTGGTGGTATCGAGGCGCCAGATGGAGGTCTCGAAGCCGGCGGCGCCGAAGCTGCCGACTTGGTTGGATTGGTCTTCCTGGACGTAGAGGAAGCCGTCGTCGGCCCAGTCCATGTTATCGGGGCAGCGGAGGCCTTCCTCGGGGGTGGCGAACTGACCGCCGCCGGCATCGTCGCCGCTGTAGAGGATAAGGATGGAGGCGGTGAGGGGGTTGGCGGTGCCGAGGTTGGCGAAGTCGAGGTCAACGATGTAGGTATCGCCCCAGTTATCGGCGGGGTAGAGGTTGCCACGGCCGGTGGAGGCGAAGGCGACCATGGTGCCATCGGTGGGGCTGGTGGAGAGATCCTCGGGGCGGGAGAAGGAGAAACAACCGGCGGCGTCGGCGGCGGCCTGCATGAGGGTGTCGTTGCGGTAGCCTTGGGCGTCGAAACCGGTGGTGCCGGCGGAGGCGGGGATGCGTGCGGTCACGGGAACCCAGGTGCCGGAGCGGAGTGCGCCGGTGCCGTTGAATTGCTGGGGGGTGAGATTGCCGTTGTCGGCTTTCCAGGCGTAGAGCTGGCCGCCTTTGAGGCCGTTGCGTTCGATGAAGTTGGCGCCGGGGGCGGTGCTCTTCAGACCGACGTAGAGCCAGAGCGGGGTGGACTGGGAATCGTCGCCGAGGAGGAAGGCGACGTGGGTGGTGGTGCCGGTGTCCACCAGGGCGGCGTTTTCCCAAGAGCCGCGGCCGAAGTCGGGCAAGGCCCAGAAGTCGCCGTTGGCGGGATCGAGCGCCCAGAAGGTGCCGCCGTGGGGGTGGTCAAAGCCGGTGGAGGATTCCTCGCCGGTGAAGTATATACGGTCAACGAGGCCGCGACCGGGACCGAAGAGGTTGGGCTCGTAGAGGGAGGAAGAGCACATGCGGTCGAAGCCACCGAGCTCGAGCTGGGAGGTGCTGGTGACGACGTTGCCAGCGCGGTCATAGACGCGGGCGATGGCGAGGCCGCCGTCGACGACGCGACGGGAGGTCTTGTCGATGTCGATGTAGGTGATGCGGGCGCCGCCCTTGGCGAGCACGGTGCCGTTGGCCAGGGTGTAGGGGTAAGCGGCGGGGGTGGTGCCAGTGGTGGGAACCTCGATCTCGTGGTTCATGAGCACGCGGATGGTGGTGGAGTTGAGGGCGTAGGCACCGAGGCCGTCGGGGGTGCCGACCGGGGAGAAGTTACCCGCAGAGGTGGGGTTGAGCGCGCCGGTGGAGGCCTCGATGGTGTCGCCCATGGTGAAGACGGGGTTGACGACGTAACCGATGCCGGGGACGGCCTTCATGAGGGTGGAGCCGCCGCTGCCGGCGAGGGCGGCGTAGCGGATGCCTTCCTTGCCCGCGATGGCGGGATTCAAGGTGCCGACGACGGTGCCGGCGCGGGCGTTTTCCGAGATGGTGTAGGGACCGGTCTGGGTGATGGGGGGCTGGGCGGTGGAGAAGTTCCAAGTGGTGGCATCGGCGATGCCGGCGAAGGGCACGCCCTGAGTGTCCTGGATGGCACCGGCGGTGATGTTGACGTAGTAGTTGCCGGCGGATTCGAGGGCTCCGGCGGGGTCGATGGTGACGGTGCCGAGGGCGGTGGTGACGCGGGGGCCGGCGGCGTCGATGGTCTCGAAGATGGAGCCATCGGAGACGCGGTGGATCGTGATGGAGCCGGTGCCTTTCTGGATGAGCTCGTTGAAGTCGATCTTTAGGTTGCCCGAGATGGGCAGGCCGCCGGAGTTATCGGCGGGGGTGAAGAAGGCGACGAGCGGCGGGGCGGTGTCCACGCCGGTGGTCTCCTGGACGACGAGTTTCAGGGAGGGGTCGCCGGGGTCGAAGGTGTTGCCTTTGCCGGATAGGGTGATGGCGTCGGGGGCGTTGACGACGGTGAGGATGAGATTGAACTCGGCGCCGGTATTGATGCGGGAGATGAGGGCGGGACCGGCGGTGCTCAGGTCGAGGGCGCAGACGAACTTGGTGCCACCGGCGGCGGACGGAGTGTAGGCGAAGCGGCCGAGGGAGACGGGGGCGGAGGCGTATTGGGTGGCGTCGAGACCGTTGGCGAAGGTGGCGTTAAAGGTCTTGCCGGTGTAGTTGCCGCCGAGGGCATCGGTGGTGAGGAAAATCTCGAACTGGGTGCCGGTGGTGAAGGTGCGGTCGTTTTGGGTGAGGGTGAGCTCGGCGGTGCTGATGCTGTTAATGGTGGAAGCACCGGAGAGGCCGAAATCGATCTTGCCGATGGTGAAGGTCGCCAGGCTGTAAACAGCGAAGGTGCCCTGGCCGTTGCCCTCGGCGTAGAAGTCGGTGGAGGGGTTGGCCCCGGTGAGCTTTACCTGGGCGGTGGTGCTGGTGGTCTTGGTAATGGTGGGCGAGGCGGAAGAGGCGAGCGTGGTGAAGTTCCAAGTGGCCGCGCCGGAGAGGCCGGCGTAAGCGTTGTTGGCGAGATCGAAGATGGCACCGGAGGGGATCTCGACGTAGTAAGCGGTGGAGAAATCGAGGGAGACGGAGGGGGTTATGACGACCTGGGTACCGCTTACCGACACTTGGGCGGAGGTGACGTCGATGCTTTCAAAGACAACGTTGTCGGAGACGCGTTTGATGAGGATGTTACCGGTGCCTTTTTTGATCGCCTCGCTGAAAGTGACGGTCGGGGTGACGGTGACGGGGATGGCGGTGGCGTTGTCAGCGGGGGCAAAGACGGTGGTGATGGGGGCGGTGGTATCGACGCCGCCGGCGTTTTGAACGGTGCCAGTGACCTGCATGGTGACGGCGGTCGGCGTGGTGGCGTAGTTGGCAAGGCGGAAGGTGCCGCCGCTGCCGATGGCTGCGCCGTTGGCGGCAAGGGTGCCAGGAATCACTTTTAGGCGGAAACGGACATTGCCCGTGACGACGCCGAGGGAGTTGATGTCGAGAAGGTTTTGAACGAGCGAACCGTTGCCGGCGGTGATGGTCGCGACCGAGGTGGTGTAGCTGTCGGCGGAGGTGAAAACGCCGAGGACGGCAGGACCAGTGCCGGAGGCCTGGGCGCTGAGTTGAAGGTTGTCCAAATCGACCTCGAAACCGGCAGCAACATCGAAACCGAATTCGATGTAATCGGTGGCCTCGGCAGTCCAACCGCTGGAGCTGAAGGCGTTGCCTGCAGAACCACCGACCAGACCCGCCCCGCGGACCAGGTTGACGGGGGTGATGTTGAGGGGCGAAGTGCCCGCGCGGTTGGTGGTTACTCCAGAGGTGCCGACGAAATCATATTGAACAATTTCGGCGGCATGGGCGGCAGAGAGGCTGAAGCAGAGTGCCAACGTGACTAGAAGAGTCTGGATCAGGCGGGAAAGGATGCCGAGGGAGTGCATGGTGAGATTGGGAAAGGGAGCGAACGGGGCCGAGGCGCGGAGAAAGGGCGGGATGAAAAGTCAGTCGGGAATCAACGACGTATGAGCGAAGGTGGGCTTTTCCGGGAGGAATGGGCAATCGGCAGGGGTGACAACGAGGTGAAACCCAGGTGCCTATCGGGAGGCGGAGGTGGGGCGCCTATCAGGCCGATAACTGGCAGCGGCGGATGAGGGTTTTTGGAATAGATCGCGCGAAGCGGTATGCACCGGTAAGCGAATGGCACAAAAAAGCGGCGTAGTTGAGTGCGCCGCCAAGCGGAGGGGGAATCGCCCGCTGCAAGCGAACGGGGTTGCTGAGTTGCCGGACCAGTTGCGGAGCTCAGGCGCGGCGACGGCGGGAGAGGGTGACACCGGCGAAGGCGACGGCTCCGGCCAGGGCGGCGTAGGTGGAGGGCTCGGGAATGGCGGTGACGACGAAGGCCTGAACTTCAGTGAAATCGCTAGTGACCATGACCTTGTTGATGGAGACTCCGGATTGGTTAACGGTTCCGCTGCCGAACTGGGAGAGGAGCAAGCCACCGAAGGTCGGATCGGTGACGGTTCCGGAAGTGTAAGCGGAGGTGGAGTAAGCGGTGACGAAATCGAAAGGCTGGGAAGCCTCGGTAACGAAGAGGTCGATCATGTCGTTGGAGTTGCCCGTGACCATAGAGATACGGGCAACCAGGTTGTAGGTGGCGCCGTAGGTGAGTCCCGCGTTTCCGTAGACGAAGGGATAGCCGCCCTGGCCGTTAACGCGGGAGCCAAAATCGAAAGTGCTGTCACCGACGTTATCCTTAGCGGCGAGACGGGCGTTCTGAAAGTTGCTGCCGGTGGTGACGGCGGTCTGGTTTTGGTTCAGGGCAGCGAAGTAGGAGGGAGCGGCCCCGGCGCTAGCGACGGAGAGCTGGAGGGCGACGTAAACGAAGGTGGTGCCGGAGGCGGGCTGGGTGATGATGGTGCCGAGGGGCAGGTAGGCGTCCTGGTTGTCTACGATGGCACCGCCGGTCCAGGTAGCCTTACCGCCGGCGACTTGGATGGGCGAGGTGGACGAGGTGCTGAACTGAGCCCAGCCGTTTTGGCCGACGAGATTGCCGTTGGTGAAGGTGCTGAAATCGGAGGAGACGATGGCGGCGAAAGCGGTGGAGGCGCCAAACACGGCGGCGGTCGCGAGAAGGATGCGGATGAAGCTATTCATGGTTATGCGAAGTTTGAGACCGGGTGGGCTAAGCGATCAGAAGCCGAGATAGTGTATTCTAGAATAACAGGCGACGGGGGTAAGCCGTCGCCTGTGGCGGGAAGAGGAGGAGCGGTGGGGCGGAGCTTAAACCGGCCGCTCCGCTCTGGGGTTGTGGTGTAGGGCGACCGAGTATGAGCTCAACCGAGCTCAACCTTACTTTACTTGCGGGAACGGCGGCGCAGGGCGGCACCGGCCAGGGCGAGCGCTCCGAAGATCGCGGCGTAGCTGGAGGGCTCGGGGATGGCCGAGGTTGGGGCGAACTCAATGCCCTTAAGGATAGTGCCGGTAGGAGCGGTGAAGAGGGTGGTGTTACTCCCGGTATTAATAGTGATCGCGGAATTGAAGCCGGCCGTGTCGGATAGTTTGATCACGCTGTTGGCTGTAAGGGCTCCTTGACCGGTGGTAACGTAGAGATCGGCTCCCCCAATGGTGGACGTGGCGGCGATACCAAACCCGCCAAAAGTGGTGGTATAGGAGCCGTTGGCTGTCCACGTGGTGCCACTTACTAAGGAGAATTTGGCGATCGATCCCGCCGTATTGCTAGTGGCAGAGACGGTGTAGAGGATATCGAAGGCTGAGCCGTTGGTGCCGGAGCTGGTTAGGTAGAAGTCTTGAAAGCTGGCGTTATTGGTCAGTCCGTTCAGGCCGGTGATAGTGCCACCGGTGAAATTACTTACGGTGCTTACCGCAATGGTCGTAACGGTGGCTGAGGCTTGGCCTACGTAAACGGTGCCACCGAATGCTTTTATGCCTCGGCCGTTCAGGGTGGCGGTGGCCAAGGTGCCGGCGTTGGTATATAAACCACCTTGGTCAGCGATAAACCAATCAGTGCCATTGAGGGTTGTCGAAGAGCGAGTCTGTTGCCCACTTGTTCCTGTGTAAGTGGTCTGCAGGGCATAGGTGCCGGCGTTGTTCAGTGTGCCCACGCCGCGCGGATTCAGGGTGTTTACGTTAGATGCCGTGGTCGAGCTGTTGGCGCCGTTGAAGGTAAGCAGCGTGCGATCAGCCGAAGAAGAAAGGTAGCCAGTGCTCGTGGCGCTGCCACTGAAACGGAGGCCGTTCCCTACCGATGCGCCGTCGGGGATGGCAATGGTCTGGACTGCGGCTTGGCCTGCTGTGGTGGTGTTGATCTCGACGATGGACGCCGTCGTGTTGTTGGCTGAGGCGGCGGCTTGGAGAATTGCGAGATTTCCAGATGTGAAGGCGGCTGCGTGAAGTAAGCCGGCAGTTGCCGTGAAGACGGCGAATCTAATGATGGTTTTCATAAACGATCAAATATACCCGTATAAAGTGACCAAATAGGGGCGGTCGCGTGACGACTCCGTGAATTCGCCCAAGGGCATACATGATGGGACGCGTGCGTTATGGCGCCTAAGGTGATAACCGCGCTAGTTCATGATGCGCGGGTGTTTTTTTGCGCGACCTAGCACCTCGCTTCGGTATGCGTTTCCCATTGTGAATACTGTATCCAAGAAAAAACCTGTGGCCCGCACGCCGCTGGTTTTAATCACTGGGGCTAGCCAGGGTTTGGGCGCGGCGTTTGCGGTGGCCTACGCGCGGGCGTTTCCCGGGGTGCGGCTCGCGCTGGTGGCGCGCACCGCCAAGACCCTTGCCGCCACCGAGGCGAAGTGCACGCGGCTGGGGGCGGACGCGCATGCGTTTGTGTGCGATGTGGCGGACGAGGCGGTGGTCGCCCGGCTACCCGCCGCCGTGACCAAGCAGTTTCGTCGTGCGCCGGACATCGTGATCAACAACGCCGGGCGCTTCACCCCGGCCAAGCTGGCCGATACGCCGCCCGCCTTGTTCGATACGATGATCGCGGGCAATCTGCGCTCAGCCTATCTGGTGACGCACGCGTTTTTGCCCGCGCTACAAAAACGGGGCACTGGGGATTTTGTTTTTATTAGTTCGATTTGCGGCAAGATGGGGCTGCCCGGCTGCGCGGCCTACACCGTGGCCAAGCACGGGCTGACCGGGTTGGCAGCGGCGTTGCGTGCCGAGACGCGGGGCACGGGACTACGGGTGATGGCAATTCATCCCGGCGCGATCGCCACGCCGATCTGGGCGGGATCGGACCTGCCGCGTGAGCGACTGATGACGGCGGCCAGCGTCGCAGAAGCGGTGGTCGCGCTCACTTCGTTGGATGCAAATACCGTCGCCGAGGATGTATTGCTGAGGCCGGGTCCGGGGGATTTTTAGGATTGAGGGTGGATGGCGGCGGGGTGCGGCGATCCCGCCCTACAAGGCAGAGGCGGCGGAGTGGATAACGACGTCGGTGCGGCGGGATTCGGGGGTGACTTTGAGGGTGGTGAGTTTGCCGGCTTCGACGCGGCCTTCGACGGTGGTGTTGTAGGGAGCGCGAAGTTTAAAATCGGCGTTCCAACCGGCGGGCCAGGCGGGGAGGAGGTGGATGGCGCGGCCCTCGGTTTGCAGGAGCATGAGCTGGAGGGCGTGTTCGCCGTTGCCGCCGTTGTCCTGATCGGGGGCGTAGTCGTGGCCTTTTTCCCAGAAGGCGGGGAAACGCAGGCGGGGATCGCGGTTGGTGAGGGTGGCGATGAGGTCTTTTTTCGCTTCGGCGGCGAGGCCGAGGCAGGCGGCCCAGATGGCGTCCTGGTGCCAGCATTTGGTGCGTTTGATGGCGCGGGCGGCGAAGGTGTCGAGGGCGAGGGGGAGGTCGGGTTTGCCGACGCCGTAAAGGCGAAATGGATACACGGCGTAGAGTTCGGGCACCTCGGTGTTTTTGGCGGGGGCGGTTTGTTCGCCTTCGTAGGGCAGGAGGATGCGGCGGCCGTTTTTCTCGCCGATGGATACGGGAGGGAGTTCGCCGAGGAGTCGGGTCCAGCGTGCGCGGGTGGGGGAATCGACGAGAGCGGGAGGGAGGGCGAGGAGGCGGGGGAGGAGGAAGTGGAAGGCGGCTAGGTCGGGGGCGGGGTTGCGGACTTTCCAGAACATTTCGATGGAGTTGACCGGTTCGAGCAGGAGTTTGCCGTCGGGGCTGCGGGGAAAGTGCTCGTCGTAAAAGGTCAGGCCGGCGGTGGCCACGGGGAGAAGAAACTCGCGGGCGAAGGCGTCGTCGCCGGTGTGGTCGTGGTAGTCGAGCATGAGGGCGGTGAGCTCGATGATGGGGAGGTAGTAGTGTTTGGTGTACACGCCGGGCTCCTCGGCGGTGATCTTGGGGAGGCCGCCCCAGAAGGGTGCGGTTTCCTGGAAGTAGGCGCCGTCGTGGCCGTAGTGTTTGCGGATGTCGGCGGTGTTCACGGCGAGCTGGTCGCGATACATGCGGAAGAGGGGGAGCATGAGTTCGTAGTCGCCGGCGGCGAGGCGGGGCCAATACATGGGGCGGGTGTTTTGGAACCAGTAGCGGCCGCCCCAACTGCGTTCGTCGGCGTCGAGCGGGGCGGGGATGGGATTCGGGTTTCCCTTTTCGCGGCGGGTGTTGCCGGGGTTGTCGGTTACGAAGAGGGAGCCGTTGAATTTAATCGGGTAAGCGCCGCGGCCCGCGCAGGCGGTGATGAAGCGTTGGAGAGTGTAGCCCTGGCTGACGGCGGCGGCGGTGGCGTCGCCGGAGATGCGCACGTGGCTGCGATTCCAGAAGGCGTCCCACCAGGCGGCGTGGGCGGACCAGGCGGCGGGGAGGTCGGCGGTGCGCTCGGCGGCGGCGAGGGTATTGAGCGAGTCGAGCCAAGTCTCAAGCGGGCCGGAGGCGGAGGCGAGGGCGACGACGGAGAAGCGGTGGGTGGTGGAGGGCGCGGGGGAACGCAGTTCGCGCAGGGCGGCGCGCTGGAGGCCGGGGGCGAGCAGGGTGCCGCCGAAGGTGCGGTTGGCGAGGGCGGCGGGGACGCCGGTGGCGGAGTTGCGGTGATACCAGGTGATGAACGGAGATGCGTCGGCGGGAGCGGCGGGGAGCACGACATCGGCGGCGACCTTGCCTTTGGGCTCGGTGCGCCAGGGATCGAGGGTCACGGCGAGGTCGAGGGGTTGGGCGGAGCTGATCTCGGCGCGGATGACGGGGGAGTGGGCATCGACCCAGAGCTTGAGGCGGGCCCCGCCGCCGCTGACGAGGATCTCGGCGGTGCGGAGGTTGAGGTGGTGGCGGAAGTCTTTGGCGCCAGCGAAGGGATTGGGCGTGAGGGTAACGCGGATACGGCCGAGTTTCACCAGTTCGGAGTTGGGGGCTTCGCTCCAGGCGTCGGTTTTGGAGATGTAGAAGAGGAGGTCGCCGTTGGGCTCGGTCCAGACGTTGAGGCCAAGGTCGCCGTTGCCGAGGGGCATGGAGTCCTGGGAGTCGCGGCCGAGTTCGGTCCAGGTGACGTCGGAGGCGGCGAGAGGGTCGGAGGGCGCGGGGGTGGCAGCCTGGGTCTGGGGTGCGAAGGCGCAGACGAGGCCGAGGAGGAGGGCGGGGATGGGGAGGAGGCGGAGGGGCATGGGTGGGGTTTATACGGCGGGGGTGTAGCTGAAGTGAGCGAAGTCGGCCCAGGCGTCGCGGGTGGCGAGGTCCTGGCAGCACAGGCCCCAGAAGGTGCCGGTGAAGCCGCCTTGGGGGGAGGCCCAGTCGCCGCAGAGCGTGGCTTCAAAGACGCGCTCGACTTGCTGCCAGTCGCCCTCGGGGCCGAAGGCGTAGGCGAAGCGCAGTTCGACTCCGCGCATTTCCATGCGCAGGCGGATACCGGCGGTGGCGGTGGCGAGGGGAAACTCGGTGGCCTCATGGCGGGAGAGTTTGTCGAAGGCGGAAGTGTAAATGCCGAGCTTGGCGCGACCCGGGCCGGCGGCGGTGACGCGGAAATAGTGGTAGTGCAACCGGTCGTAGTAGGCGATGAGTCCGGCGGCCTGTTTGAAGTTTTTGGGCGTGAAACTGAGGAGCGTCTCGGCCGAGGCGAGGTGGTGCTGGAGGCGGCGGGCGACGAGGCTTTGGTCGAAGTTGGAGGCGAG
>CANIWJ010000077.1 GCA_947471035.1 Verrucomicrobiota bacterium
CAAGATCGCGCCATGTGGGCGGAATTTCGCGGGCAAATCGGCACGCTTGCACCCGAAAGCGAGGAATTGCTGCATGATCTGTTCACTGACGATGAAACTGCAGAGGTTGATTTTCTTGAGCGTGATCGCGTCCGGCTAGAACCCTCGGCACGTGTTGAGCCTTCTGGGCCGACTGAAAAACTTAGTATGGTGAAGCTGCGACGGGGACAGCAATTTTTTCGCCAATCCATACTCAACGCCTATGGCGTGCGTTGTTGCATCACAGGAATTTCAGTTCCTCGTCTGCTGGTCGCGAGTCACATTCGCCCGTGGAGCGCTTTTCCGAAAGACCGGCTTAATCCGCGCAACGGTCTGTGCCTTTCCAGTCTTCACGACGCGGCTTTTGATTCCGGCCTGATAACATTGGATGAAAGCTTACGAGTGGTGCTGAGCCAGCGGTTAAAAGATTGTTTCCCTCAGTCGGCACTGGAGCAAAATTTCGCCGCCTACGAAGGCCGACCTATTCGAAAGCCGGAAATGTTGACGGAGCCTGCGCCCGAATTTTTGGCCCATCATAGAGCCAATATATTCAAAGCGTAATCACGTCGCCCAGAAGGTACGCGTGTCATTCGGACGCAGGTATGTCGGCGACGGCCACGGTGTGAATGTCTCCGTGTGGAGTTTCCCCAAAATTGGCGGCGTAGGTGAGGCGGGAGTATTTGTCCCAGTCGCTGGAAAACACACAGCGCCCGCCGATTTTCTCAAATGCCAGCCGAAAGCCGCCGATACCGCAGAAAAGGTCGATGAAAGTAGGGCTTTGAGGCATAGGTCGTGAGCGAAAAATGTGAACAATGACTCGAAGGTGAAGCAAATCACCTCATTAAACCAATTTAATGGGAGTTCACGCGGTGGGACATGCAGGGCGATACTCCGGGGGATTTTATCCGGTATTTATTCGTGCAATCTGTGGTTAAAAATCCGACTCCTGAAATTCGATTATCACAGGCCAAGCCCAAGCGCCATGCGGGCGTAATTTGGAACTCAAGGCGAAGGCGGAAGGGGGTGGGTTCAGCGTATCCGATGTTTCCAGTAGCCGGGTTCCCGGTGCAAGGGCATCACGGCAAGTATCCAGACGCGATCCGGTTCATCCACATAAACGACTGCAAAGGGGAAATCCCGCGCCAAGCTCCTGCGCGCGGGAGAATCGTATTCTCGAAAACGATATGGCGCTGCGACGATTCGAGCGATTACGCGCTCGATTTCTTCGTAAAAACGAACGCCCAAGACGGTGCCGCCTCGCTTGGTGTAGTCCACCGCAGCGTCGGCGTATTCCGCATCGGCCTCGGGGTGGAATGCGTGTGGCTTCACCGACCTACGATGCGACGGATTTTAGCGGAAGTCTCCTCGCCCGGGATGAGCGTAACTGCACCGCTGCGAATTTCATCCAGGCGGCGATGAACCGCTTCCGACCATTCCTCTTCAAGTCCCGCCGCCTGTCCTCCATGCGAAGCGATCAAAATACGGTTAATCAACTCGTTAACCACATCGTGCGGCAGGGCACGGGTCTCCTCCACAATCTCATCCAAAGTAAGCGCCATGGGAACAAGCTGCCGGATCGTCATCGGGAGGCAAGTCTCGGAACAGAGTACGTTTTTGATCACGGACAAGGCGACCGGCTTTTGCCCCGGCGCAAGAGGACGCACCAGTAACCCGCTCACCGAATCTCGCACGAGGCCCGGAAACTGTGCGTCCGTGTTTTTCTGGCGAACGGGCAAACGACGCTTTGCGGCAGGCTTTTTAGGCTTGTCGCGCGTAGGCATGCCCGCAGTCAAAACCCTATCAACCGAGGCTGACAAGCCCACGGACTGTCAGCTTCGAATCATCGACCATCATTTTCTGGGGGGTGTTATTTGGACTCAAAATGGCGGGAGAGGCGGGGTTGATTCGCTTCGCTCAGGGTCTTACCCCGGCGCTACTGCGCCGTCCTTATCCCTCCCTCAAGGGCTTCGCCTTCAGTTTCGACTGCGTCGAAACGCCATTCGCTACGCGAATGGCGGAAAGGGAGGGATTGGCTGAACCTGCCGGTTCACCGCTTCGCGGCGCGCGGTGCGCGGCCCATCTCCGCTTCGCTTCGTCGAACTTCGTTCTCATCCCTCCGTGAACGTTTTACCCGCGCCTGCGGCGCAAAGTTTGGCGGAAAGGGAGGGATTCGAACCCCCGGTGAGCTTGCACCCACGCCAGTTTTCAAGACTGGAGCCATAAACCACTCGGCCACCTTTCCAAAATCTAAACGGGACGGGCGCGAATCTGGGTTCCGCACCCGCCTGGGGTCAACTCTGTTGCAGCCCGAGTTCGTCCACCCGCTTGCGCAGCGTCGCCCGGGTCATGCCCAGACGTTCCGCCGTCCGGGCCAGATTGCCCTCCAATTGCCGCAGAGTGCGCACAATCATCTCGCGCTCCAAACGCTCCAGCAAGGGCTCGGGCTCCTTGCTTAATTCCACTTGGAGAAAATCCAACGCGCCCGCCACGGTGTAGGCCGCAGGTGCTGCCGGTTGGGCTCCCGTCGCCGGGGCAGTAATAGGGTCCACAACGGCCACGCTGGGCATGGTGGCTCCCAAAGCCGGCGCGATCGGCGGGGTCGATCCGCCGCTGTTGGCCACTGCGTGCAGCGGGGCCGCGCCCACGCTGGCGAGCACTTCGGCCGGAATGTCCTTCACCAGAATCGCGTCGCCCTGCGCGATCACCGCGCTGCGATAAACCAGGTTCTCCAACTCACGGACGTTGCCCGGCCAGTCATAGCGCGCCAGCACGGCCAGCGCTTCGGGCGAAACCTTGGCGACGCGCGCCTTCTTTTGTTTAACGAGGTTCTGGAGACAAAAATCGACGATCTGCGGGATGTCGTCGCGGCGGTCGCGCAGGGGCGGCATTTTGATACGCACCACGTTGAGACGGTAATACAGATCCTCGCGGAAGGTCTTCGCCTTCACCATCGCTTCGAGGTCCTTGTTGGTCGCGGCGATGATGCGCACATCCACCTTGATCGTATCGGTGCCGCCCACCCGCTGGATTTCGCCCTGCTGGAGCACGCGCAGAATCTTCGTCTGGGTGGCCAGCGCCATGTCGCCGATCTCGTCGAGGAAAATGGTGCCCCGGTCGCAAAGCTCGAATTTGCCGATTCGCTGGTTGGTCGCGCCGGTAAACGAGCCCTTCTCGTGCCCGAAGAGTTCGCTTTCGATTAAATTGTCCGGAATAGCCGCGCAGTTGACCGCGATAAAATTGCCCTTGGCGCGGTGCGAGTGCTTCCAAATCGAGCGCGCCACCAGCTCCTTGCCCGTGCCGCTTTCGCCCGTGATCATCACCGTCACGTCGCTGGCCGTCACCTGACCGATGACCTTAAAAACTTCCTGCATCACGGGGGAAGCGCCCACGATGCCCTCGCGGTAGTCGTCCGCGTTGATGGTCGGCTTGTAGTCGCCAGCCGAACGCATGTCGGCGTGGGCCTGAAGCGCGTTTTCCGCCAAGGTCAGCACCTTCGCGGGGTCGAATGGCTTCATGATGTAGTCGAAGGCGCCATACTTCATCGCTTCGATCGCGGTCTGGGCCGTGCCAAACGCCGTCATCAGAATCACCAACTGCTTGGGATTGGCCGAGCGGATGTGCTGCAAGGCCTCCAGGCCGCTCATGCCACCCATGCGCACATCGAGAAAAATCAAATCAGGAACGGGCCCTTTTTTCACCGCCGCCACACCCGCTTCGCCGCTTCCGGCTTCGAGAACTTGATATTTTTTGGACGATAAAACGCGTCCTAGGGAGTAGCGGACCTCGGCATCGTCGTCGATTACCAGAATGGTGGGAGCTTTGGGTTCAGACATGGAGCGGCCATGGTGCATAGGCGAGTGGCGTTGGTCAACGTCTCGGAAACATTCTCCGTGCGCTGGCAATCTCCGCCCGCGTGATTTGGCTTCGCCCATGTCGCTCACGACCCCGCCCGCCCTCGCCGTTTGCGCCGTAAGCAAAAGCTATGGCCCGCGCCGTGTGCTCGACGCCGTGTCCTTCGCCGTCTCACCCGGCGAACGCGTGGCCCTCACCGGCCCTTCCGGCAGCGGCAAGACCACCCTGCTCAACTGCCTCGGCGGCGTGGACCGGCCCGACTCCGGAGAAATCCGCCTGTTGGGTGAACGCATGGATCAGCTCTCAGCCGATGCGCTCAACGTCCTGCGCCGTGAACGGGTGGGCACGGTGTTTCAATTTTTCCACCTGCTGCCCACCCTCACCGCCGCCGAGAATATCGAGCTGCCACTGCAACTGGTGTCCGTCCCCTCCGCAGAACGTCAGGCCAGGGTCGGCGCGATTCTGGCCCGTGTCGGCTTGACCGCCCGCGCCCATGCCCTGCCCTCCCAGCTTTCGGGTGGCGAGCAACAACGCGTGGCCATCGCCCGCGCGCTGGTGCACCGCCCCGCCCTGCTGCTCGCCGACGAACCCACCGGCAATCTCGATTCGGCCAACGGGGCCAACATCCTCGATCTGCTCCGCGAACTCACCGACGAGACCCGCACCGCCCTCGTCCTGGTAACCCACAGCGAGGAAGCCGCCGCCATTTGCCACCGCCGCGTCCGCCTGCGCGATGGCCGCGTGGTGTAGTAAGACCGCACCCCTGCTCCACGCTCCCCGCTCCCTGCTCCTAGTTCTACTTTGTTAAGCCTATGAATGAGTCCCCGCCGCATGAGACATTTCACCGTTTTTTGGCCGGGGACGGCCAACCCTGCAAAAGACCAAGGCCAATTTACTCGTTCAAAAGTGTAGAGTTGGCCGTCCCCGGCCAATTTCCGAGGGCTTTTGGCGCACATTAACAAAGTAGAACTAGCTCCCCAGCATGCTCTCCCTGCTCTTGCGTCGTTTCAGTCTGCGTCATGCCCGCCTCGCGCCGGGGCAGACTGCGCTGCTGGTGCTGATCCTCGCGATGGGGGTGGCCGTATTTACCGCCGTGCGGCTGGCGAATCGTGCCGCCGTTTCCTCGTTCACCCACTTCACCGACACGCTCACCGGCCAGTCGGACTGGATCGTGCAAGCCCCCTCCGGCCTGCTGCCCGAGAGCGTGCTCCCCGAGCTGCGGGCGGCCTTGGCCGACCTCGCGGTGCAAATCCACCCGGTGGTGGAAAGCACCGCCGCCGAACCGCCCGACCCCGCCGCCACCACGGAAAAACGTTTTGGCCGCCGCACCTACACCCTGCTCGGGGTGGACTTGGTCGCCATCGCCAACCTCGCCTCGCAAGCCGATGCGAAGACGCCGTTTTTCCGCTCCGGATCCGACCGTCCGTTCTTCGATCTTTTCTCCCCCGAACCGCAGGCGTGGATCAGCCCGGCCAACGCCTTGCCCGCTCCGGATTATCTAGAATTGGTGGTCAACGACCGCAGGGTAAGGCTGCGTGTGGCGGGCACCATTCCCACCGTCCGCGAGGGTCCGGCCGCACCGGCAAATCTGCTCGTGCTGGATCTGCCCGCGCTGCAACGCCTGGTCGGCCGCGAAGGACGGATTAACCGCGTCGAATTCGTCCTGGAGGCGGGCCCGGCGCTCGACCAACGCCGCCGCGCCCTCGGCGAAAAACTCACGCAACTGGCCGCGGGGCTAAACGCCGAAACGGTGCGCTGGCTCGTTTCCACCCCCGGCGCGCGGCGCGAAACCGCCACCACCATGACGGAGGCGTTTCGCCTGAATCTTACCGTGCTTTCCCTGATCGCGCTGCTCGTCGGGCTGTATTTGGTTTTCCAAGCCCTGGACGGTGCGGTGGTACGTCGCCGGGCCGAAATCGCCATCCTGCGCTCGCTGGGGGTGGATGCGCGGATCATCCAGCGGGCGTGGCTAGCCGAGGCAGCCGGGCTCGGGTTGATGGGCGGCGGGCTTGGGCTGCTTTTGGGCTGGGCCGGAGCGCAAGTCGCGGTGCGCGCGGTCGGCCAAACCGTCAACGCGCTTTACTACGCCACCAGCGTGCAAGCGGCGCAACTCGAGTGGTCCGAAGCCGCCCTGAGCCTGACTGCCGGAACGCTGGCCAGCGTGCTCGCCGGCTGGGCTCCCGCCCGCGCGGCGGCGGCGACCCCGCCCGCGCAGGTGCTGGTGCGCGGCGCGCCCGGGGTCAGTGGCGCGCGCTGGCTGCGGAGCTGGCCGCTAGCCTTGGGCACGCTGGCGCTGGGCGCGGGACTGGCGAGCCTGCCGCCGCTCGCGCTGGGCGGCGGCACACGTTTCCCGCTGGCCGGACATCTGGCGGCGTTTTGCGGCATCCTTGGCGGCGGCGTATTGGCCGCGTTGGCGATTCCCGCCTTGGGCCGGGTTTTCCGCCCGCTGGCGCAACGAAGCGCGGCGTGGCGGGTCGCGCTGGGGCATCTGCAACGCCCGACCGGGAGGCATCGGCTCGCCGCCGCCGCCTTGGTTTGTGCCATCGGCATGGCGGCGGGCATGGCCATCCTCGTCGCCAGCTTTGAGCTCTCGGTCCGCACTTGGGTGCAGACCGCGCTCCAGGCCGATCTCTATCTTTCCAGTTCCGGCGCCCAATCGGCGACGTCAGATAACAAACTGGAAGAGAATACCTGGCGGGCTTTGGCCACCCATCCCGCCGTGGCCCGCGCGGCGGTGTTTTCCGCTTATCCGCTCACTCTCGACGGCAAACCCACCACGTTGGGCGGTGGCGATCTTGCCGATCAGGCGGGGCGCGGGGGTTTTCTCTGGGTGGGCCCTCCGCCTCCGGCTGCCGCTCTCGATAAATCCCAAAACGCCGGCTCCGCCCTGATCAGCGAAAGTTTCGCCGAACGCTTTTCGATGCGACGCGGCGATGTCGTGACCGTGCCCACCCCCGCCGGTCCCCAGCACCTGAAAGTCGCGGCGGTATTCGCCGACTATGGCAACGAACGCGGCACCGTGTTGGTGGATCGTTTTCACACCGTAAACTGGTTTGGCGATGACCACGCCACCAGCGTCGCTCTCGACCTGGTGCCGGGCGCGGTGGCCGAAACCGTGCGCGCCGAGCTGCTCGCGGCGCATCCGGGGCTGGCCATCTTCACCAACGTTTCGCTGCGGGCGGAAGTGCTGCGCATCTTTCGCCAGACCTTCTCCATCACCTATGCGCTGCAAGTCATCGGCCTGGTCGTGGCGGTGGGCGGGCTGGCGCTCAGCCTGGTGAGTGTGCTGCTCGACCGGCGCGACGAACTCACGACTCTGCGCGCACTGGGTTTCCGCCGCACCGAAATCGCCCGCGCCACCGCACTCGAAGGCGGCGGGCTGGCGCTGTGCGCCACGATTACCGGTCTGGGTCTGAGCCTCGCGCTGGGGTGGTTGCTCATCTACGTCATCAACAAACAAAGCTTCGGCTGGACGCTCGCCTTCGCCATCCCGGGCAGTCAGCTCGGCGCGCTCGCGTTTCTGGTCGTCGGCACCGGCGCGGGTGTCAGTTATCTCATCGGGCTCTGGGGTGCCCGACTACCCGCCGATCGCGAGGAATGAGCCGCGTCGCCGACGCGGAATGACCAATGCCCAATGACGAATGACCAATGAAAATGGCACCTGAACATATCCCCGTGATCACGTTTTCCCACATGCTCCGGTGGATCTTGGTGGCGTGCTTGTGGGCCGGGTTTTCGCTCAGGGCGGAAGAAATCCCCGCGCGCACCGCCGAGGGCTTCACCGTGCCGCAACCGAATCCGACCTTTACCTTCCCGCGCGATCACGGAGCGCACCCCGACTACAAAATCGAGTGGTGGTATCTGACCGGCCATCTCTACACCGCCGGTCCCGAGTCGCGGCGCTTTGGTTTTCAGGCCACGTTTTTCCGTTCCGCTTCGCCACTCGAAACGGCCAGCCGGCCTGCGCCGGCGGCATTCGGACACGACCAGATTTACCTCGCGCACATGGCTTTGATCGACGCCCGCACCGGACGTTTTCTGCATCAAGAACGGCTTAACCGCGCGGGTTGGGACGCCGCCGCCGACACCGCAACCCTAGACGTGCGCAACGGCGATTGGGCGCTGCGTTTTCTCCAGCCCGGTCAGGAAACCATGCTCCTGACCGGCGGCATCCGGGGCGAGGCCCGCTTCAGTCTCAACCTCGTGCCGAAAAAACCGCTGGTGCGTTTCGGCGCGGGCGGCTACTCGAGAAAGGGCGCGGCCCCCACCGCCGCGAGTTACTACCTGACTTTTCCGCGCCTTGCCGCCACCGGACAACTTACACTGGCTGGCGAGGCGTTTCCCGTGACAGGCGAGGCCTGGATGGACCACGAGTATAGCAGCAGCCAGCTCGACCAAAACCAAGTCGGCTGGGATTGGTTGAGCGCCCAGCTCAAGGACGGTCGGGAGCTGATGTTTTATCGATTGCGCACGCGTAGCGGCGGCACCGATCCCGCCTCCACGCTCACCTGGATTGACCGCGAGGGTCGGGCCGTCACCGCGCCCTACCGCTGGGAGCCGCTGACCTACTGGACGAGTCCGCGCACCGGCGCGCGTTACCCGCAGCGCATCCGGCTGGTCACGACCGATCCGGCCAGCGGACGCGAAGTCGTTTTCACCGTCGTACCTTTGCATCCTGACCAAGAACTGGGCGGAAGCCTGGGCGGTGTCACTTACTGGGAGGGCGCGTGCCGGTTGCTGGCCGAGGACGAAAGCGAAGTCGGCTCCGCCTACTTGGAACTCACTGGCTACGACCGGGCCTTGGAGGTTTTGCGCTGAGCAGAGTCGCGAGTCCGCAGTCGGAGCCGGGCTTTTGCGTTTTTGAATAAACCGCTAATCTCCCCCATGGCTTACTTCGTAATCATTGCCGGAATCACCGGCGGTATTGGCTCCGAACTCGCGCGACGTCTGCACGCCAGCGGTTGGCGAGTCGGCGGGTTTGCCCGCGATGCGGCGCGTTTGAATGCGCTCGCCGCCGAATTGCCCGGCTTGGAAACGTCGGCGGTCGATGCCACCGATGCGACGGCGGTGGCGGCAGCCGTGGCCGACCTGACCACCCGTGGCGGCGGACGGCTCGACGCCTACGTGCACTGCGTGGGCTCCATTTTGTTAAAGGCGGCCCACCAGACCTCGCTCGACGAATGGCGGACCACGCTCGATTTAAATCTGAACTCGGCCTTTTACGGGCTCAAAGCGGCGGTGGTGCCGATGCAGGTCCAAGGGGCGGGCAGTATCGTGCTATTGAGTTCGGTCGCCGCCGCGACCGGGCTGCCCAGCCACGAGGCGATCTCGGCGGCCAAAGGCGGCATCGAAGGCTTGGTGCGCGCCGCCGCCGCCAGCTACGCCTCGCGCAATGTGCGCATCAACGCGGTCGCGCCCGGCTTGGTGGACACTCCGCTCGCCACTTCGCTTTTGGCGACCCCCGCCGCGCGGGCGTTTTCCGAGAAACTGCACCCGCTCGGCCGGGTCGGCACACCGGCCAACATAGCCTCGGCCATCGCTTATCTGCTTTCGCCCGAGGCAGACTGGGTGACCGGCCAGATTTGGGCGGTGGACGGCGGCCTCAGCACCGTTCGCCCGCGCCCGAAGGCCTGAATATCTGCGCAACAAAAAGCCCGGTCGCGTTGGCGACCGGGCCGTAAACTAAATACCGGGTTTCGTTATTAGAGGCTGAAACCGTTAGGAACGACCACGCCCTTGGGCACCACCAACACGCCGTCGCGAATGATGATACCGTGCGGGTAAGTGCCGTCGGCTTTGCCCAAAGCGGAGAGTTTAACTCCGGCGCCGATGCGGGCGTTTTTGTCGATGATCGAGTGCTCGATCGAAGAGTTCGGGCCGATGCCCAGATTGGGGCGACCGGCGGCGGCATTTTCCTTCATCTGGGCTTCGCTCTCGTAGTAATCGGAGCCCATCATAACGACATCCTTGAGCACCGAACCCGCGTGCACGATGGAGCGAATGCCCAGCACGCTGTGCGTGATGGTGGAATCCTCGATAATCGAACCGTCGCCGAAAACCACGTAGTCGAAAGTGCAACGGTTGATTTTGCTCGGCGGCAGGTAGCGATCCTGGGTGTAGATCGGCGCGGATTGGTCGAAGAAGTTGAACGGGGGCAAGGGCTGGGCGAGGGCGAGATTGGCGTCGAAAAACGCCTTAACCGTACCGATGTCTTCCCAGTAGCCTTCGAAAACGTGGGCGAAGAGTTTCTTTTTGCCGAGGAGCGCGGGAATCACCTCTTTGCCGAAGTCCTTCATGTCGTTGTCCAAGGCATCGGCCAACGCCTTGCGGTTGAAAACGTAGATGCCCATCGAGGCGAGACAGTGTTTCTCACCGGTGGGGCTGCTAAGCTTGGCTTGCAGCTTGTCGCTGATGGCAAGGCTCTCGATCACCTTCGGATCCTTCGGCTTTTCGACGAATTCGGAGATGGCGAGGTTATCCTGCACGCGCATCAAGCCCAGGCCCTCGACCTTGGAAATCGGGAAGGGAATGGCGGCAATGGAAACATCCGCACCCGAGGCGATGTGTTCTTCAAGGATCTTGCCGAAATCCATCCGGTAGAGCTGGTCGCCCGAAAGAATCAGCACGTACTCGTGCTTAAAGTTACGGAAATGCTGGAGGTTGCGCCGCACCGCGTCGGCCGTGCCCTGATACCAGTCGAGGCTTTTTTCCGTCTGCTCGGCGGAGAGAATATCAACGAAACCACCTCCGAACGGGTCGAAGTGGAAGGTGTTTTGAATATGGCGATGCAGCGAAGCGGTATGGAACTGCGTGAGCAGGAAGATCCGGTTGATGTCGCTGTTGATACAGTTGCTGATTGGAATATCGACCAAGCGATACTTGCCGGCGAGGGGAACCGCCGGTTTGCAGCGCTCAGCGGTTAGGGGATGCAAACGCGTGCCGCGTCCGCCGCCCATGATCACTGCGAGAACATTCTTTTGAGGGGTCATTTTAAAATTGGCCAATAGCCTTGCGGAGGGTTTGCAGAGACCCGTAACTTCGCCAGCCAAAACCTCTAAAAAAACATGTGCGGAATCGTCGGTTACGTAGGTCGCCAAAAAGCGGCCGCCATTATGCTGGAAGGCCTCAAGCGCCTGGAATATCGCGGCTATGATTCCGCCGGGCTTGCCGTGCTCCAAAACAACGGCCTCACCCTGGTGAAGTGCATCGGCCGGGTCGCCGCCTTGGCGAAACTCGCATCCAGCAAGAAGCTCACCGGCACCAGCGGCATCTCCCACACCCGCTGGGCCACCCACGGCGGTGTGACCGACGCCAACGCCCACCCTCACGTTTCCAGCGATGGCCAGATCGCCTTAGTGCACAACGGTGTGATCGAGAACTACGTGCACATGAAGCGTTTCCTCTTGGAGAAGGGTTACACCTTCAAGTCCGAGACCGACACCGAGGTGCTGGCCAACCTCATCGCCTACCACTACGCCAAGCAGCCGGAGCCTGCCGTGACCGGTGAAGGCTCCCGCTTCCTCGAAGCCGTGCGCAAAACCCTCCTGCACGTCGAGGGTACCTACGGCATCGCCGTGCTTTCCCCTTCGCATCCCGGCGAACTCGTCGCCGCCCGCAAAGGCTCCCCCCTCATCCTCGGCGTCGGCGACCACGAACACCTGATCGCCTCCGACGTTTCGGCCCTCGTTTCCCGCACCCAGAATGTCGTTTATCTCAAGGACGGCGAACTGGTGCACGTAACCCCGGCCGGCTTCACCCTGAGCACGCTCGATCTGGCAGACGTCTCGCCCGTGATCGACCAAGTCACCTGGTCGGTGGACGAGGCCGAGCTCGGCGAACACCCGCACTTCATGCGGAAAGAGATTTTCGAGCAGCCCCTGGCCTTGGAAAACGCCATGCGCGGTCGTTTCTCCGCCGACGGCTCCTCGGCCAACTTCGGCGGCCTCAACCTCACCCCGGCCGACTTCCGGACCATCGACCGCTTCGTCTTCACCTCCTGCGGCACCGGCTGGCACGCCTGCCTGGTGGCGGAACACTTGATCGAACGCTTCGCCCGCATCCCGGTCGAGGTGGATTACGCCTCGGAGTTTCGCTACCGCAACGCCCCCCTCGACCGCGACGCCTTGTTCTTCGTTATTTCCCAGTCTGGCGAGACGATCGACACCCTCGCCGCCCTGCGCGAAGCCAAGCGCAAGGGCTACAAGTGCATGGCGATTTGCAACGTCGTCGGCTCCACCATCGCCCGCGAAGCCGACGGCGGCATCTACCAGCACGCCGGTCCCGAGATCGGCGTCGCCTCGACCAAAGCCTTCACCAGCCAGCTCCTCATCGCCTCCATGTTTGCCCTCTACGTGGCCCGCATGCGCGACATGAGCTTCGCCGACGGCGTCGAATACGTCGCCGGACTCAAGGCCGTGCCCGATCTCGCCCGCCGCGTGCTGGAGCAGGCCCCGCACATCCAGCAAATCGCCCTGCGCTACGCCAAGTACAACGACTTCCTCTTCCTCGGCCGCCTCTCGCTTTTCCCCATCGCTCTGGAAGGCGCGCTCAAGCTCAAGGAAATCTCCTACATCCACGCCGAGGGCTACCCCGCCGCCGAGATGAAGCACGGCCCCATTGCGCTCATCAGCGACCAATGCCCCTCCGTCTTCCTCGTGCCAAAGGGCGAGCTGTTTAACAAAGTCCTCTCCTCGATGCAGGAGATCAAGGCGCGCAAGGGCCTCATAATCGCCATCGTGCCGGAATGCTTGGAACTGCCCGAAGGCCTCGCCGACGAAGTCATCACCATCCCCGATTGCCACGAAGCCGCCCTGCCCGTCCTCGCCACCATCCCTGTGCAACTCCTCAGCTACTACATCGCCGTCGCCCGCGGTTGCGACGTGGACAAACCCCGCAACCTGGCGAAATCCGTCACCGTCGAATAACCAAGCCGACCAGCTCCCTACGCTCCAGTCACCAGCCTACTAGCTTACCAGCTCTACCCGCTTACTAGCTCCGCAAGCTCCTCGCTCCCCGCTCTAGCATGACCATCCTTCCCTGCGCCACCGACTTCGCCCGTCTCGCCACCCAAGGCAACTTGGTGCCGGTTTACGCCGACCTGATGGCGGACTTCGAGACACCCGTTTCCGCCTACGCCAAGCTCCGCGCCCACGGTCCCTCCTACCTGCTCGAATCCGTCGAGGGCGGCGACACGCTCTCCCGTTATTCGTTCATCGGCTGCCGCCCGCGTAAGATCTTCATCTGCGGCCCCGTCACCACCACCATCCGCGAACCCGGCCAGCCCGACCGCGAACTTCCCACCCCGGCGGATCCACTCACCCTGATCGAAGCCGAGATGAAGGGGCACCGCCCCGTCACCCTGCCCGGTCTGCCGCGTTTCACCGGCGGCGCGGTCGGCTTCATCGCCTACGAATACGCCACCCGGATCGAGCCGACCATCCCCGCCGCCCCCGGCGATGGCCTCGGCACTCCCCTGCTCTACTTCATGATGTCGGATTCGCTGCTGATCTTCGATCGCGCGAAACAGACCCTGCGCCTCTGCGTCAACGCCCACCTCGCCGCCGACGAAGCACCCGCCGCCGCCTACGCCCGCGCCGTGGCCGAGTTGACCGCGCTCCACGCCTTGCTCGCCACGCCCAGCACCCTGGCCCCCGCCGCCCTGATCGAACCCGGTCCGGTAGCCGTGCCGCCGGGCAACTTCACCCAGGCCGCCTTTGAAAAAGCCGTCGTCGCCGGTCAGGAATTCGTGCGCTCGGGCGACATCATCCAGTTCGTCCCGTCCCAGCGGTTCTCCAAGCCCTTCACCCGCTCCCCGCTCGAACTTTACCGCGCCCTGCGCACGGTAAATCCCTCGCCCTATATGTTCATCTTGGACGCGGGCGACTTCGCCATCGTCGGCGCCTCGCCTGAGGTTCACGTTCGCCTCACCGACGGCCTGGTGGAGATTCGCCCCATCGCCGGCACCCGCAAACGCGGCACCACCCACACCGAGGATCTCGCTCTGGAAAAAGACCTGCTCGCCGACCAAAAAGAACGCGCCGAGCACCTCATGTTAGTGGACCTCGCCCGCAACGACATCGGCCGGGTTTGCCAATACGGTTCGGTAAACGTGCCCGAGAGCTTCGTCATCGAACGCTACTCGCACGTCATGCACATCGTCTCGCAGGTCGAGGGCAAGATCGCGCCCGACAAGACCGCCTTCGATCTCATGCGCGCCACCTTCCCGGCCGGCACGGTCAGCGGCGCACCCAAAATCCGCGCCATGCAAATCATCGCCAAAACCGAACCCGCCCCGCGCGGCTTCTACGCCGGTGCGCTCGGTTACTTCGGCTACGACGGCAACAGTGACACCTGCATCATGCTCCGAACCTCGCTCATCAAGGACGGCCGGATTCACATTCAGGCCGGTGCCGGCGTAGTCGCCGACAGCGTGCCCGAGAGCGAATTTCAAGAGACCGTGAACAAGGCCTCCGCCCTCTTCAAAGCCGTGGCCATTGCCGAGCGGCTTTAAGAAAAGCCTCAGACGTAGAGGTAAACGTAGATCGCGAATACCACCGCGATCAGACCGGCGCCCGCCGCGATGATCCAGAGCAGATTCCGCTGCCGCGCGGCCAAAGCGAAGGTCGCCACGATCACGCCTGCCTGCGCCGCCAGCATGCCAAAGAAAAACCGCTGGCTGCGCAGATGATGACGCTCCGCCGACAGATTGATGCGGCGCACCTCCAACTCCAACAAACGGGCGATGACCGCGTTGAGCTGCGCCTCATAATCATAACGGCTGGCATTGAAGCGCAGGCGGCGTGTTGAGCCCCCTTCGGCATGCTCGATCTTAGCACGCAGAGGCGCGGTCACCGTATCGTAAGCCTTGGCCCGATCGCGCGCGAGGCGCAGGGCGACTTCGATTTGATCGGTGGAGATTTTGATCAAAAGCGGATTCAAAACCTCCGCCGGTTCTTCGGCTTCGAGCGCATGAAGCGCCGCCGCCAAATCGGGCGCGGCGGCCGGAGCGGGCTCCGGCGCAGGCGCGAGTGCATTGCCCTCCACCGCACCCAAGGTCGTGGCCGAAGCCGTGGCACTCAGTAATTCGAGGGTATTGCGCTGCATCTCCCCGCGCAGCCGCTTGGCCTGGAAAAACGCCCATTGATCACCCGCCTTGGACTGAAGCTGGGCACCGAAGGCGCGGTCATATTGCGCCTTGGTCATTTCGCTGGAAGCCAGACCGGCGAGCAGCGTCGCGATCACGGTCATGACCACCGGCATGGCGGTAAGCGCCTTGCCGAGACGGGTCGGCGGAAGATCGGCTTGTTCCTGGAGCTGCTGCATGGGTGTGGGCTTGGCCATAATTGGAAAACCCACAACCACGCGGAAAGCCCGGCAAGGCGCGAGCAAAACGCGGTAACTATCCCGAAACGAAAAGACTGCCGGCAAAAAGCACGACGGCCCTTCTTAGCCGAGAACGTGCAGTAGGAGTCTAAAATCAGGGTGAGAAGACGGGGCGGTTTTCTACTGCATTGCAGTTGGGCAAGGGGGAGAGGATTTTCTCCCAAAGTCGTGACCACCAGGCGCGTTCTTTGGACGGCACGGCGAGTTTGACG
>CANIWJ010000078.1 GCA_947471035.1 Verrucomicrobiota bacterium
GGCCCTGGGCCCACATGACGACCTCGCCGGCGGCGACGAGGTCGGCGACGGCGGCGGGCACATCGGCGGGGCGGGTGCAGGTGGCGGCGAGGGGGCGGGCGAGGGTTTCGGCGTCGGCGCCGAGGTCGCCGTGGTCGGGGCCGAGGCGGAAGTCGGTGAAGGGGGCGGGAGGCTGGCCGGTGAGGCGGAACCAGGTGGCCTGGGCGGCGCCGAGGGCGAGACCGCCGTCGCCCATGGCGGGGCAGATTTCGAGGCGTTCGATGCCGGGGGTGAGGCGGAGGAGGCGGTTGACTTTGATGTTGGATGCGACGCCGCCGGAGTAGGCGAAATCGGCGCAACCGGTGGCACGGGCGAGGGCGGCGAAGTAGGCGGGGACCAGGGTTTCGAGGACGTCCTGGGCCATGCGGCAAAGTTGCTCGCGGGGGTGGCACCAGACGAGGTCGCGCACGGCGCGGGCCATGGAGGAGGGGCGGATGGCGCAGGTGAGGCGGGGGAGGCCGTCGGGTCCGGGGGCGAGGTTAAACCAAGGAAGGAAAACATTGCGCTTGCCGGGGGTTTCAGCGGCGAAGGTGGCGAGGGCCATGACCTTGCCCTCGTCTTCGAGGGGGCGCATCTGGAGCTCGTGGGTGACGTGTTCGAAGAAGAGACCGAGAGAGTGGGCACCGCCGACGCCGAGGAGTTTTTTTAAGGTGCGGGTTTGGGGAGACCAGCGCCAGACGGAGCCGGATTCGCCGTCGCCGATGCCGTCGAGGGTGACGGCGAGTACTTCGCGTTGCCAGGTGGGCCAGAAGAGGGCGGAGGCGGCGTGGGCTTCGTGGTGTTCGACGAGGTGAACGGTGGCGGGATCGGCGGCGAGGACACGGGCGAAGTGGTGGCGGGTCCAGGCGCGGAGCGGGTCGCAGGGGGACCACTGGGTGAGGTGGTATTTGGCGTAGTGAGTGATGCCGTGGAGCGGGCCGGGGGGGGCGAGGCGGCGGCGCTGGCGGTAGTAGCGCTCTTTTAAAGCGGGGATGAGGCGGGTGAGAGTTTTGGCGGGGTCGGAGGTGGTGACGGCCCAGTGGAGGGGGCGATCGCCGGCGGCGGCGCGGAGGGCGGCGATGGCGCGGACGGGCAGGCCGACGTCGAGTTTGCGGCCGCTGAGGCGTTCTTCGTTGAGGGCGAGTGCGACGCGGCCGTCGAGGAGGAGGGCGGCACCGGCGTCGTGCCCGTCCCAGACACCGATGAGGGCTGCGGGGGCGGGGTTCATGCGGTGGCGGCGGTGCGGCGGGAGCAGAGGCCGCGAACAAGGTAGGAGCCGTAGCTGAGCCAGGTGAGAGGGGAGGAGAGGGAGATTTTGGAGTAACCGGCGGTGCGGGCGCGTTCGTGGGTGGGGACCTCGGCGAGGCGGGCTCCGCAGGCGAGGGTGGCCATGATCATTTCCATCTCGATGGTGGTGTGGCGGGAGCGGAGGCGGAGGGAGTGGAAGAGGTCGGTGCGGAGGGCGCGGAAGCCGTTTTGGGAGTCGGAGAGGCGTGAGCCGAAGCGGAGGTTGATGAGGTAAGTGATGAAGGCGGAGCCGGCGAGGCGGAGGAATTCGTCGCCGCCGCCGTGGAGCTCGTCGGAGCCGCCGAGGAGGCGGGAGCCGCCGACGTGGTCGGCCTGGTTGGCGCGGAGGGGGGCGACGAGGCGGGGGATGTCGATGGGATCGTGGGAGCCGTCGGCATCGACGAAGACGAGGTAGGGGGTGGTGACGGCGGCGGCGGCCTGGATGAGGGCGGCACCTTTGCCCTCGCCGTGGTCGCGCAAGACGCGGGCTCCGGCGGCGGCGGCGACGGCGGGGGTGGCGTCGGTGGAGGAGCCGTCGATGACGATGACGTGGGCGGCGTGTTCGCGGCAGGCTTGGACGACGGCGGCGATGGTTTCGGCCTCGTTTCGGGCGGGGATGATGGCGGTGACGTCGGGGTCGGGCGCGGAGGCGGGGGCGGCGAGGGTGGCGGGGTCGAGCAGGCCGAGGCGGATCAGGCGGTGGACGCGGGGGGCGACGAAGGGGGCGTCGAGGGCACCGAAGTAGTCGTCCGGGGTGCTCGGAAGCGAGGGGGCGGGGGGCATTGGGGCAGCCAGGAGAGGGCGGGGAATTACCAGCGAAACATGTTGCCGCGGCTGAAGTTGGTCGTGGTGGGGCCACCTGCCGGGGGGTGTTTGGCGAGGTTGGTGTCGTAGCTAAAGCTGCGGTTGGGTTGTCGGTAAACGGTGCCTGTGCCGTTGAAGGGCGAATCGAAGTAGGTGGATTCGAAGAGGCGGCCGAGGGAACCGAAGTAACCGACGGTCTTGCCGGACCAATTTTCGAGGTAGCGGACGAGGTTTTGCGCGCCGCCGGAGGCGGTGGAGCCGTTGGAGGCGGTGTTGCCGCAGAGGAGGCCGGCGTTGATATCCATACGTCCGAAGGTGGCGGCTTCGTCCACCAAGGGAGTGCTCGGATCGTCGGGGCGATTGGCGACACGTGAGGTGATCAAGGCGGCGGAGCTGGCGTCGTTCCAGCCGGGTGAGAGGGCGGTGAGGGCGTCGGCCATGAGCATGCAGGCGGGTTTGCCGGTGACGGTGGTGGTGCCTTCCATCCAGGTGGCGTCCACCGTGTTGTAATCGCCTTTTACATACATGCCGGCGTTGGTGGCGATGGATAGGCCGGCTCCGCCGGAGGAAGGCACTTCGGCGGCGTTGACGACGCGGATGGCGGCGGGGCTGGCAGAACTGGAGTTTCGCTGGTTGACGTAGAGCAGGCCGTTGAAGCTAAAGCTGGTGTCGGCATCGAGTTTGGTTTTCAGGGTGGAGACGTCGAGCTCGGTGATGGCTACATTGGTGGCTTCGCGGGCATCGTACATGGTGGTGGTGCTGGAAATGATGCCGCCAGAGCCGGTGTAGTCGCTGGTGACGTCGGTTTGGACGCCGCTGGCGCTTTGTTTATAAATCGACACCGTGCCGGTGGCGGAGATGTCCACGATGAGGCCGGCCCGGGTGTAGGCGCGGCGAACGTTGATGACCTCTGAGTCGGTGGTGGAGGAGGTTTTGTTGGGGTATTCGTTGGTGCCGGCGTTTTGGGGGGGCGGGGCGATGAGGGAGCGGTTTACGTTGTTTACGGCGGTGGCGATTTCTGCGGCCGTCCAATCGGCGGGAACGGTGCGACCGGCGGGGCCGAAGAGATCGGGCCGGTCCATGGCGGTGGCGAGGGCGTCCACGCCGCCGAGGAGATTCTCGGGTTGTTCCATGGTTTGGAGTTGGGTGCCGGGTACGGTGGGGTCCGCTTGGCCCAGGAAACTCGGGCTGGTCAAAGTCACAGGGGAGATACCGGCCTCGGGATTGTAGTAGGCGACCGCACCGGTGGAGTCGCGGTTCAGGGTGGAGCCGACGGGCATGCGCAGGGTGTCGAAGACATTCAGGTTAAAGCCGCTACGCGGACCGAGGAAGGCGTTGCCACTGACGTAAATATCGCCGTGGACCTCGGTGTTGCTGCCAGGGTTGAGTTCTAGGTCGCCCTCGAAAAAGACGCTGTACTGGAAAACGGAGGAGTTGGAGTTTTCGAAGCGACGCCCGATGCGGACGGGTTGAATAGCGGCGTAGGGGCTATCGGCAGCGGCGCTAACTTCTACGCGGGCGGTGATGTAGGTGTAGTTGCCGGTTTTGGTGGTGTTGGGAATGGTGCCGTAAACGGGACCGAACTCCACCATGGTGCTGCGTTTGATGCGCCAACCTTGAGCGCGATGGGATTCCAGAAAGGCTTCGTGCTCGGTGCTTGGGATAGCTCCTATGTCGGCAATATCGCTCAGCATGTAGGGCACCTCGGAAGGGTTTTTGCCGCGCATGACGGTATTTTTGAAACTGAAGAATAGGTATTCCAGTTCAGACTCGGCCACGGCCTGAGCCTCGGTTCTGAAATCGTTACGCTTGGAAATCTTAACTACGGACAGGCCGAGATCCATCAGGGAGTATGCAACTATGGTGAGGGCGCTGATGATGGCAAAGACGATGAGCAACAAGGCTCCTCTGGCGGAAGGGGTTTTCATGGAGTGAGTCCGGGTTTTGGGTAGCGGACCCGTGGTGGCTGGGACGGCGCACGGGACGCTCTTCCGTTGATCAAATTGGGGGGGGGGGGCCGAATCGCTGAGCGAGGTATCCGTCAGCGAACGCCCTGCAGAGGCAGATGCTTTCGCACGATTTAAAGACATGGATGGCACTAATCCTTTAATTAACCATCAAACTGGATGGCGGAGGTGGAGCTTGTGGTAGAGGTGGTGGTGCTGCTCTTGGTGGAGGTGGTGGAATTGATGGTGCTCGAGACAGTCGAGGAGCTGGTGGACTTGGAAGAAGTTGAGCTAGAGGTAGTAGATGAAGTCGAAGTAGTGGTGGATTTGCTGGAGGAGGTGGAAGAAGTGGAGGTGGTGGTGGATTTGGAGGAAGAGGTGGAGGAAGTGGAGGTGGTGGTGGATTTCGTGGTCGAGGCGGAAGTGGTGGAGGTCTTGGAAGTGGTGGAAGACTTAGTGGAGGTGGTGGTGGTTACCGAGGTGGTTGAGGACTTGGTGGTGGTTTTGGAAGTGGAGGAGGTGGTGGTGGACTTGGTGGAGGTGGAGGAAGTGGAGGAGGAGGTGGTGGACTTGGAGGTGGTCGAGGAGGTTGACGTGGTTACGCTAGAGGTCGAAGTCGTGGAAGTCGTCGAGGTGGACGAGGTCGTGGACGAAGTCGTGGTTGAGGTGGTCGGCGGTAGGCCGGCGATGGAGCCCAAGCTCAGGGGATTGCCCGATTTGGGCATGATGAGGCCGGAGGAGAAGTTGGTGGTTTGAAACGAGTCGCCACCTCCGGTGAGGTTGGCGACCGGCACCTCCAAAAGGTAACTGAACTGCCAGCTTACGGCCGGGGATGCGGCGAGTTCGGTCGGAGAAGGGTCGGCGGGTTCTTGGCTGAAGAGATAATTCGCGGAAGCGTCGAGGTGGTCGGAAAGTACCCGGTATTGTTCACTTTGGGTGTTTTCATACCAACGCAGCTCGGTGGTGGCCTGGCCGGTGGAGGCGGCGACGGCTTCGAGTGCCCGTTCGCGATGAATCTCTACGCGCGCACCGCTGGCGACGTTTTGAAGGGTGCCCACCGTGCCCTCGGCCAGAGTTTGGCCGAGGGTCAGGGTAACGGTACCCGAAGCTCCGCTAGTGCGACTATCGGAGACAGCGGTGATACGGATGCCGGACCCGAGATCGGGCGTATCCATCATGAGGAGATCGCCGGCGACGGGAATAACTGCGGCGGGGCAGTTGATGGTGAGAGAGGTGCTGGTCTGGGAAGTGTTGGTGGGGACGGAGGCGGGAGCACCGAGGGAGATGCGGTAGTCCATGCGCCGGTAACGAATGGGGGCGGTGCTTCCCGAGGGGTAACTGAAGCGCGGGCGGATGTTTTTCGGATCGGACGGGTTATCTTTGTTAACCGTGCGACTGATCGCGATGGAGAGCTCGTTGTTTAGTGTTTCTTGTACGGAGCGGGTTTCGACCGTGGCCTGTTCCAGTCGCACGGTTTTGAGCGACATCTTGGCAGTCACCACCATCACCGAGAGCACTCCTGCCATGACGAGCATGCCGACCGCCATGGCGATCATCACCTCTACCAAGGTAAACGCGCGGCGCTGAGCTGAAACGGGGTGGGGCGTAGTTTTCATGGGCCGACGCGCATCGCAGTAAGCGTATGGGTATAGGTGTGCTGATTAAGGGTGTAGCGGATTCTAAAGGTGGCTTGGAGCATGAATCCGGCGGCGTCGGAGGCGGGGGTCCCGCTGGTTGCCCCGGTGGTGGTGTCAATATACTGTAACTCCCGGCTGACCTTGGCGTCCAAGGTGTGCCCGGCGGGGCCGATCGGGACGGTTATGTAAGGCGTATCGGTGAGCGCGGTGGACTCAGAAACGTTGCTGAGCGCACCCCAAACCAAGCCTCGGCCGGTTTCGCCGGAGGTAGGGTAAAAGAGCCAAAGCGTGGCATTCGAGTCGTCGCGGATACTCAGGCGCTGAAATTGATCGGCATAAGTCCGAATAACTGCGCGGGCATTATCGCTGTAACGCGCAACTGAAGTCATTTTGTATGACATTATAATGCATTGATATATGCCCAAGGTGCAGAGGGCGAAAACGGACGTCGCGATCATCGCCTCGGTCAGGGTGAAGCCCGAGGAGCGTTTCCTGGAGGGTTGGGGGGCGACGAGGAGCATGGGGCAAAAAAGAATTCGATGTGTTTTGACGTATCGCACACCTGGGTGACGAGCGTTAGTTTAGCACAAGATCAGGTTTATCCACAAGGGACCATAGTCCCGACCGAGGTTTTAAAAGTGTAAAAACGATGACGCTTGATCCGTATCGCGGGCGGGTTTCGGAAAAAGCTTTGCCGATGGGGCGGGTGGCGGCCTATGGCTCGCGTCGTCGTTTTTGATTTTTAGCGGTTCTCCCGCCGCCACCTCCCCCCACCCACCATGCAGCTCTCCGTCGTTGTTCCGGTTTTTAAAGAACAGGAAGCGGTGCCGCGGTTTTTGGGGCGGGTGTTGCCGATTTTGAGCGCGATCACGGCGGAGTTTGAGGTGATTTTTTGCCTCGATCCGTCGCCGGATGACACGGAAGGGGTGATTTTGGCGGCGCGGGCGCGGGACGCGCGGGTGAAGCTGTTGCGCTTTAGCCGGCGGGTGGGTCAGCCGATGGCGACTTTGGCGGGGCTGCGGCAGGCGGGGGGCGAGGCGGTGGTGGTGATGGATGTGGATTTGCAGGATCCGCCGGAGTTGATTCCGGCGATGGTGGCGGCGTGGCGCGAGGAGGGCTGCGACGCGGTGCTGGCGCAGCGGAGGAGCCGGGCGGGCGAGCCGTGGTTGCGGCGGGTGGCGGCGCGTTGCGCGTATGGGTTGATGCGCCGGATCGGGGAGGTGCCTATCCCGGAGAACACGGGGGATTTTCGACTTTTGAGCCGTAGGGCGGTGGAGGCGGTGAACGCGCTGGAGGAGCGGCACGGTTTTTTACGCGGGATGGTAGCGCTGGTGGGGTTTCAGCAAAAACTGCTGCCCTTCGACCGGCCGGCGCGGGAGACGGGGGCGAGCCATTATCCGGTAATCGGTTCGCTGCGGATCGGGTTTAACGGGCTGTTTTGTTTTTCGCACGCGCCTTTGCAGGTGAGTTGGTGGGCGGGCTTGGCGGCGGGGGCGGCTGGCGGGCTGGTGTTGGCAGGCGGGGCGGCGGCGGCGCTGGGCGGGGTGAAGGTGGCGTGGGGGTGGCTGGTGGTTTCGGCCTTGGTCTTGTTGCTGGCCGGGGTGCAGTTGATGGTGGCGGCAGTGCTGGGCGAGTATATCGGGCGGATTTACGACGAGGTGAGACGGCGTCCACGTTATTTGGTGGCGCGGAGCGAGGGGTTTGAGGGTACGGTGAGGAATTGAGCGGCCTATGTGTATCCAACAAGCGGTGATCCTGTGCGGCGGGCGGGGGACGCGGCTGGGGGCGCTGGCCAAGGCGGTGCCGAAACCCATGCTGCCGGTGGGCGGCCGGCCGGTGTTGGACCATGTTATCGAGGTTTTGGCGGCGGCGGGGGTGCGGCGGTTTATCCTCGCGGCGGGGCATCAGGGGGAGGTGATCGCGGAGTATTTTGCCGGGGCGCGGGCGGATGGGTTGTTAATTGAAACGCAGATCGAAACGGCGGCGCTGGGCACGGCGGGGGCGGTGCGGGCGCTGGCGGGGCGGCTGGACGAGCATTTTGTGCTGGCCTACGGCGATGTGTTTTTGGACTTCGACGCGAGGGCGTTGCTGGCGGCGCACGAACGGGAGCGCCCGCTGGCGACGCTGCTGGCGCGGGCGTCGGATCATCCGTGGGATTCGGATTTGCTGGTGGCGGACGAGGCGGGGCGGGTGCGGGAGTTTGTGCACGGGCGGGAGCCGGGGCGGCGTTATGCGAACCTGGCGAATGCGGCGGTGCAGGTGTTGGCGCGGGAGGTTTTGGATTTCGTGCCGGAGGGGAGGGCGTCGGATTTTGGTGCGGAGGTTTATCCGCAGGTGGTCGCGGCGGGGGGAGCGGTGCGGGTGCATGAGTTGGAGTCGGAAGGATTCGTGAAGGACATGGGTACGCCGGAGCGACTGGCGGCGGTGGAGTCCTATCTGGAGGAGCGGGCGGCGGCGGCGGCGGCGCGGGCGATGCCGGGCCCGCTGCGCACGGTGTTGCTGGATCGCGACGGGGTGTTGACGCCGGACCTGGGGCCGGGGGCGCGGGCGGAGGCGTTGACCTTGTTGCCGGGGGTGGGGGAGGCGCTCGTGCGGCTGCGGCGGCGGGGTTTGCGCTGCGTGGTGGTGACGAATCAGCCGGGGGTGGCTCGGGGCTTGATCACGGCGGCGGAGGTGGAGGCGGCGCATGAACGGTTGCGAGCCTTGGCGGCGGCGGCGGGCGGGGAGATCGCGGCGGTTTTTCATTGTCCGCATCATCCGGAGACGCAGCACGGCGAAGGGGTGGCGGAGTTGCGGCGGGGGTGTCGGTGTCGGAAGCCGGCGCCGGGGCTGATTTTCAGGGCTTGGCGCGAGGCCGGGGTGGAGCTGGCGGGGGCGGTGATGGTGGGCGACCGCGAGGTGGATGTGCGGGCGGGGCGGGCGGCGGGGGTGCGCACGGTGCGGATCGGCGTGGAGGGCGGGGACGAGGTGCGGGCGGGGGCGAGGTTTGATTCCTTGCTCGCCTTTGCGGAGGCGCTCGAAAACGGTGCCGCGCCCGGCCTATGATTATCAGCCAGACTCCTTTCCGAATCAGCTTCGCGGGCGGCGGCACGGATTTGCCGGCGTTTTACCGGAGTGAGGATTACGGGGCGGTGGTGAGCACGGCGATCGACAAGTTTGTTTACCTGGCGATTCACCGTTATTTCGACCGGAAGTTTTTGCTCAAATACGCCCAGACCGAGCTGTGCGAGCGGATCGAGGATATCCGGCATCCGTTGATTCGGGAGTGTCTGCGGACGGCGGGCACGACGGATTTTTTGGAGATAACGAGCTTTGCCGACATCCCGTCGCATGGGAGCGGGCTGGGGAGTTCGTCGTCGTTTACGGTGGGATTGCTGCGCGCGCTCTATGCGCAGCGTGGCCGGCAGACGACGGCCGAGGAGTGCGCGGCGATGGCCTGCGAGGTGGAGTTGGAGCGCTTGGGCGAGCCGATCGGGCGGCAGGATCAATATGCGGCGGCGTATGGCGGGTTGAATTACCTGCGGTTTTTGCCGGACGGAAAGGTGGAGGTGGAGCCGATCACAATGCCGCAGGGCGCGTTGGCGCGGTTGGCGGGGCGCTTGATGTTGTTTTACACCGGGGTGACGCGGCAGGCGGGGGAGATTTTGCACGAGCAGGGGCGCAATCTGGGTCTGGACGCGGCGCGGCGGGAGAATGCGCGGGCGATGCGCGGGCAGGCGGACGTGTTGCGGGCGGCGTTGGTGGCGGGCGAGAGCGAGGCGCTGGGCGCGGTGTTGCACGAGGGTTGGGAGCGCAAGCGGCGGATGGCGAGCGGGGTGAGTTCGCCTGAGTTTGACGCGTTGTATGCGCGGGCGCGGGCGGCGGGGGCGACGGGGGGAAAATTGCTGGGCGCGGGCGGGGGAGGGTTTTTCCTTTTTGATGTGGCTCCGGAGCGGCAGGCGGCGGTGCGGGCGGCGCTGGCCGAGCTGCGCGAGGTGCCGTTTGGGTTCGAGCCGAAGGGTACACGCGTGATTTACGCGGGCAATTTTTCCTGACTGGCTCATCCGCATGCAAACCCCCGCCGTGGTCGATCACGTTCGCCGTTATCTGGAGCGCCTGGCCGCGATGTTGGCGGCGCTGGAAGCGGAGGCGGTGGCGCGGGCGATCGGGGTATTGGAGGCGGCGCACGCGGGGCATCGCACGATTTTTATCTGCGGCAACGGCGGGAGCGCGGCGACGGCGTCGCACATGGCGGCGGATTTGGGCAAGAACACCGTCGCGCCGGGGCGGAGGCGGCTGCGCGTAATGAGTTTAAATGACAACATGGCGTGGTTCTCTGCGCTGGCCAACGATAGCGGCTATGCGGCGGTTTTCGTGGAGCAGATGGAGAATCTGGTCGAGGCGGGGGATGTGTTGGTGGCGATCTCGGCCAGCGGCGATTCGGAGAACGTGGTGCGGGCGGCGGAGTTCGCGCGCAGCCACGGGGCACGGGTGGTGGCGCTGGTGGGTTTTGATGGTGGGCGGCTGGCCGGGTTGGCCGATGTGTGTGTGCATCTGAGGGCGCACGAATACGGGCTGGTGGAGGACGGGCACTTGGTGGTGAATCACATCTTCACGGAGGCGCTGCGTCGGAGCGTGGCGGAGCAGGTATCATGAGGGTGCCGGTGCGGTGCGCGTTGGTGACGGGCGGGGCCGGGTTTATCGGCAGTCATGTGGTGGACCGGCTGCTGGCCGACGGGGCGGAGCGGGTGGTGGTTTTTGACGCGTTCACCACCGGAAGGTGCGAGCATCTGGCCGCGCATGCGGGGGACGGGCGGCTGAGGGTGGTGGCGGGCGATGTGCTGGATTTACCCGCGCTGACGGCGGCGATGGATGGGTGCGACGCGGTGTTTCATTTTCAGGCCAACGCGGATGTGCGCGGTGGACCGGCGAGGCCGAGGATCGATCTGGAGCAAAACACGGTGGCGACGTGGAACGTGCTCGATGCAATGCGTGCGGTCGGGGCGCGCACCTTCGCGATGGCGAGCAGTGCGACGGTGTATGGCGAGCCGGCGCGGTTCCCGACTCCGGAGGACGAGCACTTGGTGCAAACGTCGCTTTATGGTGCGAGCAAGCTGGCGGGCGAGGCGATGGCACAGGCTTATGCGGAGTATTATGGCATGCGGGCTTTTGCCTTTCGCTTCGTGAGCTGCACGGGGCCGCGTTATTGGCACGGGGTGCTGGCGGATTTCGTGGCAAAGCTTCGGGCGAATCCGGTGGAGCTGGCGGTGCTGGGCGATGGTTCGCAGCGCAAATCGTTTCTCGATGTGCGCGACGCGGTGGCGGGGATTTTTCTGGCGCTGGAGCGGGCGGCGGGGACGAAGCACGTTTTTAATCTGGGGCACGCCGACATCGTAACGGTGCGCGAAGTGGTGCGGATCGTTCTGGATGAACTGGGACTGACGGGCGCGGTGGTGCGTTATGGCGCTGAGCCGCGCGGCTGGCCGGGGGACAGCCCGCTGGTGCATCTGGATACGGGGCGGATGCGCGTGCTGGGTTGGGCACCGGCGTTTAGCATCGAGCAAACTCTGCGGGAAACGGTGCGTGAGCTCGGGCGGGCCAAGACTGGAGCATGAGCGGGGCTTGGTCTTGGGGTGGCCGGGGCAGGGCCGGGCTAATGTGAGTTACCAAAGGCCGATCAGGTGGCCTTGGATTGCTTTGATGACGAGCACGCCGGCGTTTTTTGCGAAATGGGCGGCGAAGCAGGGAAGTAGTGAATGGCGGGGGTTCCAGCTCGCGAAGCGGCAGGTGTAAAACCAGAGGGAACCGAGGAAGATGGCCGAGAAACTGAACCAGCCCTTGGCGGTCAAGGTGAGCGCGAAGCCCTCGTCGTCCCAGCGCCAGAGGTGGTTGTGCAACAGAGCGAAGACCAGCGATGCGCCCAAAATCCCGGCCAGCAACGCGGTGCGACCGCGTTTTTCCACGACCAAGTAACCGCGAAAAACCACTTCTTCCACGATGGCTGCCACCAAGGTGTAGAGGCCAAAGAGGAGGGTGATGTCGGATTGTTGCTCACTCAGACCGAGGGCGATTTCGCCCCAGGTTTCCGCGGCGAGGAGCAGGAGTGCTCCGCCGATAGCGATTAGGATCGCGCTTCGGCTGGCGGAAGTGGTTCCGGGCAAGGGGGCGGCGTGGTTACCCAGACCGGTGCGGTCTGACTGCCAATCGCTATACCACATCGAGGCGAAATACAGGCCGCCTCCAATCATGAGTAAAAGCATCAGGGGTGAATCGTTCATTACGGGTGAACGGTGAGGGGGAAAGCGGCGGCGGCAAGTTCGCGCGGTGAGCTGGGTGAGCGGTGGTGCGTCAGCCGGCGCATCATTTAGCCCCGCGAGGGTTGCACCAAGTGGGAGCAAGTGTCAGCGTGACGTAATTACCGCTGTCATGACCGCTACCGCCGCCGCTTCCAGCCCGCCTATTGCCCGCGATTTCGCCGACGTGTTTACTCGTGTGGCTGCTCACATGGCTGCGCTGGACGCGTTTTTACGCGAGCAGGTCGCCTCCTTCGAGCCCGAGATCCGTGAGATGGCCGATTACTGCATCGATACTACGGGTAAACGTATTCGGCCTGCGTTGGTGTTTTTCGCCGGTTGGAGCGACGAACCGCCGGCGGATCTTATTCGAGTAGCGGCGGTGGTGGAGCTCGTGCATCTGGCTACTTTGGTTCACGACGATATCATGGACGAGGCGGCGGTGCGCCGGGGACGGCCCACGGCGGCGCGTAAATACGGCCCGGCGGCGGCGGTTTTGCTAGGCGACGCGCTTTTTGCCCACGCGCTTTATCTGGCGGCGCGCTTTCCAACCACGGAAGTCTGCGCGGCGGTGAGCGAATCGACCCGGCGCGTTTGCGCGGGAGAAATCGTGCAAACCCTGCGGCGTAGGACCACGGCGATTACACGGGCCGATTATGATCGTGTAATCGATTTGAAAACGGCCGAGCTGTTCCGCGTTTCTTGTGCTCTAGGCGCTCGTTTTGGCGGGTATTCGACGGCTTTTGCCGAGGATGCGGCCCGCTTCGGACGTCATCTTGGGATTGCTTATCAAATTTATGACGACTTGGCGGATTTTTTCGGGCGGGAACAACGAATCGGGAAAACGCTGGGGACGGATTTAGCCAGCGGTAAACTTACGCTCCCGCTTCTGATTTTACGCGAACATCTTAGCACTACGGAAAGAATGGATTTGGAGTCCGAGCTGCAGGGTCGGGCGGAACCGCAACTGGCGCTGCGTTTGGCCCAGATGGAGCAGCACGCGATATTTTCGGCAGTCGTGACTGAGATCGAAAACGAACTTACGCATGCCGAGCGTGCGCTTGCTGCTCATTCAACGCAACTTCCAGTGACGCATCTGGCGGCTTTGCCGATGGTGCTGCGTGCTCAATTAGCGGCCTTGCGCTAAGAGGGGTAAACGCATTCTAAAAATCCATTGCACGCCCTGATGCTCAGGGTTTAATTCAACGTGTAGTGTTTTCTAAGATGACCGCATCACAGACCCTATCTTCTGCGGGAGCCATTGCTGCTGAGCGCAGGCGCGAGGCTGAGGCGGATGCTTATCTCGTGCAGCGCATTCAAGCCGGAGAAGTGGATCGTTTTGATGATCTTACGCTAAAATATCGAGAGCGAATCTGGAGTTTGCTTTATCACATGACTTCGAATCGTGAGGATGCGGCCGATCTGACGCAGGATACGTTCATCAAGGCGTTTCAATCGATAAATCGCTTTCAGGGGCAGTCTTCGTTTTTTACTTGGATTTATCGCATTGCGGTAAACGGAGCTATTAATTACCTGAAAAAAAACAAATTAAGGCGATTTTTTAGTTTTGAAAAAGTCCAGGAAGACGGGTCGGTGACAAGCTTGCTCGATCAATTAGCCGACAACGGCGTGTCGTCAGATCGGGCTGCTTGTTTGAATGAGCTTCAGCAAAAATTGAACGAAGCCATGCAGAAGCTGTCTATTAGGCATAGAACCGTGGTTACACTATTCGAAATTGATGGGTTATCGCATGAGGAAATCGCCGAGATCACGGGGACTTCCGTGGGCACCGTTCGTTCGCGACTTCACTACGCCAAGCAATTGATGCAGGCAGATTTAGCTGATTATTTAAAAACATGAGGATCAATCCCGAATCTTCCGTCGGTCAGGGCAAGCCCAGTTTGGATCAGCTATTGGCACTAAAAAGGGCGGAGCGTCCCGATGCTGCTTATTGGCAGGAGTTCGATGAGCGGATGCGTCAGAGGCAACTGGCCGCAATGATCGAACCTGCGCCCTGGTGGTACGGGGCGGCACTTTTTCTTCGTCGTGCATCGGTTCAGAAAGTTTTTGTTCCCGTGGCTGCGTCCGCGTGTTTGGCGCTTTTGCTTACGCTTCGACTAGGTAACGTAGATCTGAAAAACGCAGAATTGGCTGGAGTTTCGCCTAGTCGTGTCGTTGTGCGGGCGGGGCTAGATTCCGCAACTGGTGCGCAAATGGAATCGAGTGGATCCTTCGATGGACCGTCGGCCAAATTGGTTTCGGGAAAATTCGCTCGTGTTACAGGCGCTAAGACGGGCGCTACGGCTGATTCCTCTAACCTAAAGGTTTTATCGGATATAGCGGAAGCCGGGAATAAACTGAATGTAAACCCAATCTCGGGAGAGGGCCAGGGAGGGCTGACAAACGTTGAAGTGCAAGGTGCTGCCTTGGGTACGGAAAATATGAATAGGGTGGTCTATTCTTCGCCGTCTCTGGCTGCGTTCAATCAAACCACCACGATTTCAGAGGCCACTGAGTTTTCTAGCGCCGTATCGATAGCACCCGTCGCTAGGACTGATTCAGCCACGGAGGAATCATTGGCCTCGGTGAACTTTGATGCGGTATGGAAGGAAGGTATGGCCGCGTTGCCAAATTTGGAGACAGCACGTCTAAATCCTCGCCAGGCACGTTTGCTGGCGATGGTGGATGAAGTAGGCAGTACCGGCCCGACCAAATCATTAGAGCGTGTCCGTGAGCGGGTTGTTTATCGCTTGGAGGCTAAAGATGATTTCTATGCCTCGGCTAGTCGGGTGGGCGTCAGTGGCGATCGTTTTTCTCTTAAGTTTTGACTTTGTTCGCCGGGCAGATTGCGTCCCAAATTGCGGTACGCTTTACCCGCGCGGGTTTGATCAGCTCGATTCCATAAAGATATGGATTGGATTCGAGGCTCAGTGCGCATCGAAACAAGGGATAATCGGGATCAGGTCACATGCTGATGGATCAGAAGGTATTAGTTACGTTATTAATTTTTAATAAATGAGTTAGTGGGTTTTTACTGGAGATAAATCTTTGCCGTTCCTCCAGTATCCGATGGTGGGTTATCGTTTTCCGCTCGCTCCGCACCGTACTGCCTTTGTTTTAACGTTCATCATGGACCGTATCGCCCTCGCATTTGCCCGTGCCCAAGCCGAAAACCGTGCCGCTTTTGTGGCTTATCTATGCGCCGGAGACCCCGATTTCGCCACATCGTTAGATGCTTGCCGGGCCCTGTTGCGCAACGGCGTGGATATTCTAGAGCTAGGCGTGCCATTTTCCGATCCACTGGCCGACGGGTTGACCAATCAGTTGGCGGCACAGCGAGCCCTTGAAGGCGGGATGACGATGGCCCTAGTTAACGCTTTAGTTCGCGCCCTGCGAGCGGAGTTTCCGACCGTGCCGCTTGTATTTTATACCTACTACAACCTGGTGTTTTCCAACGGAACC
>CANIWJ010000079.1 GCA_947471035.1 Verrucomicrobiota bacterium
AGCAGACGCACCACATTTAAGCGGAAAAACAGGTCTTCGCGAAACTTCCCCTCCGCCACCATGCGTTCCAGATTGCGATTGGTCGCGGCCACCAGGCGCACATCGAGCTGGATCGGTTTCGAGCCCCCTACCCGCTCGATCATACGCGTCTCCAAAAACCGCAACAACTTCACCTGCGTGCTGGCGGTGATCTCGCCGATCTCATCGAGAAACAAGGTGCCGCCGTCGGCCGACTCGAACCGTCCGGTGCGCCGCTCCACTGCGCCGGTGAACGCCCCGCGCTCATGGCCGAAGAGTTCGCTTTCCAGCAAGTTTTCCGAAAGCGCCGCGCAATGCACCGCCACGAAGGGGCCACGCGCCCTCGGGCCCGACTGATGCAGCGCCTGCGCGATCAATTCCTTGCCTGTGCCGCTCTCCCCCTCGATCAGGATGGTCGCTCGTGAAGGCGCGACCAGACGCACCTTGTCGATCAAATCCACCAGCGGAGCCGAGTGCCCGATGATGCCTTGAATGCTGAATTTCTCGTCCAGTCTTTCGTGTAACTGGCTGACCTCGATTTCGAGGGTCTTGGTCTTGAGCGCGCGTTGCAGCAAGACTTCTAGGCGCTCGAGATTCACCGGCTTGGTTAAAAAATCCACCGCTCCGCGTTTCATCGCGTCCACCGCCGAATCCACGCTGCCGTAGGCGGTCATCATGATGACCGCGGGTCGGTTAGGTAAGGCGAGCGCCCGGTCGATTACCTTCAGCCCGGATTTTCCCGGCATGCGCAAATCGGTGAGCACCGCATCGAAGGTCTCGGCGTCGAGCAGGTTAAACGCCTCGTCGGCATTGGCCGCCAGCGAGACATCGTATTCGTCCTCCAGGGCCTGCCGTAGTCCTTCGCGGGTGTGCTTCTCATCATCAACGATCAAAACGCTGGGCAACATGCCTGCGAATCACGTCGCCCCGCCGCCTCGGGTCAAGCTGGAGTGAGACATTTAGGCACGTTCCGGCATTCTGGCGAGGTGACGGATGCCCTTAACTTTGCAGCAGACGCACCCGCCGTTGCTTGAGCGGAAACTGTAAGGTTACAGTCGTGCCCTCGCCCGGTGTGCTTTCCACCGCTATATGGCCGGCGTGTGCGCGCATGATGCGTTGCACCACCAGCATACCCAGCCCATGCCCGCCCGGCTTGGTGGTGTGGTAGGGCTCGAAAAGCCGGGCCAAATCCTCCGGTTTGATACCGGTGCCGCTGTCCGTAAACGCGAGCAACACATACTCCTCGTCGGTCCGCGCCCGGATGAGCAAACGTCCGCCCGGCGGCATGGCCTCGGCGGCGTTTTTAATAAGGTTAAAGAAAACCTGTTTCACCTGGTCGCGGTCGGCCCGCACCTCGGGGACTTCGGTCGTCGCCTCCACTTCGACCCGCACTCCGCGGTCGGCCAACTCCCGTTCCTGAAACGCCAGCACTTCGCGCAAAACGTCGATCAAACGCGTATCCGCCAAATCCGCCGGACGCGGCCGGATCGCCTGGAGGAAATTCGCTACAATCCCGTCCAGCCGAGCGACCTCTTCCCGACATACGCGTAAGGAATCCGCCAGGCCTTCGGCGTCTTTTTTATCCACCCCGCGCAAGCGACGCAGTTTCCGCTCCACGACTTGCAGATGAATGGTAAGCGAGTTGAGCGGGTTACCTAGCTCGTGCGCGACGCCGGCCGCGAGCAGGACGATGGAAGCCACGCGTTCGCTCTCGATCCGTTGGTCGGTATCGAGTTTTTCACGGGTGATATCGGTCAACACCACCGCGAAACGCCGCGCCTCCGCCACCGGTCCAACCGCGCCGCCGGGGGCGGCAAAAGGCACCAGATACAATCGGACTGCCCGCGGCTCCGGGTAGCTGAGTTCCAGTTCGCGGGTCAGGCCGCCCCCGCCCTCCAGGGCGGGGGCCAGCAAGGCGCGCAGACCGGGCACGAGCCGCCAAAGCGTGGGCAGGGAGGCTTCGTCGGGACGGAGCCCAAGCAGGCGATGCGCGGCCGAGTTGGCGTAGGCGATTTCGCCGTCGGCATCGACGACCAGCATGCCCTCCTGCAAAACATTAAACACCCGTTCAAACAAGCCGCGTTCCCGCCCCAACCGTTGCGCGAGCGCGACCAAGGTGCTGGCATCAAGCGTCTCCAAACGCTCCAGCATACGTTCGATGGAACTGGGTTTTTTCACGGCCACGGAATGCAAGGTTGAGCGGCAGCAAGGCGGTTTGGCAATGCACAGCTCGGACGTTCTGCGGCGACGGACGGAATTTAAATCCAGGCACGCCCTACCGCCACTCGTGCCGGGGATATTTCCGGCTCAGCTCGGCCTTCACCTTCGGGTAAATGTCGCGCCAGAAACTGGTCAGGTCGTCCGTCACCTGAATCGGCCGGTAGTTGGGTGCGAGCACGTGGATTTTCACCGGCACCCGCCCGTGCCCGAGCGAGAAGCCGCCCTCGATGCCGTAGAGCTCCTGGATGCGCGCCGACATCACCGGCGGGCCTTCCGCCGCGTATTCGATTTTCGCCTTCCGTCCATTGGCCATGGTCAGCTTTTCCGGCAGATAATCATCCAGCACCGCCAGTTGCTCCGCCGTCAGCCAGTCGCGCAGCACCGACATGATCTCCGCCTTGTCCTTGTCTTTCACCGCCCGCGCCCCCAGCTCGCCATAGCATAGCTGCTCGATCAACGTGGCCCGGTCCGCCTCGGTAAGCACGTTGACCTCCAGCTCGGGAAACCACTCCGCCAGCCGGTTCACCCGGATTATCCACTGCTCCACCGTCTCGTCCCAGGCTTCGATTTTGATCCGTTCGGCCAGCACTTCCTTGGTCAACAAAGCCGCCGCTTCGCCCAGCGGCGCCTCGTCGCCGCTCACCCGCGCCTCCAGCATCAGATCGCGAAAACGCCGTTCGCGCCGCGTAATTACGCGCTTCATCTCCGGATCGTAAACCACCCCGCGCTCTTCCCGGTAATCCGCCGGAAACAACTCCTTCAACCACGGCTCCTCCACCGCCGTCGCCAACGTTAATAAGGTGCTTACATCGCCGTCGCCGCGTCCGATCTCGCTCACTTCCGCCACGACTAGAAGCGGTGTGCGCTGAATCGCGCTTTCCCGGGCCAGAAACCCGCGCCGCGCATGCACCAGTTCGCAACGCAGGGTGCCGCCGTCGAGCCGTTTGGCCAGCTGGTCGGAAAACCCCGCCAGCACACACTTGCGCACCGCCACGCCGTCCACCCGTTTTTCCGCGACGTCGAGACCCTCCTTTTCCGCGATTTCCAGGAACGACGCAAACAGCGGCCCCACTGCCCGCGCGCCTTGCGCATGGATGCCCAGCCGTCGGCAGGCATCGACGCCGTAGTTGGCCTTGTCCGCAAAACGCCACGCCCGCATGAGCAGGAAAAAGTCGCTCTCCGTCTCCTCGCCCAGCGCCTCCTCCCGCGCCTCGTCCACCGCGCGCGGCAGCCCGCGTTGCAAAAAACTCCGCCCCTGGGTCAGCGCCGCCATCAAGGCCACCGGCCGCACGCAGCCCCGCGCATCCGCCTCCAGCAACATACGCGCATAGCGCGGATGCACCGGAAACCGAAGCATCCGCCGGCCCGTTTCACTGATCTTTCCACTCCCTACGTCCAGCGCGCCGAGATCTTTCAACAACAGCTCCGCCCGCTCCAGCGCCTTCGCCTCCGGTTTTTCCAACCAGGGAAACCCCGCCACGTCGTCGATCCCGCTCGCCTTCAAGGTCAGCACAACCTCGGCCAGATCCAGCCGTTTCACCTCGGGCAACTCCTGCGCCGCCCGCTGCGCGTGTTCGCGCTCCGTCCACAAACGCACACACCGCCCCGGCGCGGTTCGGCCCGCCCGCCCCGCCCGCTGGTCCGCGCTCGCCCGCGAGATTTTTTCCACCAGCAGCGTGTTGATTCCCCGGTTGGGATCGAACTTCGCCTGCCGCGCCAACCCGGCGTCCACTACGATCGTCACCCCGTCGATAGTCAGCGAGGTCTCGGCCACGTTGGTCGAGACGATGATCTTGCGCGCCGCCGTCCGCGCCACCGCGCGATCCTGCGCCTCCGGCGGCAGCTCCCCGTGCAACGGCAACACCACGCAACCGTTCAAGGCCCGCTGCTCCGCCAGCGCCTGCACCGTGCGCCCGATCTCATACGCGCCGGGCAAAAATACCAAAAAATCCCCCTCCGTCTGCCCCGCCACCCGAGCGCATTCCCGCGCCGCCACCTCCCACACCGGCTCGTTCTCGAAACTCACCGCCTTCGCCAAATACTCGATCGCCACCGGAAAACTCCGTCCCTGCGAGGTCAGGATTTCGCAGGGCGCGAGGTAGGTCCGCAGCACTTCCGCATCCAGCGTGGCCGACATGACCACGATCTTTAGATCCGGCCGCGTCGTCGCCTGGATTTGCAAGGCCCGCGCCAGCGAGATGTCCCCGTAAAGATGCCGCTCGTGAAACTCGTCAAACACCAGCGCCGCCACCCCGCGCAGCCGCGCGTCGAACGACATCTGCCGGAGCAAAATCCCCTCGGTAACGAAGCGGATGCGCGTCGCCGCCGACACCCGCGATTCCAGCCGGATTTGATAGCCCACCTCCGCGCCCAGCTCGCACCCCACCTCCTCCGCCACCCGCCGCGCCAGCATGCGCGCCGCCAGCCGACGCGGTTGCAGCACCACCACTTCGCCCTCGGTCAAAAACCCATGCGCGCGCAGCATCTGCGGAATCTGGGTGGATTTACCCGAACCGGTCGGCGCTTGCACCACCACCCGCCCCTGCGTGCGCAACGCCGCGACCAGTTGGTTTTCGAGTTCGTAGATCGGGAGCTCCCGGGAAAGTGCGGCCATGGGTCTGTTCTTGTTTTACGCCCCGCCGCGTATGTCCAGCCTGCGTCTCGCCCCTCCGTCATCCCACCTCCATTATTGATCAATGAACATTCGCCCCTCCGCCCCCCCCTCCGTCATTAGGCATTGGTCATTGGTCATAGGTCATTCTCTCCTTAGAGTTACCCTCCTGCTTCTTACCATGCTCAGCTTAACCACCTCCCTCCCCGCCGCACCCCTCCCGCTCTGGCCCGACGCCGCTCCGGGCGCGCTCGGCACGGACGCCAAAGATATTCCCGACCTCACCGCCTACGCCCCGCCTGTCGGCCAAGCCAACGGTGCCTCTATGGTCGTCTTGCCCGGCGGCGGCTATGGCGGCCTCGCCCCGCATGAAGGCGAGGGCTACGCCCGCTGGCTCGCCGCCCAAGGCGTGACGTCCTACGTGCTGAAATACCGCCTCGGCTCCGCCGGTTACCGCCACCCCGTGATGCTCCAGGACGCCGCCCGCGCCCTGCGCACCGTGCGCGCCTGGGCCCGCCGCGACGGGCTCGACCCCCAACGCATCGGCATCATGGGTTCCTCCGCCGGCGGCCACCTCGCTGCGACCCTGCTCACCCACTTCGACCCCGGCCAGCCCGACGCTACCGACCTCATTGAGCGCGAAAGCTCCCGCCCCGATCTCGGCATCCTATGCTACCCCGTGATCACCCTCGGCGAATTCACCCACCAAGGTTCCAAGGACAAACTGCTCGGCCCCCAGCCCGATCCCGCCTTGGTGCAGCTCCTTTCCAACGAACTCCAGGTGACGCCACAGACTCCGCCCTGCTTCCTCTGGCACACCGCCGACGACCCCGCCGTGCCGGTAGAAAACTCCCTGCTCTTTGCGTCCGCCCTGCGCCGCGCCCGTGTGCCCTTCGACCTTCATGTTTACCAGCACGGCCCGCACGGGCTGGGTTTGCCCTCCCACAACCCCAAGGCCCCGGCCTGGGACGTCGCCTGCCTGACTTGGCTGCAGGAGCGGGGTTTCCTCGCCGCCGCCATAGCGAAAAGCGACGGCACCGGACAGCGCCCTTGACACACCCGCGCCACCGCCTTTTCTCGCCGCTCTGATTTGGCGCTTCCTTGGGAGCGCTGAAGCCAGCGCAAGTTAACCGCCAGAGTAGCTCAGTGGTAGAGCAGAGGACTCATAAGCCTTTGGTCGCCGGTTCAATCCCGGCCTCTGGCACCACTAACATTCAAAGACTTGGGTAAACGAGGGTTTGACCTAAAAAAATTTCTGACCTGTTTCTAAATTTTTTTTAGGCTCCGACTTGAAATAGCGTTTTTTACGACGCAACGCCTAGCTACGACTTGGCCGCCGCCAGCACGTGGAAGTTGGCCATGCTGATGCCGGAGAGCATCGCGCCGACGATGCCGAGGAAACCCTGATCGGTGCCAGCCAGATAAACGTTCGCCAGGGGCGTGCGGCCGTCGCGAATTTTTTTGGGTGACCCGTAGATCGCCCCGCCGAGATGCCCGGTAAACTTGGTGATGGTGCGCGGCGTAAACATATCCGTCGCCAGCGTGGCCTGTTGTAGTGAAGCGGCAGCGGGTAGCGCTGGAAGAAAACGCAGCGCGCTGCGCTGGATGTCGGCATACCAGCGCTGTTTCTCCGCTTGGTAGGCGGCCTCGTCGGGCAAGCTCGTCCAGTAGTCGAAGTTCGCCAGACAGGTGCAGCGAAAGAGCCCTTCGGGAAGCGACTGACCTTCGGGGAAGGCGAAGTTATTGGGCAGGCAGATGACACCGCTGCGCGCATCGACCGGGCCATGGGATTGCTCGTAACTGAAACGCTCCGAGTCGTTGAAAAAGATGATCGTATCCTCGCCCCAGCCCAGCGCGGCGGGCGCACGGTCGAGCACGGTGATCGTCTCGCAATAGCTTAGGCGGCCGACGGGGTGGCCGACACGGGCTAGGGTATCCTTTTGGACTTTGGGATCTGTGATTTGAACTTTCGCCTCGCAGAGGCGCTCGGTCTCCGCCGCGCCGATGGTGCTGATCACGTGGGCGGCGGTGATCTCGGTGCCGTCGTCGAGCACCAGCCGGTCGGCGCGACCGGCCCCGGCGATGATTTGTTCCACGCCGCACTTCATCCGGCGTTCGCCGCCGGCCTGGCGGTATTTTTCCAGCAACACCCGCAGCACCAGGCGCACGCCCTCGACAGGGCGGGCAAAGCCTTCGAGGAAGAGGGCTTTGAACATGATCACGAACTGGCCGAACTCCATGTCGTACTCGGTGGCGCTGCCGTAATACATCACCGGGCAGAAAAGCATGTCCTCCAGCAGCGGATCGGACAGATGGCGGCGCACCACGGCGCGGGCGCTTTCGGGCACGGCGTCGAGCGAGACGTCGTCGTAGGTTTTCACCAGCGCCACGAGGCGGCGGAAGCCGTCGATCTGGGCGGGGAACTTCTGCGCCACCTCGGCCTCAAGCACGGCGAAGTCGTTGGTGAAAGTCAGCGAAGTCTCGCCACCGGGTCCGAAGGCGATGCGGGAGCGTTTTTGCGGGTGCAGGGCGAACTCCTCGCGGTCGATGCGTAGCTGGCGAAGGAGTTTACCGAGGGGCGTGCCCTTGGTGCCGGGCGGCACCCAGTTGGTCATGGCGTGCAGGCCCACGTCGTATTTGCGCCCGGAAATCGAGTAGAACGAGTTGAGCCCGCCGACGACGTTATGGCGTTCAAAGATGCACACGCGTTTGCCGAAATGCGCCAGGCGGATGCCGGCGGCGAGCCCGGCCATGCCCGCGCCGATGATGGCGACGTCGTAGTGGGTGGCGGTGTTCATACGGGGAAATTCAGAGGCAGATGAGATGTCACAGAGGGCACGAGAGGGAGCACAGAGGCCACAGAGTTTTCAGCAGGCAACACGGGTTTATGCCCCGTCATGGTTTCCAGCTCGGTGGACTCCGTGTCTCCTCTCGTGCCCTCTGTGAAACTGCATGAAAAAGGCCCGGACGAGGCCGGGCCTGAATCGCGAATAGAAATAAAATTCTAAATGGCTTACTTACCCAGCGCTTCGAACTTCGGGGTGAGGTATTCGGCGCAGCTGTCGAGGCTGGCGAGGTGGATGTAGTCGGCCTCGGGCACTTCGATGCCGTGCTGCTTGCGGAGCTCCATCACGATGTCGAGGAAGTCCATGCTATCCAGCTGCATCTGGTCGCGCAGGCGAACATCGGACTTGAGGTTGCTCAGGTCTTCGTCCGGGGCGATGTCGGCGATGATATCGAGCACGATTTTCTTGCAGGCGTCTTTGGTCATGGGAGTCGTAAAAGGGATGGGTGAACAGGAAGGGAAATCGGGGAAAGTCGAGCACTAGGCCATAAAGCGTTTCACAATCAACGTGGAATTAATGCCGAGCATGCCGAAGGAGTTGTTCAAGATGGCGTCCACCTTGGCGACTTTCTTGGGCGTGTTGAGCACGAGGCCGTCGATGGCGCAGGCCGGGTCGAGGTCGTCCACGTTGATGGTGGGGTGAACGATCAGGTCGTCGAAGCTGGGCAGGTTGCCCGCCAGTTCGAGCGCACCGGCCGCGCCCATGCAGTGGCCGATGTAGCTCTTGGTGTTGTTGATCGAGGTGTCGGGGCAGCCGGTGCCAAACACCGCGCGGATGGCTTCGCACTCCTGGATGTCGCCTTGGGGGGTGGCGGTGGCGTGGGTGTTGACGATGTGGATGTCGGCGGCGGTGAGCTTGGCGTTGACCAGGGCCTTGCGCACGCACTCGGCCTGGCGGCCGGGGTTGGGCAACACGTAGTCGGAGGCGTCGCTGTTGACGCAGTAGCCGCCGATTTCGCCGTAGATCTTCGCCCCGCGGGCGCGGGCGTCTTCGAGGCGTTCCAGGGTGTAAACGCAGCCACCTTCGGAGACGACGATGCCGTTGCGGCCTTTGTCGAAGGGGCGGGAAGCTTTTTTCGGGTCTTCGTGGGTGGCGAGCGCGCCTTGGGACTTGAAGCCAGCGAAGATGCCGAAGGTGTGGATGGACTCGCTGACGCCGCCGCAGAACGCGATATCGACCTCGCCGAGGCGGAGCATTTGCGCGGCGTGGATCAGGCCCATGTTGCCGGCGGCGCAGGCGGCACCGATAGTGTAGGCCGGGCCGGTGATGCCGAGGGCGAGGGAGATCTCACCCGCCGGGTTGTTGGCCACGGTACGAGGGTTGTGGTAGTGCGACCAGTACTTGGTGTCGTAGTTAAACTTAGAGATGGCGTAGATCTCGTTCTCAGTCTCGACGTTGCCGTGTTCGGTGCAGCCGATGTAGATGCCCACGCGGTCCTTGGGCACGGTGTCGAAGGCCAGGCCGCTGTCCTTGAGCGCTTCTTGAGCGCAGTAGATGGAGATGGATCCGGCGCGGGTGCCGACGCGCAGGCCCTTGCGGGTCTGGTAGCGCAAGGGGTCGAAGTGGCAGACGCCGGCGATCAGCCGCCCCATGTAGCGCACGTCAAATGGCTCCACTCCGGCGACGCCGTTGAGGAGGTTTTGGCGGAATTCAGACAGGGAGTTACCGTTCGGCGCAGTGAGGCCGATACCGGTGATGACGATGCGGGCGGGCGTAAACGACATGCGGAAAGGGAAAAGCGCTAGCCAAGGACGGGCGCATGGCAATACAACGCTGATTCCTTTTTTACCCCGCCCCCCGTTCCGCCACGAAACCACACCACCACCATGAACGTATTAGTCGTCGGAGGCGCCGGTTACATCGGCTCCCACTGTGTTCGCCAACTCATCGCCGCCGGGCACACCCCGGTGGTGCTGGATAACCTGATTTTCGGCTACCGCGCCGCCATCCCCGAGGACGTTCCTTTTTACTCGGTGAATCTGGGCAACGAGTCCGAGGTTGGCAAAATCCTCAAAAAGGAAAAGATCGAGCTGGTGATGCACTTCGCCGCCTACGCCTACGTGGGCGAAAGCGTGACCGACCCGCTCAAGTATTATTTCAACAACGTCGCCGCCACCCTCCATCTTCTACGCTGCATGATGGGCTGCGGAGTTAAGAAGTTCGTCTTCTCCTCGACCTGCGCCACCTACGGCGTGCCGGAGAAAATGCCCCTGGTGGAGACCATGCCCCAGGCCCCGATCAACCCCTACGGCCAGACCAAGCTCGACATCGAAAACGCGCTCAAATCCTTCGCCCACGCCTACGGCCTGAGCTTCGCCGCCTTCCGCTATTTCAACGCCGCCGGCGCAGCCGAGGACGGCACTATCGGCGAGTGCCACAACCCCGAGACCCACCTCATCCCGCTCGCCATCGATGCCGCTACTGGCAAACGCCCCGCGCTTCAGGTTTTTGGCAACGACTACCCCACCCCGGACGGCACCTGCCTGCGCGACTATGTGCACGTGGACGACCTCAGCCGCGCCCACATCGCGGTCTTCGATAAACTCGCCGCCCCCGGCGCGCAGTTCTTCTACAACCTCGGCACTGGCACACCCACCTCCGTGATCGAAGTCATCAACGCGGTGGAAAAAGTCACCGGTCTCAAGGTGCCCCACACCTACGCACCCCGCCGCGCTGGTGATCCGCCTGCCCTCTATGCCGACTCCACCAAGGCCAAGAGCGAGCTCGGCTGGGTGCCGCAATTCACCACCATCGAGCCCATCGTCGCCACCGCCTGGAAGTGGCACCAGTCCCACCCGGAAGGCTTCCCGAAGAACTGAGCGTCCCGTCTGACGCTTCGGAGCGTTTGCCTTAATCTAGCCCCGACCGGTGGTCGGGGCTTTTTTCAATCCGCTCCTTTGCCGGTTAATTATCTCCACGCGCGTCAAAGCCCCTTCCACCCGTCCCGCCATGCCGTCCCTTCTCGAATCCGCCGCCACCCTTCGCGACGCCGTGGACCGGCTCACCTTCGCGCTTCCGGTTGCTTACACTTACAACCCGCTGCGGCACGCCTGGGCACCGCACGCCGCCTACCTTACCCGCTACGGCTCCGCCCCCAAGCGTGTGGTCTTCCTCGGCATGAACCCCGGCCCCTATGGGATGACCCAGACCGGCGTGCCTTTCGGCGAGGTCGCCGCCGTGCGCGACTGGCTGCGCATCCAGGAACCGGTGGACATGCCCTTCCCAGAACACCCCAAGCGTCCCGTCACCGGCTTCGCCTGCACCCGCAGCGAAGTAAGCGGCAAACGTCTCTGGGGGCTCTTCGCTGCGCGCTTCGGCTCACCCGAGGCGTTTTTCGCCGAACACTTCGTGCTCAACTACTGCCCGCTCGTCTGGATGAGCGAGAGCGGGGCCAACCTCACCCCCGACAAACTCACCGCCGCCGAGCGCGCTGCGGTGGACGCCCCTTGTCGCGCCCACTTGCGCGCCGTGCTCGAAGCGCTTCAGCCCACCCACTTGGTCGGGGTCGGGGCCTACGCCGCGCAGAAATTCGCCGAGGTCACCACGCCCTCCGACCCGTGGAAAATCACCCAGGTCCTGCACCCCAGCCCAGCCAGCCCGGCGGCAAACAAGGACTGGGCGGGCGACGTCACCCGCACCTTGGTAAAAGCCGGGATCTGGCCGGCTTGATCCGCTGGCCCAATCGCGGGCCTTTCCTTTTGACCTGTTCTCCGCCTAGTTGCGTGCTCCCGCCATGATCGAAGTCGAAAACCTCACCCGTATTTTCCGCACCTACAAAAAGCCGCCCGGCTTCTGGGCCGGCGTGCGCGGCCTGTTTCATCGCGAGTTCGAGGAGCTCGCCGCCGCCAAAGACATCTCGTTCACCATCGCCGAGGGTGAGTTCGTCGGCTTCCTCGGACCCAACGGCGCGGGCAAGACCACCACGCTCAAGATGCTCGCCGGGCTCATTCACCCGACCTCGGGCAAGGCCCGCGTTGCCGGCTTCGACCCGGTAAAACGCGAAAACGCCTACCGCCGCCTATTCGCCCTGGTGCTCGGCCAGAAAAACCAGCTCTGGTGGGATCTCCCCGCCCAGGAGAGTTTTCTCCTCCTGCGCCACATCTACGGCCTGTCCGCCGAACAGTATAAGGCCACGCTTGATGAGTTGGTGGAGCTGCTCGGCGTGCGTGAAAAACTCAGCACCATGGTGCGCGAGCTTTCCCTCGGCGAACGCATGAAAATGGAGCTCATCGCCGCCCTGCTCCACCGCCCGCGCGTGCTTTTCCTCGACGAACCCACCATCGGCCTCGACGTCGTCTCGCAGCGCGCCGTGCGTGGTTTTCTCCGCGAGTATAACCGAAAATACCGCACCACGATTTTGCTCACCAGCCACTACATGGCGGATATTCAGGAACTCTGCGACCGCGTGATCGTAATCGATAAGGGCCGCAAGATCTACGACGGCGGGCTCGACCGGCTGGAGTCGGCTGGCGGTCGCAAAAAAATCCTGCGTTTCCGTCCGGTCGCCCTGCCCTTCCCCGGCATGGAGGCGCTGGCCGCCTATGCGCCCAAGCCGACCGACGACGGCGAGATCATCCTACACGTTCCGAGCGGCGAGATCGTGGCCGCCACCGGACGCATCCTAGCGGCTGGAGCGGTAGCGGATATCGCAATCACTGACGTGCCGCTGGAAGACATCATCGCGGACCTCTTTGGCGCACAGCGCCCGGCGGCCGTGTAAGGGCGGGGTGCGACGACCCCGCCCTGCCCTTCACGCTCAAGCCAGCGCGCGCTGGGCGGTGAAGACGTCGCGCAGGGCCAGCCCGAGCTGGTCTTGCAGCGCCTGCAACTTCACGTAGCGGGCGTGGGCCTTCTTGTCCGGTTTGCAGCGGGTCTTCTCGTCCACCGCCACCACGACTTTGGTGAAATCGGTGAGCTTGGCCTTCTTGCCTTCTTTCAGCGCCACGCACCAAGCGGCCTGCAAGGCGCCGCCCAGCGCCGCGCCTTCGTCCTCGACCATCGCCACCACCGGCACGCCAAAGATGTCGGCCATGAGCTGACGCCAGACCGGCGACTTCGCGCCGCCACCGGTCACGCGGATTTCCTTGGCCTTCACCCCGAGCGTATCGAGGCGGCGCAGGCCGTAGTTCATGCCGAGGGTCACGCCTTCCATCGCCGCGCGGGCGAAGTGGGCGGCGGTAAAGGTCTTGTTGGTCAACCCGAGCAACACGCCCGAGCCGGCCGGCACGTTGGGGGTGCGTTCACCGGCGAGGTAAGGCAGCAGCACGAGACCGTCCGCGCCCGGTGGCACGGACTGCACGGCGGCGGCGAGCGCGGCGTGGTCCTGGCCGAAAAGCTGGCGCACCTGCTCGGTGACGGTGGTCACGTTCATGGTGCAGAGCAGCGGCAGCCAGCCGCCGGTCGAGGAGCAGAAAGCCGCGATCTCGCCAGAGGGATCGACCACCGGTTGGTCGGCATAGGCGTAGATCGTGCCGCTGGTACCGAAGCTGGCGCTGATCACGCCGGGGGCCACGTTGCCCGTGCCGATGGCGCCCATCATGTTATCACCGCCGCCAGCTGAAACCACCACGCCCGCAGGCAGGCCGAGCTTGGCGGTGAGGTCGGCACGCACCACGCCGGGCGATTCGTGCGAGGAGGAGAGCGGGGGCAGCCAGTCCGCGAGCTTGGGGTCGATGGCGTTAATCGCTGCCTTCGACCAAACGCGCTTGCGCACGTCGAGCAGGGCGGTGCCGGAGGCGTCGCCATATTCCATGAAATAGTTGCCGGTCAGGTGGAAATTCAGGAAGTCGTGCGGGAGCAGCACGTGGCGGAGTTTCTTGTAATTCGCGGGCTCATGACGTTTCAGCCAGAGTATCTTGGGCGCGGTAAAGCCGGGCAAAATCAGGCTGCCGGTGTGGCGCAGGGCGGCTTTTTCGCCGCCGAGTTTTTTGGTGATGAGCGCGCATTCGGCGATGGTGGAGGTATCGCACCAGAGCTTGGCCGGGCGGATGACCTTGCCCGCGGCGTCGAGCGGGACGAAGCCGTGTTGCTGACCGGATACGCCGATGCCGCGAATCTCGGCGGCGCGCGCAGGACCGATTTTGTTGACCACCTCGGCGATGGTGAACTCAAGCGCGCCCGCCCACTCGGAGGGATGCTGCTCCATGTGGCCGGCGGGCAAGCCGGCGATCAAAGTATGCGGGGCGCGCGCCTCCGCGATGACCTTGCGGGAGGCGAGGTCGAGGACGACCGCCTTGGTGGACTGAGTGCCGGAATCGATGCCGATGAAGAGGCTCATGATTATGGGTGGTAAATAAGGAGATTGGTGTTTGCGCAAAAAGCCCGCAAAAGAACATCCAAAATGAGCCGCGTTACGTGTTATCGTTGTTTCTGGCCCCAACGCCTTTGCTGGTGCGGCTCCATCGTGCCCATGGCGACACGCACCAAGTTCGTTTTTTTGATGCACCCGAAGGAGTTTAAAAAAGAGAAGGCGGGCACCGGGCGTCTCACCCACCTTTGTCTGCCGGAGAGCGAAATCCACATGGGCATGGAGTTCGAAACCCACGCCGAGGTGCGCGCCTTGCTCGCCGACCCTGCCAACCACTGTGTGCTGCTCTACCCCGGACCGACCGCGCGCAACCTCTCGCGCGGCGAACTGCGCCCCGACAAATTGGGCGGCCGCCGTCTGGTCGTGTTCCTGCTCGATGCCACCTGGGCCTGCGCGCGCAAAATGCTCCGCATCTCGCCCAGCCTGCAAACCCTGCCGCGCATCATGTTCACGCCGTCCGCGCCCAGCCGCTTCGTTATCAAACAACAACCCCAGGAGGGCTGCCTGAGCACCCTGGAAGCGACGCACGAAACCCTGCTCGCGCTGGAACGTTCGGGCCTCGACGCCTACCCCGACCCGGCGCAACTGCTTGCGCTGTTTGCCCGCATGCAGGACTACCAAATCGAGTGCGCTCTCAACCCTGAGCTTGGCGGCTACCGGCGCAAACCCTACAGCGCACCTGGCGAACGCACTGGTCCGCGCGGCCGCAGCGCGTCCCGGCGGCAATCCTATTTGGGTAACGCAGGCGCAGGCGGACCAATCTCAGACGTCCTGATTCTTTGAGAGTAAAAGAATGAGACAAGGAACCGGGATAAGTATTTGACGAAAAAACTTGGCCGAGGACGGCCAACCCTACACCCAGAACCGCCAATTTCTCAGGTGTAGCGTTGGCCGTCCCCGGCCAATTCCACGCTCCCGCCTGTTGGAGTCCCAGTTATGTCCGTCAAGTTCAGCAAAAGGGTCTGGGTTGGTAGGTGGATTGGAGACCTAAAGATTAAAAATGGGGAGGGGTGCAGGGGCGGGGGCATGGCCCCCGCCCCGCCCGCTCGGGATTGGTTTTAGGCGGCTTGGGCGGAGAGGTGGGGAACGATTTCGCGAAGGGGCTCCATGTTGAGGTAGCGGTTGGCGTCGATCCACTCCTCGTGGGTCTCGACAGCGAGGGCGCGGGTGAGGCGCAGGCAGGCCTCGGCGTCGGGGAAGATGCGCACAACGTGGGTGCGCCGCTTCAGTTCCTGGTTAAGGCGTTCGAGCAGGTTGGTGGATTTGAGATGTTTGTGGTGAGCGCGGGGCAGCCGGTAGAAGGCGAAGGTCTCCTCGATGTTTTCCTCCACCCAGCGGCACAGCCGGGGGTGCTTGCCCTGCCAGCGCTCCAGCCAGGCGCGCAGATCGTGGCGGGCCTCGGTGGCGTCGTGGCGGTC
>CANIWJ010000080.1 GCA_947471035.1 Verrucomicrobiota bacterium
GCGGCGTGAATCGGGCCGGTCACGCGCAGAACCGTGGCGGTGAGGTGATAGAGCGTGGGACCGTGGTGGTCGTGTGGCAGGTAACGGTAGCCCTCGCCGGCGAGCAGGCCGGCGAGTTGGTGCGCGTTACCCGCCTCGTCGGGATGCACCGGCCTCGACTCCAGGCCGGGCAGGCGCACCAAAAGGGCCATCCCGAACACCAGTAACGGCAGAAGCCAACGGGCGCTGGAACGGCGGCCAATCACTTGCTCGGCGTGCCCCAGACTTCGACCTCGATGTAGTGGTTGGCCGGGTTGGCCGAGTTGCCGTGGCTGTAGAGGCGGACGTAGCGGCCCTTGGTGGTCTTGGCGTCGATCAGGCGGCCTTCGTGGGTTTCGATGTAGGTCGGATCCTTGCCGGCGCCGCGGCCGCAGAGGTTTTGGGCGTCGTTATTGTAAACGGTGGTGACGCCGGAAATGAAATCGGGGTCGTCGGAAATCTGCACGACCACGCCGAGGTAAACGCGTTGTTGGGAGTGGAAATGCCAGAGGTAGAGGGCGTTGATCTCGGCGGGGGCCCCCAGGTCGATCTGCACCCACTGGGTGCCGCCGGCCAGTTCGACGAAGCAGCCTTCGGAGGCGTCCTTGTCGCCGTCGGTGACGAGTTCCGGATCGCCGAGGAGCGGCGAGGGGTCGCTGCTGGTCACGGGGCGTTTGAGCGCGAGGTTTTTCGCCGTGGCGGGCACGAGGAACGCGGGCGGTTTGCCGGTGCGAGGGGCTTCCAGGTTGTCCACTTTGATGGGCACGGGCGTGCCGAGGATCAGGGGTTTGGGCAGTTCGGTGACGAGCGGCACGAGATCGGCGGCGCGGGAGGCTCCCGCGAGGGCGAGGGCGGCGAGCAAGACGTGGAGGGGGCGGTTCATGGGGAGATTAGACGGTCGGTTCTTCGATGGTGATGAGCTGGCGTTTCTCGACGGCCTGAATGGCCAGGTGGATCGGGTATTCGCTGCGGAAAGCCTCGTCGGCGGGGCAGGTGAGCTTCGCTTTTCCACGGATCGCCTGGAAGAAGTTTTCCAAGTGGTATTGGTGAATGGCTTTGTTGAGGGTGACGGGCAGCGCGTAGGTGGCGAGAGCGGCGGTTTCGCGGGCATCGACTTTCGCATCGGCGGCAGGCGCGGCGGCGGCTGGAGCTGCGTCGGCACGCAGGTAGTTTTTACGCACCCAATCTTCCCAGGAGGGCGCGGCGGCCTCGCGGTAAATTTTGGTCTGGGTCGGGTTTTCGGAGATACGCACGGTGCCCTCGGCGCCCATGAACTGTTCCCAATAACCCCCGCCGGAGCTGGTGGTCGTCTGGACCTGGTAGAAGGCACGGGCCACGCCGCCCTCGGGCTGCGGGAACTCGTAAATCACCATCGCGTTGTCGAACCAGTCGTGGCCGGTGTAGAAATCGACGCCGCCGCTGGCGATGACAGTCGAGGGCAGGCGTCCGAAGAACCAACTGAAGATGTCGATTTGATGCGCGCCGAGATCGGAGAGCGGGCCGCCGCCGAATTTTTTATACCAGCGCCAGTTTCGGAACGTGGCCATGTCGGGGTAGCCGTAGTGGGCGAGCTTTTCGGCGGAGATGTCAGACTTCTTGGGCCAGCCGAGGTCCTTGGTGACGGCGCGATTCCACTGGGCCTGGGCGGCAGTGATGCGGCCGGGGAGCTTGGCCTCACCGATCAGGCGGTCGCGGGTGAAAATGTAACGGGGATTGCTGCGACGCTGGTGGCCGATCTGGAGCAGGCGACCGGTTTCCTTCATGGTCTGCACCATGGAGCGCGCGCCCTCCAGCGTATTGGACATCATCTTCTCGCAGTAAACGTGGAGCCCGGCCTTGAGGCAGGCGTTGGTGTGGGGCGCGTGAAAAACGTCGGGCGTGGCGATGATGGCGGCGTCGAGGCCTTTTTCCTTGGCGAGCATTTCGTCGAGGTCGCTGTAGCCGGTCACGTCCACGCCAACCGATTTGAAGGAGCGTTCGCCGTAAGTGCGGGCGTAGTCCCATATGTCACACAGGGCGACCAGCTTGATGTCGCTGATTTTGAGCAGGCTCTCGGCGAGCACGCGGCCCTGCGCGCCGTAGCCGACGAGGGCAACGCGCAGCGGTTTTTCCGATGGGTTTATGGTTTGGGCGAAAAGTCGGGGCGTGCTGGCGAGAGCGAGGGCTCCAGCGGAAAGACCGAGGAAACTCCGGCGGGTGAAGCCGGTGGCGGAGTCAGGGGTGGTGGAGGGGTTCATGGGGAGTTAGGCGCGGGTAACGGCGAAGCGGTTATGGTCAACGAGAGTGAGGGCGAAGGCGACAAGGCCGATGTGTATCGCCAACCAGGACACGCCGGCATCCTGGCCGATGAGAATCAGGCCGAGGGTCAGTGCAGTGTAGAGCGCGCCCATCGCGAACAAGGTGAGCCGGTTCGCGATACCGAAAAGCAGGAAGAGGCCAAGGATGAGAAGGGCGGGGCCAAGGAGGGCGTAGAACGGCGTGCAGAGGAAGCCGGGCAGCAGGGGTTCGGCGGCGAACTTGGTCTGCAAGGTGTCGGGCAAGGCGTGGTAATATTTCAGGCCATAAACCTTTTTCTCCACGTCCATCATGGCACCGCTCAGGTCGGGCTGGCCGGCGGCATCCAGCAGGGGTTCCTGCACGGTGATTTTGGCGGAGTATTTTTCGAGGCCGGTGATCAAGGCTCGTGAGCCGAGCCAGAGGCGGAGGGAAAGAAAAGCGAGCGAGTGGCCGGTGAAGCCGGTCGCCAAGGGAGTAACGGAGTGTTGGGAAGGGGGAGTGGACATGGGAAAACTGGGTGGGGGCTCAGTCCTTGATCGGCACGAGCCAGATATTGCGGAAGCGGAGGATGTCGTTGTGGTTTTGCAGGGAGAGGGGCAGTCGATCCGGGTGCTCCGTGTAGGGCGGGCGTTTGCGCCAGACAGTGGGGCCGGTGAGTTCGGCGTTGTCCGGCACCTTCACACCGTTGACCTCAACGCTCATGCGGGCGGGGCGCACGAGATTACCCTCGGCGTCAAAGACAAGGCGTTGGAATGTGATGTCATAGCTTTGCCACTGCCCCGCCGGGCCAGGGCGTTGGCGAGGGGAGGAAACTGGCCATAGAACGCGCCGGCCTGACCGTCGGCGTAGGTCTGGGTGCTGTCGATGGTGTCAAGGATCTGGATCTCGTAGCGACCCATGAGGAAGACGCCGCTGTTGGCGCGTTTTTGGCCGCGAACTTCAGCCGTGAGCTCCGGTGACCACCATTCGAGATGAAGCCGACAGGAGCCGAAATCTTCCTTGGTGGTGAGCATGCCTTGATACTCGGCACGATTCCTAAGGAGTCGGAAGTTACGGTGCAGCCCGGTTTCTTCCAACTTTTGAGTCTGCTGCCATCGAACAAGCAGATGGCTTCGACCGCAGTAACGTAGCGCCTGCAGCGCCTCCTCGGGAAGAGGCTCGACGCGCGGGGGCTTGGGACGGTTTAGATCATGAGGCACCCACGAAAGGTCCGCCCGCAAGATGGGACCGTCCGAATCGGTCGCGAAGCCAGGAGCGGCTATCAGAAGCCACGCCAGCAGCAGTGGGGAGCTTCTAGACATCGATATCAGGCTTATTTGGCGGGAGCGGTGGCCGGCTTTGCCGCAGGAGCGGCAGGAGCAGCGGGGGCGAATTCCTCTAGGAACTTGATCGCGCTTGTGTCCTTGCTCTGGCGAACCGCCGCGAGAATGGCGTCCTTTTCATTCTGGCGGAAGGTGAGGGGCCAGAGTTTGCGAAAATGGGTGATGCGGGCGGTGGTGTCGAGGCCTTCGAGCGTGGGAACGGTTTCGATGGCACTGCACAACGCGAGGATGCGTTCGTCCTCGGGGGCTGAACCGGCGGCCACTTTTATAAGCAGTTCCAGCGATTCCTTGCCGCGGGCGGCGGAGAGCGCCCTAAGGACGGCCTTGCGCGACTCGGCTTCCGGGGAGGCCAGCATTTGGTCGAGCGCGGCGGTCGCCTCCGGAGCCCTAACCAAGGTAAGCGCGCCGATGAGCACGGGGCGCTCATTGGCGTCGGCGGAATCGTGACGGCCGATCAGGAGGGCGGTTGCCTCCGCGCCGGAGGGATGCAGGGCGGCGGCCTTGAAAAGCGCCTTGCGCCAGTCGCGGCGGTCGGCGCTTTTTTGGACCTGGGGAGCGATCGCGAGCACGGCGGGCAGGTCGCCCGGCGCGGTCAGGGTGGCGAGAGCGCCAAAGGCGGCGGCGCGAAGCTCGTCGGTCTCGGATGCACAGGAGGTGATCACGAGTGAAAAGGTTTCGCGATCAAAGCGGTCCGCTAGCAGGGTGAGCAAGATCGGGAGCGGTGCAGATGGCACGGCCTGGGTGGCGGCCTCGCGAAGGCGGGAGGAGAGTTTCGGGGCCGCGGAGTTGGCAAGCGCCCATTGGGCGAGCTCGCGGGTGCGGCCCTTCTCGGACAGGCGGGGTAGCAACGCTAGCAGCGTGTCCAGATCCTCAATGCGTTGGGCGGCCCGAACGCTGGCCTCATAGACGAGCGGCTCCTCACCAGCGAGGGCCAGCCGGACCAGCGGGAGGGAAGCGGGGCCTGCGGAGGCGGCAAGGAAGGCCACGCGCACATCGGCCGGCAGGTCGTTCCAGAGTTTGGCGAGAGCGTCCACCCGGGCGGGGGTGGGATCGGAGGCGAGCAGGGTCGCGGCCGCCTGGCGTAAGCGGCGGTCGGGGCTGGCGAGCTGCGTGTCTGCGGCGGCGAGGGCGGGCGCGCGGTCGAGTTTGGCCAGTGTAGCGAGGGCCTCGACGCGCAGGGCAGGGGCGAGCCCGGGCTCGGTGAGGATGCGTTGAAGCTGCTCGACCGCAGTCTTGGCTGCTCCGCGGTCGCGGGTGGCCAGAAGCGAGGTGGCGTCGATGATGGCGCGGGTCGCCTCGGGCGAAGCCGGGAGCCCGACGAGCACGGCGAGGGCATCTTTGTTGCCAAAACTCGCCAGCGTTTCGCGGGCGGCATCGGCGTCGGCCGTGTTGGCGGCGGCGGCGAGTTCGCCAAGTCGCTTGAAGACATCGGGGGTCGGATAGGCCCCGAGCGCTTGCAGCAACGGCGAGCGGGCACCTTCGGGCACCGTCTTGCTCAAGCGCAGCAACGCGTCTTTGGCTGTGGATTTACGAAGGCCCCCGAGCACGGTGGCCGCGCGATCAACGAAGCCGGGGCGGGTCGCAAGTTTTTCGACTTCCGGCACGAGGCCGACCGCGCCAAGGCGGTGAACCTGGTCGAGCGCGGCCCACAAAGCGGTGTCAGCGGCCTTGGCGTCGGCGAGGATGGCGCGCAAGGCGGATTCCTGCGCCAGCGCGACGGTCGCGGTAGGCTTGGGCGCCTTCTCCTGCACGGTCGTCTTCGCCTCCGGAGCGAGGACGGGCAGGGGAGCGGGTTTGAGTTGCGCGGAGGGCGTGGCGTCAGCGGCGAGGTCGCCTAGGGCGAACTGGAGGCCGTCGAGCACGTGGCGCAGAATCGAGGGCACAAAGAAAACGTCGGAGTTGTGACCGAGCGAGGTGTAAAAGACGCGGCCCTTGCCCTCGGTGCGGATCCAGCTGATGCCAAAATCGTTGTCGGTGCGTTTGATGTCTTTGGCGGGCCGGGCATTCTCGGGCTTGGACATGTCGAGGCTGAGGAGGACGCGCAGCCGGTCGCGGCTGTAAGGAGGGGTGCGCATCTGGTAGATTTCATCGCGTATCCAAAAACCCTTGCCGCCGAAGGCGGTGTTGATGACGTGGGCGGGTTCGTCGTTTTTAACGGCGCTGACGTCATTGCCGTTCCACGGGTGGCCATGAAAGACGCCGCCCATGATGGCCTGGCCTTCGGGCCAGGTGGGGAAGTTGTCCGTCGCGGCGTGAAGACCGGCAATGCCTTTACCGGCGTGGATGAAATCGAGCAGGGCTTGTCGGTGGGCGGGGTTGTCGAAGCGCAGACCCGTACTGTTGAGAAAGACGACTGCGTCGAAAGTAGCCAGATTGGCGCGGTCGAACATGGCCATGTCGTCGCTGGCTACGCTGGTGTAGGCGCCGGTTTTTTCGCCGATACGCTGAAGGGCGAAACGGCTCACCGGGATGGAACCATGAACGAAGCCCTCGGTGCGGAAAAAAATCAGAACGCGACGCGGGGAGGTGGGGGCGGAGGCTTTTTCCGGCAGGGCGGACTCGACGCTGGCGATTTCGGCCTCGGTGAGCGGCGGAAAGACCTGGCCCGGTGCGGCGTGCAGGCCGGTGGCGGCGAGCACGATGGCGTAAACTACGAGGAAACTCGGGGACAGAAAGCGGGGGAGAAAAGTCATGGTGGGGTAATTGAGGATTTAGAGAGGGAGGGCGTAGGGGGCGCGGTAGGCGTGGGTGAGCAGGCGGGTGGCGTCGGGCGCGCCGAAGGCGGTGACCGACGCGGGATCCCAGACGAGCCGGTCGCGTCCGGTTCGGAAGGCGGCGTTGGCGAGGTGGGCGACGTTGGTGATGCGCGAGACCTCCGCGATGGGGGAGCGCACTTGTCCGCCGTGGCGTATGCAGTCGAGGAAGTTTACCCCGTGGGAGGTGGTCTCGGTGCCGTAGATTTGGCGGTGGGCGGGGATGGCGATGCGTTCCAAGGCAGGGTTGGATACTTCCAGTTTGTCGCGGGTGACAAAGAGGGTGGCTTCGGTGCCCTCGATGGTGATGCCGAATATGTGTTTATCGGAGACCGAAATGATGCGTCCGTTGGGATAGACCGCTTCAAAGTGGTAGGAGCGAGCGGTGGGGCGCAGCTCGGGGGGGAGATCGGGGAATTCGGCTTTGCAGGCGCGGACCTCGGAGACGTCGAAGGCCTCCAGGCCAAGGGCGAGAACAGCGATGTCGTAGTGGTGGCAGATCCAGTCTGAGAGCTGGCCGCCACCAAAATCGTAGGTCCAGCGCCAGTTGAAGTGCAGGTGTTCGCGCCCGAGGATCCGGTAGGGTTGGGTGGCAGCCGGTCCGAGCCAGCGCTCGAAGTCGAAACTCGCCGGGTCGGGTGACGGAGCGGGCGGCTTGGCGGAGAGTACGCCACCGCCGGGCAGGCCGACCTTTACTGATTTGATTTCGCCGAGGTAGCCGCCGCGCACGATGTTGATGGCGCGGCGAAACTCGCCCGTGGAGCGCTGCATGTTGCCGATTTGGCAGACGATTCCGGACCGCTCTACAGCGGCGACCATGGCGCGGCACTCGGTGACGGTTTTGGCGACGGGTTTTTCGCAGTAGACGTGTTTGCCGGCGCGGGCGGCGTGGATGAGTTGCAGGGCGTGCCAGTGGTCGGGCGTGCCGATGATGACGGCGTCGATGTCGGGGCGGGCGAGGAGCTCCTGATAGTCCACGTAGGTTTCGCAGCCCTTGTATTCGCCAGAGTTCATACGTTTGGCGTAAGCGTTTTCGACGACTTCCTTGGCCACCTGGCGACGGGAGGCGTCAACGTCGGCGGCGGCGATCAACTGGCACGCGGGGTGGTTCATCATACCTCGTGCGACATTGAGTGCCTGGCCACCTTCTTTATACCAGGGGACAGAACTGCCGACGCCAATCAGACCAAGATTGAGGCGGTTGGAGGGCGCGATGCCTCCTCCCAGGCCTAGAGTCTCGGCGCGAACGATTTGGGGAAAGGCGATGGCGGCGGGGGCAGCGGTGGCGAGGAGGCGAAGAAAGGAGCGGCGTTTCATGGGGTGCGGGGTTGTGGAGGTGCGGGTGGGTTAGTTGGGGAGTTCTTGAGCGAGGCGATAGCGCCTCGGTGTGGTGCCGAAGAATCGGCGAAACTGGGCGGTCATGTGGCTCTGGTCACTAAATCCGCAGGCGATCGCGATCTCGCTCAGACTGTCGTCCGTGGTCAGTAAAAGGTGCCGGGCAGCGCGCAGGCGCACGGTGTTTAGATAACGCAAAGGTGAGGTTTGAAACATATGGTCAAAATGCCGCTCTATAGTGCTTGGCGACAAAGTGGCGATTTCCGCCAAATTCCGCATGGTAATCCGTTTGCCGTAGTTTACTCCGATGTGTTCTAGAATCGCGTAGATTCCGGGGTGGCAGGTCGCATTTTCCGCATGGATGCGACAAGTAATGCCAGCGATTCCAATAATTTGACCGTCAACATCCCGCAAAGGCACCTTGGTAACCACCCGCCACTCAAACGTGCGATCAGGTCGAGGAACAGGTTCAGCTTGTTGGCAAAGCGGCTGTCCAGTCACCATCACCGCCTGGTCATCGGCTACGAAACGGGCGGTATACTCAGGAGGAAAAAAATCGGCATCGGTTTTCCCCAAAACGTCTTCTAGCCGGGCGGCCCCTAGCATAGCCACAAATCCTGCGTCAGCCTGCACAAAACGGCCTGCAGCGTCCTTAGCGAAATAGTTTACATCCGGAACTTGGCTGAAAAGTAACGTAATATGCTGACCACCAAAAATCCTTTTGAGGAATACTGGTAGATCAAACGCATTTAGTTGGGGTGGTGCTGCGGCCGACATGCAGCCGAGAAGATATTTTTTAACAGTTTCGTCAATGGTTTTTTTATTTTAAAAACACCAATCATGAATTTTTATATATGAATTTAATTACTTTTTGATTTTAATTTAATTTAATCTCATAAATATGAGAAGAATTAAGCCGGCTGTTACAAGGTGAGAAGAAAGTGGGGTTTTACATGGTTATTTTCTTAAATAATTGATAAATATATATTTATTAATTTAAATTTATGCGTTTCTCGATTATTGATGTCGTTTTGAGACAGCTACGTATTGTAGTTGATTAGGTTTATGGGGGTAGGGTAGGTGGAGATTGGTTTTGTTGGCTTTTTTTATTTATATAAAAAAAACGTCATGTGATTTATAAGTTCGACGTTAATTGTGGTGCGGAAATCCTGTGTGAATTTACTTTTTTAGTCGAAAGTCTACCTGCGTGCTTGTGTTCTGTCCGACTACCTCAATCTGCCTGGGTATTTTTAGTCGGAATTACTTGTAAACCAAGGTCTTAAATTGAAACGTATTTCCGCCGACCACGCGGAGTCAGTTTGGTTGTGATACCATTTCGCTTTCTAAAATATAATAACCCTGCCTTTTGGGAAAGCCCCAGAAGGCTTTTTTATGCGCCCACCTAAAGGTTTTCCTGCGGATACGGCCTAGCGGGTGAGGGTCTTGCTTCGCCGAGCCAAGGACGCTGCGGAGCAGCGGCGCATCCAAGCGGTTTTGATGCGAGCTTCGGACGCGTTACCCCCGGCCAAAATCGCTGAGCTGACTGGTTTGAGCGTGCACTCGGTGCGTGTGCTTCATTCCCGGTTTTTGCGAGAGGGCGAGACCTGCCTGATCGGGCGGCCTGGTCGAGGTGGTCGCTGGCGAACCTTGTTAACCGCCGTCCAGACCAAGACCCTGCTTGATCAGCATGCTCCGGCCGCAGCCCAAGGCGGCATCGTCGTGGCCAATGTTTTCAAGCGGGATTACGAACGACTGGCCGGGCACAAGGTCGATCTCTCCAGCGTCTATCGCCTGCTGGCCAAGGCTGGTTGGCGCAAAATCGCGCCCAGGCCCAGCCACCCCAAGAAGGATCCGGCGGCGGAGGCGGCTTTTAAAAAACTTCGCGGCGGAAGTAGCGCACGAGCGTGCCCGGCGAGGCCGCACGCCATTGGCGGTCTTCATGGATGAGGGCCGCTTTGGCCGCATCAGCAATCTGACCTCACCCGTACGAGGCGAATTGGTTCATCGACTATCTCCCAAGTGCAACACCGCCGCCATGTCCCTGTTCCCGGCGCGCTGGCGCCGTCAGTACATTTTTCATGGTTGTCTCGTGGTTGGTCCGGCTTCGCCGGTAACAAACATTTTGAGGCAACTATCCCCACCTGGTAACAATCTTTATGAGGCAATGCGTTTCGTAGTTGTGGGTGCTGTCGGTCGTGCGCACCCGATACCGGCGGGCTTGCTGGCCTTGCAGTCCGGCTTCTCTCAACAAGTGAGCTACGCCGGTTGCGAGCCGAGCTTCTTGCCTTGCCCGTTCAAGGCCACGGTCATCCGCAGGCTCCCATACGTGCCGCAGGAGGCAGCGTACACTTTGGCAATCTTCACCTTGATCTCCTTGGCTTGAAGCACCCGCGCAGAGTGCTGTGCGTTTCGCCACTGGTAGTAGCCAATGAGCGAGACCGCCAGGGTGTCGCTCATTGCCATGATTGGATGTTCGTGGCTCATCTCTTCAAGCTGGGCATACCGTTGTGCGATGGTTCGGAGAGGAAGCCCGCAGCTTTATTTTAGGATGTCCCTCTGTTCGGTGATCCGCTCCAGCTCTTGTCGCAGTCTTTCATTCTCGGCCTGCAAATGTTCCTTGCTATCGGACGGGGCAGCCAATCCGGCGGCAGGTACTCCATCAGCACAGAATGCTTACGAAACGCTTTTTCATGCCTTGGTTGTATCATACCTGTCTGTTTCGGTTCTTTCATCGTTGAGTCTTACTCTAGTGGCTCAAATCATGTCCGTCGATTCGGGGCACCTCAAGACTGCGAAAGCGGGTTTTATACAATAATACCAACGGAGACTAAACGAACTAGGGCTTGGTCAACCGTCTGCTGGGAAAAGGCTGCATAGTATATTTGTAGGAAAATTTTTGATCAAGGGGCACATAACTTAAGCTGCCATTATTCAAAAACCAAAGGTATAGTAAATTAAACTCAATCAAATAGACACATATCTTAGCGGTTTATGCATGGGATTATAAAAATGAGTAGTATTAAAAGTGAGCCGGTGTCACGTACCCCTCGCCGTCGATCCTAGCAGGTGCACCATCGAAATTGATGGCCCTAAGCTGGGCATCGTTCAGTGCTTTTGCGTTGTTCCCAAATCGTAATTTATCGCCCTTGGTAAAACCCATGATGCTCAGTTTTGCCCCCTTAGTCCAAGTAGTGTTTTTAGACACATCAGCGATGAATAAAGACTCCGGTTTAACGTTGCTAAAGTTTAGCACAGAATCTTGGGTGACCGTGACATTCCCGATCATATATTTGGTGTTTGAAAATCCCGCAAGATCAAGCGTTCCTCCACTAAATTGAACAAAGCCATTAATTTGATTGGGCTCGGCGAATCGGTATGTGCCTGTATCTAACAAGATTAGCCCCATACTGCCAGGTTCGATTGAAGGTCCATCCGCGCTAGCAGAGATTATTATTCCATTTTCAAGAACCTGAGTGTTGCCTCCATTGGTGTTAGAAAGAATACCACGGGCAACGACTTCGCCATCCCTGATATATAACGCGTTAGCTCCTGACCTATTGCCATTTAACGTAATTTTACCACGACCTAGATTGCCAATTTGCGTGGTTTGGCCACCGGTGTCTAGGTTTCCGTTTAAAGTTAAAGAATTCGCGTTTTCGCCGAGCGTAATACGCTTGTTGCTGGTATTCACTAGGTCGTTGTCGATTGTAAAATCGCCAGACTCCACAAAAATTGAGTTGAACGAACCATTATAGCCATTGCCTATGGTAATCGTATTACCTGTTAGAGTAGCGGTAGCTGGACCTTTCTTTCGAATACCCTGAACTGACACTTGAGAGTTAACACGGATACGAATCTCCTGAGGAGCTACAATATCGACAGATTTGCTTATTCCGGGAAGCCCTTGACTCCAATTTTTTGCTGTCGCCCATTCACCACCCGTAGAGCCTATCCAAGTAGAGGGGGACTGTTGATCGGCTAAGCTTGAGTAAGGCAAGGTGCCAAGTGAGACGAAACAAAATAGCAAATTTTTGATTGAAATGGGGTAGGGGTTCATTATTGTTGATGATTTACTTTAGGGTTTTTGCTGCTTCAACTTAGCTTTAGGACTTCACTAAAAAAATCAACAAAAATCCTTGTTTTCTTTAAAAATTCAAATTAACTGAAACTATGACACAATCTCAAAAAAAGAGTGATCTTGTCGAAATGATAGCTCAGCACGTAAACAGTGATCTGCTGAGCGGTTCGTTGGCGGAACGACTTTACGATGCTTTTTACCAAGGTTTGTCGACTAGTCGGTGGAAAAATGGTGATTTACTTCCCCTTCCCGAGGATGTAGCTAAAATTGCGAAAGTCTCGAAGGCATCGGTTTCTCGCGTATATCAAAGACTCGCAAAGGAGGGTTATATCCTGCGCACTAAGCGTAAGGGTTCAGAAGTTATTGCAACTATCCCTATTTCGAAATCAACCACCCGGATCGCAATTATACTCTGTAATCCAACCAACAAGGCGCTGTTTCGATCAGAAGTTTACGCACAAAAGCTGGCGTTTAGCTGCCTTGAATGTGCTAAAAAACGTGGGTTTGAAAGTGAGTTTGTTATATTGTCGGCGGAACAGATGGCCAAGCCATTTTTGGAGTCAACGGAGCTTTTCGGCAACCGCCCTGCTGGCATAATGTCGGTTGGACCGGCTCCTGTTGTAAAGGATCCAAACGGTAAACCGATACCTGTAATGTACATTCACCGAAGCGCCAATGATTTACGTCCGTGCACAATGGGTGATGCCCACTCTGCAATCCATCGTCTCACAGACCGTGCCGTTTCGGCCGGACATCGTAACATCGTCTTTATGGGTGATCGCGATTGGCAGGGGGAAAGTGAGATTCGTTGGCAGTATCATCGCGAATGTATGCGTAAAGCCGGTTTGGAGGCTAATGAAGCTTGTTTTCGTGAAAGCATAAAACTTTCGCCCTTTGACTTAAGCGAGTGGAAGCAATGGCTGCAGCGACAGACGACGGCTACTTGCTTTATCTCCGGTTCTCGTGTTCGCGTGGCGGAGATGTTGGCGGCCGCAGCTGTCACTATTGGTAAACGCATACCAGAGGATTTTTCACTCTTAAGCTACGGCCAGTGTACTTTCATTTCCGAATTAGGTGAAAGCCATGTAGTAAGCGTCGATCACGACGTTGATTTCTTGATAAGTGCGGGCATGGACATTCTTCATGCTCAGATAAGGGGTGACTACGAGCAAGCAATTTCATTGATGGTGGCCCCTCAATGGTATGATGGAACTACATTCGGTCTCCCGCATAAATCATAACAATGTTACTTCAGTGAAGTTATCCTGCTTAAAGAATCCTATTAGTCGGGTGTTATCGGACTGTCTTGTTTCCGTATGTCGAGGTAGTCCCGGAAAATTGGACATGAGTGATCGTTAAACCCAAACCGCAAAAACGATTCAAAACATGTCCAAGAAAACCGATGTAAGTTTACTGCTGAGTTCAAAGCCAATCCAGGGCTGGAAGCACTTAAGGGCGTGGAGACTGTGCAACAATAGCCGCCTAGCATGAGGTGCATACAATGGAAGAAGGATATGCTGGAACGCATCTCGGAGGTCTTCGCGACGTAGTTTTTCTTACACACACATGGTTTTCCGGATTAGCCGAGCAAACTGCAAGCAGTTGACGCCGTCTTTAGGCTTTTAGGCCACGTGTTGCACTTTGCTTGGCAGGATGCCGTGTATAACAATCTAAATTCCGCAGTTGAGATTTGGTTTTGTTGATGGAGCGGGGTGTTTTTGGTCAACGACGATTAAAAGTCCTCACCGACATAGCTTTGGCCTTGCGCTATAACTCATTCGAGGTCGCAGGTTCGGCGCTTACATACAAACAGCACCCATAGATTATAAACCATTAATAAAAGCCTGGCAGCAAGCTAGTTTAACGTGTCTTGCACGGTGATGATCACGATCTGATCCAGGTGCTCTCGCACCATCGCCTGATCAATCTGGATGACCTCGCCCAGCGCAGTGGGCTTGGTCGCTTTTGTCTCGGTCTTTCCCGCGTCGCTCGCGGGCTCAGTGTTTCTTGCCATCTTTGGTTATGTCTTCGGGTTATTTATCGGTTAACCCCAATGCTGTCCCAATTAATTAGTCGGTTCTGAAAAACGCCATTTCAGGCGAGACATGACCGGAAGACAGTTGAGCAAGGCAGTAGGAGTGTGGAGAGCAGGCGGAGCCAAAAGGCCAAAAAGAAGCCCAGGAGCTTCTTAAAGTTCATGGCCGCGGCGCTGACAGTGCGTTTAGGGCGTCGCCGGCGCGTCCCTTCAAGCGGTTGCGCTCCAGTCGGTAATCGCTTTTGAGGTGTCCGATAGTCGGCTCGACCGCTGCTCTGCGTTTCATCCACCGCCAGATTCGTTTCGGGATGGAGCCGCGTCCTCGTCGATCCACCAGCACCTCGGCAGGTCCGGCGTAATCGTGGCCGCGATAGCCCATGTCCACGTGGACCGTTTTGAGGTGCTCTTTTTTGATACAAAGCCGCTCCACCTGTTCCATTTGCGCCTTTAGCGTGTGTCCGTCGTAGGGATTGCCCGGCACGCACAACGCTCCCAGCAGCCAGCCGCCTTTGCTCGTCGTGGCTATACTGACCTTCTGGCCAAACTCATATTTGTGCCCCGCTTTGCCTTTGGCGATGCATGCCACCTCGGGTTCGTGCACGCTGTAAATCTTCTCTTGGTCGCCACGCTTCTGCGCGTGGATACGTTTGCTTGTATCAAGCAGTGTTCGCAGCGATTCAGGTGCACCCTGCCGCTCGATCTCACGGATCACCCGGCCCAGGTTGGTCCGCAGTTTGCGCACACAACGCTTCGAGCGGTTCATCTGCCGGGCATGGGCGTAACGCCCGGACATCATCACCAGCCGACGGCCTACGCGTTCGTAGCTCTGCTTGATCGACAATCCCGACTTGCGAGCCTGCTTCACCAAACGCTCCCGCGCCCGGTCATAGAGCCGTGCATCCGTCGGGTAACGAACATCTTTGGTCTGCACCGTGGTGTCCACGTTCACATGTGTCACGTGCGCGGCCCGGATCACGCCCATGGCCACACCGGTTTCGATGGTGGCCTTGAGCATCGCCTCGGCCCCGGCTTCACCCAGCCGCTTGCGCCACCTCGTCATACTCGACGGATCAATCGGCAACTCATGCTCAAAATACTGCCGTCCGCTGAAGTGCTGCCAGTAAGGATTTTCCACCCATCCGGCCACCACCGC
>CANIWJ010000081.1 GCA_947471035.1 Verrucomicrobiota bacterium
GAAGGTGTAGCTGCGCACGCCGATGTCTTGCAGGTCGATGACGAGGGCATCGAGGCCCTTGAGCTGGGCGGCGGTGGGTTTGCGGTTTTTGCCGTGCAGCGAGTAAACGGGCAGGCCGGTGCCGGTGTGGATCTCGTCCCCGAAGTTGACGCTGGCCTTGATCTGGCCGGCGAGGCCGTGTTCGGGGGCGAAGAGGGCAACGAGTTTAACCCCCGGGGCGCGGTAGAGGATGTCGATGGTGGAGACGCCGGCGCGGTTCACCCCGGCGGCGTGGGTGAGCAGGCCGATGCGTTTGCCTTTGACAGCGGCGAAACCGTCGGCGGCGAGCACGTCGATGCCGAGCATGACGGGGCCGGCCTGGGGCGGCGGGGTGGGGCGGACCTGGGGGGCGGCGGCGGGTTTGGCGGCGGCGGGCGCGGTCGGCGCGGGTCTGGCCTTGGGGGGAGGCGTCGGCTGGCTGCTGCAGCCGAAGAGACCGAGGAAGAGGCTGGCGAGCAGCAGGGGCAGACGAACGAAGAGCGGGAAAAAGCTATCCACGGTGGCGCGGGTTCAGGAGGTAGGAGGGAAATTCGTGTCGTGCGGGGTCACGACGGCGGTGATGGGGCGGCGGGCTAGGCGGTGGCGGGCGGCAGGGATCATTAGCCACCGCCAGAGCAAGTCCAGGGCCGCGCCCAAGGCTAGGCCGGCTAAAATTGCGCCGATGAGCTGGGCGGCGAGCAGGTGCACCGCAATTTTGACCCAAGCCTGGGCGGTGATCGGCTGGCCGCGCGGTGGAAGCTGGTTGCCGAGGATGCGGTAAAAGCGGTCTAGCCACGGCGTAGGCTTCTGCTCGGCGTCCGGGGTTTCGAGATCGGTTGGAGCGGGTTCAGGGGGAGGGACAATGAGAGGGGGGAGATCGAGCGAGCCCTCAAAGACGGTCGGCGCGGGCGCGGGTTCCTGGTGGCTGGAAAGGCTGGTGAGATCGAGGGTGATCGCGCCGAGTTTATAGGTGCCGTAAAGAAAGAAGGGTCCGGTCGCGGGGTTGCTCACGAACTGTAGCGCACCCATGATCATGAAGTTGGAGCGAAAGAGTAGGCAGAGCAGGAAGCCGACCGGGAGTTGCCCCGGGATGGGGATCAGGGTCAGCACCGAGCCAAGGTATAGCGCGGGGCGGATGTTCATGTAGCTAAACGACCACAGGTAACTGCGTTTGCGGGCGAAGGCGGCGAAACGACCGACAATGGGGTAGGTGTGAAAACGAGCACGCCGGGGCATGAATTTTAACCAGAACTTCGCCCGCCGAATCCGGGCGAAACGGAGGCGGCGGTGATGGTGGTGTTCGTCGGCGGTCATGGGGTGGGGTAGGGCGAGACGGTGAAAGACGAGAGCGTCGGGTCTAGGCCCGCGCGGGCCAATCTTGAAATCACGCGGTCGGCGCGGGCGGGGGCGATGCCGGTCCTGGTGTCGGCGGGGGCAGCGGTGCCGCCAGCGCGTGTCCGGCCAGCCAGCCGGTGGTCCAGGCGGCTTGAAAATTGAAGCCGCCAGTCACGCCGTCGATGTCCAGCACCTCGCCGGCGAAATGCAGGCCGGGCACGAGGCGGCTCTCCATGGTCTTGAAATCCACCTCGCGCAGGCGCACTCCGCCGCAGGTGACGAACTCCTCCTTGTTGAGGCTCTTGCCCTCGACGGTGAACTCCGAGGCGGCGACTTGGGCGGCGAGTTTTTGCAGGTTTTCCTTCGAGATGCCGGCCCACTGCGCTTCGGGCGAAAGGCCGGGCACGGCGGCGATGAGGCGTTCCCAGAGCCGGGCGGGCAGGGCGAAGGGGTTGAGAGTGGAGACTTGTTTGCGCGGGTTGGCGTGGCGCCAGGCGGTGAGGGTTTCCAAGGCTCGGGCGGGGGTGTCGCCCGTCCAGGAAACGAGCAACGGAAACTTGTAGTCGCGTGCCGCCAAGTCGCGCGCGCCCCAGGCGGAAAGTTTTAAAATCGCGGGGCCGCTCAGGCCCCAGTGGGTAACCAGCAGGGGGCCGCCGTCGGCGAGTTTGGTGCCCGGCACGGAGGTGGCGGCGGTGAGCACGGACAGGCCTTCGAGGCCGACCAGGCGGGAGTCGGCGATGTGAAAGGTGAAGAGCGAGGGCACCGGATTCTCGATGGTGTGGCCGAGCTCGGCGGCGATGAAGAGGCCGGCCGAGCCTTTGTTGCCGCCGGTGGCGAGCAGCACGCGGTCGAAACGCGCGCCGGAGTCGTCGGTGAAGACCGCGTCGAAGCCCGCCCCGTCGGTCGCGCGGGTGATGGTGCGCACGCCCATACTGGTGAAGAGGTGCACCCCGGCCTGGTCGGCGGCGGTGCGCAGAGCGGCTATGATGGTGGCGGAGTCGTCGGTGTCGGGAAACATGCGCCCGTCGTTCTCGGTTTTCAGGGTGACGCCCCGGGCCTCGAACCAGGCGATGGTATCGCGCGGGCCGAAGCGGGTGAAGGGCCCCAGCAGCTCGCGACCGCCGCGCGGGTAACGTTTTACCAACTCGCGCGGTTCGGGGCAGGCGTGGGTGACGTTGCACCGTCCGCCGCCGGAGATGCGGACCTTGGCCAGCGGGTGGGCGGTGGCCTCATAAAGGCAGACGCGGGCGTGCGGCGCCGCCTCGGCGGCATGGATGGCGGCGAAGAAACCAGCGGCTCCGCCGCCGACGATTAGAATGCGCAAAGTCTCGGACACGCCCGCAGGCTGGGGGCGGCGGCGGCGAGTTGAAGTTTAAAACACGAAATATCGCAGGTGGCGTGCGCGCGTTTCCGTTTGTGAGCGGTGTTTATTCGCCTACGCGCTTGCCGCGCTCGCCCGCGCGCCTTGCTTTCTTCTGACCGTGTCGATTGCCGCCTCAGACTTCGTCCACCTCCACGTCCACTCCGATTACAGCCTGCTGGACGGAGCCTGCAAAATCGACCGCTTGATGAAGCGCACGGTCGAGCTGGGCCAGCCCGCCGTCGCCTTGACCGACCACGGCAACATGTTCGGCACCATCGAGTTTTTTAATGCCGCCAAAGCCGCCAACCTCAAACCCTTGGTCGGCTGCGAGCTCTATATCGCCCCCGGCTCGCGGCTCGAAAAAGCGGGCAAATCCGAGGACGGTAAAAACTACTTTCATCTCGGGGTGCTGGCCAAGGATCTGACCGGTTACCAAAACCTGCTCAAACTGGTTTCGGACGCTCATTTGCAGGGGTTTTACTACAAGCCCCGCACCGACCTGCCCACCCTCGCCAAATACGCCAAGGGTCTGATCGGGTTTACCGGCTGTCTCGCTTCGGAGGTTTGCCAACACCTCATGCACGGGCGCGAGGCCGAGGCCGACGTCGCCTGCGCGCGTTATGTGGATATTTTTGGACGCGAAAACTACTTCGTCGAAATCCAGGACCACGGCATTCGCGAGCAACGCCAGATCATCCCCGGCCTGCTCGCGCTGGCGGAGAAATATCAGCTCAAGGTCATCTGCTCAAACGATGTTCACTACGTGCGCGAGACCGACTCCGCCTCGCACGATACGCTGCTCTGCATTCAGACCGGCTCCAAGGTGGCCGAGCAGAACCGCATGCGTTTCGACAGCTCGGCGTTCTACCTGAAATCCGCCGACGAGATGCTCAAGCTTTTCGGCGAGATTCCCGAGTCGCTGACCAATACCCGCCTCGTCGCGGAGATGTGCGACCTGAAAATCCCGTTTCCCAAGGGCTCGGAGCGTTACCCGCGTTACCCGCTGCCCACTGAGATCACAGCCGCCCATCCCGAAAAACCCGCCGCCGCCTACCTGTTGCAACTTTGCGTGACCGGCCTGCACACCCGTTACGGCCACGACTACGCCGAGGTCGCGGCCCGCGAGATCGTGGCCGCGCGTCTGGCGAAGTTATCCAACCTGCCGCCCGGCCAGAAACCCGCCCCGCCCGACTACTCCGGCCTCGCGCCCGACGAACTGCTCGTGCTGCGCACCGGCTACGAGCTCTCGATTATCAACGTCACCGGCTTCGACGACTACTTCCTCGTGGTGTGGGATTTTATCAACTGGGCCCGCGAACACGCCATTCCGGTCGGCCCGGGGCGCGGTTCCGGCGCCGGTTGTCTGGTCGCGTATCTGCTCGGCATTACCAACATCGACCCCATCCGCTTCGGGTTGCTCTTCGAGCGTTTCCTCAACCCCGAACGCGTGTCGCCGCCCGACTTCGATATCGATTTCTGCATGCGCCGCCGCGTCGAGGTGATCGACTACGTGCGCCAGAAATACGGCAACGCCTGCGTGGCCAACATCATCACCTATGGCACCCTCGGGGCCAAGATGGTGGTGCGCGACGTCTCCCGCGTGCACGACCTGCCCTTCGCCGAGGCCGACCGCCTGGCCAAGATGATCCCCGACGAGCTCAACATCTCGCTGGAGGACTCGCTCAAGAAATCCGCCGAACTGAAGGGCGAATACGACCGCAACCCGGTCGCCAAAAAAATCATCGACCAGGGGCTCGTGCTCGAAGGCATGGTGCGCAACACCGGCAAACACGCCGCCGGCATCATCATCACCGACCAGCCGCTGGACGACTTCGTGCCGCTGACCGCGCAGGAAGGCGACGTGACCGTGCAGTTCGACATGAACGCGGTCGGCAAGCTCGGTCTGCTGAAGATGGATTTCCTCGGCCTCAAAACTCTCACCGTGCTCTCCGACGCGGTGGAAAACGTGCGCCGCACCGCCGACCCCGCCTTCGACCTCGAAAAACTCGGGCTCGAAGATCCCAAAACCTACGAGCTGCTCAACGCCGGCAAAACCATCGGTGTTTTCCAGCTAGAATCCGGCGGCATGCAGGGCGCGGCGCGGCAGGTCGGCATCTCGACCATCGACGACATCAACGCCATCTCCGCGCTCTACCGCCCGGGTCCGATGGCGTTTATCCCCGATTACGCGCGCGGCAAAAAAGACCCGTCGTCCATCGTCTATCCGCACCCGCTGCTGGAGCCGGTGTTGAAGGAAACTTTCGGCATCATCGTTTATCAGGAGCAGGTGATGGAGTGCGCCCGCGTGATCGGCGGCTACACTCTGGGCGGAGCCGACATGCTGCGTCGCGCCATGGGCAAGAAAGACGCCGACGCCATGGCCAAGGAGCGGGTGAAGTTCGTCGAGGGCGCGAAACGCCTGCACAACATCCCCGACGCCAAGGCCAACGAGATTTTCGACCTGTTGAACAAGTTCGCCCAATACGGCTTCAACAAGTCCCACTCCGCCGCCTACGCCGTCATCGCCTACCACACCGCGTATCTGAAGGCCAATTACCCGGTGCAGTTCATGGCGGCGGTGCTGACCGCCGAGCTGGGCAACGCGGAAAAGGTGGCCCACTTCATCGCCGAAGCCGAGGCCATGGGAATCACCGTGCTCGGGCCGGACATTAATGAAAGTCGCGAGACCTTTACGCCGGTGTTCAAGGCCGACTCCGCCTGGATCCGCTTCGGGCTGGCCGGTATCAAGGGCGTGGGCGAGCAGGCCGGGCAAAAGATCATCGCCGAGCGCGAGGCACACGGCGCATTCCGTGATTTCCGCGATTTCCTCCTGCGCGTCGATAGCCGCGCTCTGAACAAACGCGTGGTCGAGTGTCTCGTCGCCACCGGTGCTTTCGACTTCTCCGGGGCCGGGCGCGAAGAACTCTACGCCCAAATCGACGCCCACCTCGAAGCTCTGGCCGACCTCGTGCGCAAATATCCCGCTCTGCGCAAGAATGACACTCCCACCGCCAAACCCGCCGACGCCGCGCCCAAGGTCGAGACCCTGGCTTTCGATTTCGGAATGGAACTCGACGCGCCCCAGCCGCCCCCGCCCATCGAGGTTCTGCGGCGGGAGTTGGACGACGCTATGCGCCATTCGCGTCCGCGATCCGGCGAGGGTCCCGTTTCCCTGCGATCCGGCGGGGGCGTGTCCGCGGCAGCCAGCGACATGTTTGCCTCGTCCGCCAAGGCCGCCGACACCGTTTCCGCGCCCGCGCTTTCGCCGAAAAACAAAGGCCCCACCACCACGCTCGCGTTTAACGCCACCACGCTGCTCCAGTTTGAGAAAGAGCTGCTCGGTTTCTACGTCTCCGGCCACCCGCTCGACGCCTACGCCGGCCTGATCGAGGCGCTCGATACCTATCCTGTCGGCGAACTGCTCGAACAGGACGACCGCACCGAGTTTCGGCTCTGCGGCATTGCCGGTTCGCTCCAGAAAAAACTGGCTAAAAAGGACAACCGCCCGTGGATGGCCTTCAGCCTGCAAACCCGCCACGCGACCATCGGTCTAAACATGTTTGCCGACGCCTTCGCCGCCTACGGGGCGAACCTGGCGGAGAACGCCCTCATCTGCGTGCTCGGCACCATCATCGTCGGCCAGGAAGGTCCGCGCATCAACGTGAAGGAAGCCTACCCGCTGCTCGGCTACACCCAGTCCCACATCAAACGCATCCAGTGGCTCCTGCATCCCGACCATCCCAAGGTACTTGATTTCGTGCGCCTGCTGCGCACCACGCTGGATCGGCACAACGGCGATACGCGCATCGACCTCGGCTTCGTTTTTGAAAACCGCGTCGCCGCGCTCGGCGAGGCGAGTTCCGCGCTTGGTTTCCGCTTCACGCCCGACGCCTACAAACCCCTCTGCCAACACCCCGCCGTGGCCGGCCTGCAAGTGGAGACCAAACGTCTCGAAATCAAAAACGACCGCAAGTGGGGCTCGAAACGCGGCTGAGTTTTTACCCCGACTTACCTTCGTTTCCTTCTTCGAACACTCATGGATTCCGCCGCCGTCGCCCACCACATCATCGAGGGTGACGTCCTGCGCGAAGTGCCCGGTCTGCCCGACGCCCATTTTCAGGCCATCATCGCCGACCCGCCTTATTACCAGGTGCTGCTCGAAGAGGCCTGGGACAACCAGTGGGCCACGCCCGAAGCCTACCTCGACTGGCTGGAACAATGGCTCACGCTCTGCCGGCCCAAGCTGCGCGACGATGGTCTGGTTTTCCTCTTCGGGCAACACGGTAAACGCGAGCACACCTGGCTTCACGCCTGTTCCCGTCTCTGCCGCGAATGGGCGTTTCACGACTTTGTGGTCTGGGATCGGGTCGTCGGCTACAACGATCGCTCGGATAGTTTTACCCCCCAATACGAGATGATTCTCGTCCTGCGCAAAACCGCCGACGCCACGCCCTATTTCGACAAAGACGCGGTGCGCGTGCCCTACGACGAAGCCACCATCCAGACCTACCTGCGCGACAAACGTTATCCGGACCCGGTCAAGCGCGAGGCCCACCTGCGTAAAGGCAAATACGCGACCAACATCCTCCGCGTGCCCAGCCTCAAAGGGAATTCCAAGGAGAAGATCGGCCACCCTTCGCAGAAGCCGATCCGCCTGATCGAAATGTTGGTGCTCGCCGCCACCCGTCCCGGCGATTGCGTGCTCGACCCCTTTGCCGGCAGCGGCACCACCGCCGCCGCCTGCGCCCGCAATGGACGTCGCTCGGTCGGAATCGAGCTCAATGCCGACTACGTCGCGCTGGCCCGCCAACGCCTCGCCGAGGAAGCATCCGCCGCCAGCTAGCCCGCCAGACACGAATCGGGAAACGCCGGTTTGCGACGCAGCCAGAGCGCGAGGCAGAGGCTGTTGGTCAACGCCTCGTGCAGCGCGGCTCCGAAATCGTAGGCGCGGTCGTCGAAACCCTCCGCCTCGATGGCTTCGTCCATGCCGAGCATCACCGCAAACAAGCGGGCCCGCAGCGGCGGTACATACACCTTGGTTAAATCGACCGTGGCGTCGGCGATGTGGGCCGCGCACACGCTGGCATCGCTGGCGTGATGCGCCCGGCACGCCTCGGGGCGACCGGCGTAGATCGAACAGCTCCCCTCGCGCAGCAGTGCGCAGGCCTGCATGAAACGGTCGCGCTGTCCGGCGGCGGTGGCTTCGGCCGCCAAGGCGGCGCGCCGTGCGGCGGTCTTGGCGATCACTTCCGCCAATGCCTCGGGGGAAAAATTAACCTGGATAAACTCGGCGGCGAAAAACACCTCGTGGGCCTGCACGTCGACCGCGACTTGGCAGCAATGTCCGCACCCGGCGCGGCAGGCGACTTGGGCGCGGATTTTGGCCGGGGTGGTTTCGTAGGCGCGATCGATGGCACCCATGCCCCAGCGCAGCGCGGCAAACGCGGGCGCGGCCTCGGTTACGCCGTGCAGGCGCTGCTCCATTTGCCCGACGGTGTGGGCGTAGAGCTGCTGGCGCTGCTTCTCGATGGCGGGGGAAAACATGAGCCCAAACCATCGCGGGAATGCCAAACGCCAAGCGTGATCGGCTGACTGGCGCGGCTTTCAGACGGCGGCTGCGATCCGGTAAACCTGGTCGCCGACCCGTACCTTCACCGCGACCGGAAACGCCGCGACCATGCCTTGCTCGGCCCGCGCGACCGGGGTCGCGGGATTGCCGATGCGCAGCTCCGCGACCGGCAGGCGCAGCGCTCCGGTGGTCTCGCCCAGAATCCAGATTTCCTCTCCGGCTGTGAGCGGCTCGGCGTTGATCAAAACCTCCGCCACGCCGCTGCGGGCGTAGTACTTGGTGATTTTGCCCACGAAGACTTTTTTCTCCGTGCTGGCGGGTTGGGAGGACGCGGTCCACTCGCCCAGCGGTTTGCCGAGGTAGTAGCCGCCCTGCCAGAAGCCGCGGTTAAAAACCGAATCCAGCTCCGTCATCCATTTGCCGGTGTCGCGGCGGGCGGCGAAAGTGCCGTTCTGCCAGGCCGTGACCGCCTCGCGGTAAACCCGCACCACGGTGGCAACGTAGTCGGCGGCGCGCCCGCGTCCCTCCAGTTTGAGCACGCTCACGCCCGCGCCCAGGATCTGATCCAGAAAGGGCAGGGTGCAGAGATCCTTGGGCGACATCACTTGGTGGCCGTCGAGCACGAGCTCGGTACCGGTTTCCTGATCGGTCACCCGGTAGTTGCGCCGGCAGGGCTGGAAACATGCGCCGCGACTGGCCGAGGCCTTGGGACCATAAACCGAGAGGCTCATCTGGCACTTGCCGGAAAACGCCACACAGAGCGCGCCGTGGGCAAAAATCTCGATTTTCACCAACTGGCCCGAGGGCCCGGTGATGCCCCGTTCCCGAATCCCGGCGATGATCCCACGAATCTGTTCGAGGCTCAGCTCGCGGGCCAAGACCACCACATCGGCGTAGCCGGCGTAGAACTGGACGGCCGCCAGATTGGTGACATTGGCCTGCACCGAGAGGTGGACCGGCAGGCCCTCGGAGCGGGCGATTTGCAAGACCGCCGGATCGGCCGCGATCACCGCGTCTACCCCGGCGGACTTGGCCAGGCGGCAAACCGTTTGTGCTTCGGTTAATTCCTCATCGAAGAGGATGGTGTTGAGCGTGAGGTAGGCGCGGGCACCGAAGGCGTGGCACTTGGCGGCGATTTCCCGCAAGTCGCCCGGCTCAAAGTTGTTGGCGGCGCGGGCCCGCATGTTGATTTTTCCGACCCCGAAATAGACTGAATGGGCTCCGGCCTTGAGCGCGGCGGCGAGGGCGGCCCAGGAACCCGCCGGGGCCATGACTTCAACGCAGGGTTCGCATTCGGGTCGGGGCATGGTGAACAGGCATCTGTACACCTGCCGCTACCTCCTGACGCGACGAAAAGTTTCGCCGGAAATCCTACGCCACCTTCAGGCTACGCACGTAAAACTCGCGCATTTCGCTCTTCAAGTGCAGCGAGTGGATTTCGTTAAGTAGCTTATGGCAGTGATGGATAAGCTCTTGCATTTCCTCTTGGCTCAAGCCTGGTTGACCGAGCCGAACTTCGATTTCTTCGATACGGGCGAGTCGAGCCATGAAGGCTTTACCCTGTTTGATGTTCGAGGAGGAGTATTTCTCTAATAAGGCCGCTACTCGAGAAGACGGAGATGCGGGGACCAAAGAAGAAGCAGGGGTGGACATAAACTTAGGGGGTAAAGACACCATCAACCTGTTGGAGAACTTCTCAGCGTAAACCAATTTTTTGGCAAAAACTCGCAAATAGGGGAAGCGTTAATCCGCCGGTTGATTCTGTCTTTTCTTACGGGTCGGACTCTTTCGTGGGTGCCTGCGAATTCAAGCTCGGGAAATCCGCGATTATCTATTCATCGATAGGCTAGCGCCACCGCATGAAACCCAAATTGGACCTTCTCCCTTTCCGTGCGGATTCCGCCGCCGCCAATATGGCGACTGACTTTCTTCTGCTCCGGCGCTACCCGGAGGCCGGGCGCGGCCGGGCGCGGTTTCGCGCCTACGGCTGGCACCGGCCGGCGTTCACCTTTGGTTACAGCCAGAAAATCGATTGGGTGCGCGGGGAGTTACCCGCCGACGCGCCTGAAGGCGCGGAGTTGGTGCGTCGTCCCACTGGCGGCGGGGTGGTGGACCATCGTGAGGACTGGACCTACGCGCTGGTGATTCCACGCGGTCACTCGCTGGAGGCGACGCGGGCGGTCGAGAGCTACCGCGCGGTGCATGCCGCCCTGGTCGAAGCCTTGGGCGCGTGCGGACAGGCGGCGGTGCTCAAGGCTCGCTGCGAAGCGCCGGAAGCGGGCGAGGGGGAGCGGGCAGACTGCGCGGCGGCCAAGGGACCGACGGTGTGTTTTGCCCGGCCCGAGCTTTACGATGTGTTGCACCCAGAAACGGGGGCGAAAATCGCCGGCGCCGCTCAGAAACGCACCAAGGAAGGCCTGCTTTTCCAAGGCTCGATCTGGCGACCGGCCGCGCCTGCGGTGCACGACTGGGCGGAGTTTGAAGCCGCGTTCGCCGGCGCTCTGGCCGAAGCGCTCGGTGCCGACGCGGCGGAAGCGCCCTGGCCTGACTTCGACGAGGGCGAAGTCGAGGCGCTCACCGAGCAGTATGCGGCCAGCGAGTGGACCGAGGCGCGTTAGTGGTGGGTTAGTTAGCGGCTTGTTTTACTTGGTCGGGATGGGCGCCGGTGTGGCGCGCGGCGTGAAAACCGTCAGGCCGGTGAGATCCTTTTTCGCGCCGGGGAACAGGATGCTGACGGTGTACCCGACCACCATGCAGGAGCCGATGGCGATGGGCAGATAAGTGGACCAATGCAGCGGGGTGAAGAGCTTGATCAACAGGGCCACGACAACGCTCGCCACTGCGCCGGCCACCGCACCCACACCGTTGGCGCGGGTGGTTAACATACCCAGGGTATAAACGCCCACGATGCCACCGCCCAGCAAAGCGGAGACCTGCGACCACACCACCATCATGGACTTGATCGGCAGGGCCGCGAGAAGCAGCGCCATGACCGTGCCAATTGCGCCCACCAAATAGGCGGAAAACTTAAGCACCTTAAGGCGGCGCTCATCCGTAACCGCCGGGAACCAGCGGATGTAAAAATCCTCCACGAAAAGGGTGGAAACGCTGTTCATGTTGCTCGCCACCGTGGCCATGGCCGAGGCAAAGATCGCCGCGATAACCACTCCGGCCAGACCGGCCGGCAAACCCTGGGTGGCGAAAAGCGGGATAATCTGATCGTTCTGCGTCCCGGCATCGAGCAGGCCGGGGTGGGCACGGAAAAAAGCAAAAATGGCGATGCCGAGAATGTTGACCACGAAGGATATCAGAATGCCGCAGAGCACATTCATGAAGGCTACGCGACGCACCTCATGCTCGGGGGCGGAGAATACGCGCTGAATCATCGGTTGATCGCCGGCCAGAGACACGGTGCAGGCGATGAACGCGCCCAGCACCATGATCCAGAGCGCCGGCACCGTCACGTCCCAAGTAAGCAGGGCCATGTCGAACTTATGGTATTGCTGGCCCACGCTGATGAATTCCTTGAACCCGCCGGGCAGGGACCAGACGACCACGCCGATCATGGCGACGGGGGCCAGGAACTTGAGAATGCCCTGGAAAACCTCGGTCCAGATCACAGCTTTGTAGCCGCCGATGGCGGTGTAAACCGTGGTCAGCGCACCCATCACCAGCACACTTACAAATACGTTGAGACCGGTGGTGGTGGCGATCGCGATGGCGGGCAGCACCAGCACCACGGCGGCGCGGCCAAAAGTGAGAAAGAGGATGGCCTGGCCGCTGGCGATGAGACGCAGCGGTACGTTGAAACGCTGTTCCAGGTATTCGTAGGTCGAGGTGATTTGCAGACGGCGCAGCAGGGGGAAAATGATGTAAGCCTGCACGAAGTAGCCTGCGACGTAGATCAGGATGGGCAGGGTCCATACCAGATTGGTGGCAAACGCCAGCGCCGGTATGGCCATGAAACTGATCGCGCTCGCACCGGTCGCGAACATGCTGATACCGGCGGCCCACCACTGCACCTTGCGACCGCCCAGTGAATACTCGGTGCTGCTTTCCTTTTGCTGGGAGAAATACCAGCCGATGCCCGCAAGCAGGCCGAAGTAGGCGGCGATCACGACGTAGTCGATCCAGGCCAGGTCACGCACCCGGCGCAGGGCGGAATACTCGGATACGGCGGTGGTGCCCTGTCCGCCAAAAGCAAAGAGCTCGGCCCCTGGACCGCGCACGGTGGCAGGACGCACCCCGGCGAAAGCCACGCCGGCATCCACCCACGCATCGGTCAACACGTGGAAAAGACGCAGAGGGCGGGGCTGGTTGTCGGCGGCCACCGCGAAAGGCGTGGAGACCTCCGCGGTCTCGTCGCCGCCGATCAGATACACGTGCGCCTGGCCGCTCGCCACCGCGCCGGTGGCGGCCAAGGGCACTGCGACGGGGGCGGCAGGCAACCAGCCCCGGATCGTGCTGGCTTCCAAAGGCACCGCGCGAAAAAACCAGACCTCGGACGTGGCGCGATAGGAGCGTGCTCCCGCCGGATTTTTCACGATTTGGCGACCACCGTAAATCTGCAGAAAATCGTATTGGCCGGTTACTGCGGTAAGGAAGCGGCCGGGTCCGGGCAACGGCTCCAGCTCTTTCCACGCCGGGGCGGAGGTGGCGAGATCCAGCACATAGAGCGAGTTTTCCGCCTGGTCGGCGTCGAGGGCACGCAGACCGCCGACGACGTATAGCTTCTTGCCGATCAGTGCGGCACCGGCACCGGCCAGTGGCACCGGCAGCGCGGGAAGTTCGGTGCGGACGAGCTGGCCGTTCGCCCATTGCAAGCGATCCACCGCAGCGCTCACCCGGCCGTTTTCCAAGCCGCCGACGGCAATCATCTCGCCCGTCCCTTGTGCCACCGCACCCCAGGCGCGGGAGAAAGGGGCGGGAACCTCGGCCCACTTGGCCGAGGCGGCCCCGGAGGCCAAGGGCAGGACGTGCGCCGAGGCCGAGGCGGACTCACCGCCCAAGACCACCAAGGCGCCGCCAACTTCGCCGGCAAAGGCACCGGGAGCGGAAACTGCCGGCAGGGCCGGCCACTTGGCGGTATCCAGCTTAACCAAGGCATCGCCGGCCTGCAGTCCGACCGAGCCGACCGCCAAAGCGACCACGGCTGCTAGAGAGGTAAGGAAATGGGGGTATTTCATGGTAAAAATTTTGAAGGGCAAAAGATTAGGGAACTCTACGCCGCGTCGAAACACGTTGCCGAGCTCATGTGCCATTTAAAATGCAGATTACGCCGATAATTTCCATACATTTTCTGCAATTTATCTATTTTTTCCTAATTTATCGCAAAAACTGACTGGTGAAGTCTTTGAAATAGTTCGGTAAGTGGGGGCTTTGCTCTTCGCCTGTTGCCCGTAAAACAACGGCTTTCGTTGCCCGCCCGCTTTATCCCATATTCACCCGTCGTCCCGAGCCTTGCCACCGAAACGGCGGTCTTCGGAGTGGCCTCCCTACAGTCCCTGCACCCTGCGAAACCATGAAACCGTTAAGGACTGTGAAAGACCGCTTTTATGGTTCCTCGCTTATCGCGGCAAAGCCACTCTCAATCGCCTCGTTCCCTTTTCTCTTATGACTCCCTCCGCCTACATCGACGCCCATGCCGAGGATCTCATCGCACTTCTGCAACGCCTCGTCCGCCTGCCCACCGTTAATCCGCCCGGCGACTTTTACGACGCGATCACCCGCCTCCTCGCCACCGAGCTGAGCGCCGCAGGTCTGATCGTGCGCCGCCCCCGCATCCCCACCGCACTCCTCCGCCGCCATCTCCCGCCGGCCCAATGGTCGCATCCCCGCTGGAACGTCCTTGGCCGTTTCCCCGCTTCCGGCCCGCGTCCGCCTGCCGGAGCCGCCACTTTGCATTTCAACGCCCATTATGACGTCGTGCCCGTTTCCGGCGTGTGGAAGCACGGCGATCCCTTTTCCGGCCGGGTGCAAGACGGCTGGATCTACGGACGCGGCACCGCCGACATGAAAGGCTCCATCGCCAGCCTCCTGCTCGCCTTGCGCTCCCTGCGCGCCACCAAGTCTACCTTGGCCAACAACATTGAAGTTTCCTTCACTGCCGACGAGGAAACCGATTCCGCCCTCGGGGCTGGCTGGCTGGTCGAGCACGGCGGTATTCGCCCCGACTACGCCCTCGTGCTCGAAGGCGGCGAAGGCGCCCGCATCGGCTGCGGGCACAACGGTGTCGTCTGGCTGGAAGTTGCCGTCCATGGCCGCGCCGCGCACGGCAGCACCCCCGAAAAAGGCATTAACGCTTTCGAACACGCCGCCCGGCTCGCGCTCGCCCTTCAGGACCATGCCACCCAGCTCGCCACCCGCACCTTCACCGCGCCCGACGGCCGCGTGCGCCGCCCCACCCTCAACGTCGGCGGCGTCTTCGCCAGCGGCGAAGGAGGCAAGATCAACACCGTGCCCGCCTTTGCCCGCTTCAGCATCGACCGTCGCGTGTTGCCAAACGAGACCGCCGCCGCCGCCGAGCGTGAACTACGCGCCTTTCTCGCCGCTGCTGCCCGCGCCATTCCGCGTTGCCGGATCACCTTGACCAAGGTCTCGGAAAATCACCCC
>CANIWJ010000082.1 GCA_947471035.1 Verrucomicrobiota bacterium
CGCCAAGAAGTAAGTGTCCGCCGAAACCCTCGCCTTGCCGCGAGGATTTTGCGCGTGTGTTCTTTGAGTCATGTCCATCTCGCTCGTTGCCGGCCTCGGCAACCCTGGTCGAGCCTACGCCGCCACCCGCCACAACGCGGGATTCATGGTGGTGGAGGCCGTCGCCCAGGCGGAAAAGCTCTCCTGGCAAACCCAGGAACGCTTCGAGGCTGAAATCGCCCGCTGGGATTTATCCCCCGGCCACACCGTGTGGCTGGCAAAACCGCTTACGTTCATGAACGAAAGTGGTCGCGCCATCCAAAAGCTCGCCGCCTTTCACAAGGTGGCGCCAGCCGACATCACGGTGGTTTACGACGACCTCACCATCGACCTCGGTCTGATGAAGGTCGCTCTGGGCGGCAGCGCCGGCGGCCACAACGGCATCGCCGACCTGTTGGCTCGCATGGGCGATGGGTTTGTCCGCTACCGCCTCGGTATCGGCCCCAAGCTCCCTCGTGAAATGGACCTCAAAGACTTCGTGCTCGGCCGCTTCTCTGACGAACAAAACACCCTCTTTAATCAACAACTCCCTCGCTTCCTCACCGGCCTGCGCCTCCTGCTCACCCAGGGTCCCGCCCAGGCCATGAATCAACTTAACCGTCGCATCCTCCCAACATGAGCTCCACCGCCAACCGCAACTACCTCGCCTCTTTCATCCTCGATAACCGAGGCAAGGAAGAGACCGTCGAGCAAATCGTCGAAGTCGTTAAGACCGAGATCGCCGCCGTCTCCGGCACCGTCACCTCCGTCGAAAACGTCGGCCGCAAGGACTTCGCCCGTGTCACCGACACCAAGTTCCCCGCCGCCAGCTTCGTGCAAATCAAGTTCTCCGGCCCGGCCAGCTCCCCCGCTGCCCTCAAGGAGCGCCTCCGCCTGAAGCACAGCGTGTATCGCACGCTCGTCGAAACCGCCTAAACCGGCGCGTTTCTTCGTCGCTTCGCCGCACCGCCACCCCCCACCCTCCTCGCCATGGCCAACCTTAATCGCGTTCTCTTAATCGGAAACCTGACCCGTGACCCCGAGCTCCGAGTCACGCCCAAGGGCACGGCCATTTGCCAGTTTGGTTTGGCCATTTCCCGCTCCTTCAAGGACGAGTCCGGCCAGACCCGCGAGGAAGCCACCTTCGTGGACATCGAAGCCTGGGGCAAACAAGGCGAACTGATCGCCAAGTATTGCACCAAAGGACGCCCCCTCTTCGTCGAGGGTCGTCTCCGCTTCGATCAGTGGGAGGATAAAACCACCCAGCAAAAGCGTTCCAAACTCAAGGTTGTGCTCGAGAACTTCCAGTTCCTCGGCGGCCGCGAGGGTGGCGCGCCCGGCGCGGGTGGCCCGGCAGGCGGTGCCGAAGAAGGCGTTGATCAAACTTTCGAGCGTCCGGCGGCCACTCCGCCTCGCGCTCCCGGTGGCGGCCGTCCGGCCCCTGCCCCGCAACACGATATCAACGACGAGGACGTGCCCTTCTAAAAACACTGGCCCGCTCCCGCGTTTTCCTTCGTTCGTTTCTTTTCCTCAGTTTTTCAAAACAACCTAAACACACCTATCACCATGGCCCACCATGAAGTCCTCCTCCTAAAGCCTGTCGCCGGTCTCGGCGGCGAAGGCGATCAAGTCCGCGTTCGCGCCGGCTATGCCCGTAATTTCCTCCTGCCCCAGAAGGCCGCCGTGGCCCTCACGCAGTCCAACCGCAAGCGCGTCGAGTCGCTCAAAAAGCGCCGTTCCGAGCGCGAAGCCTCAGAGCTCTCCGGCGCTCAGGAACTCGCCAAGAAGATCGCCAAGGTCTCCCTCGCATTCGCGGTGAAGACCGGCGAAGGCGGCAAGATGTTCGGCGCGATCACCGCCGCCGATCTCCATACCAAGTTCGTCGAGGCCGGTGTCGAAATCGACAAGAAGAAGATCCACCTCCACACCCCGGTTAAGACCCTGGGCAAACACGAGGTCTCGATCAAGCTGCACTCCGAAGTCAGCGTGGAAATCAGCTTCGATGTCGTCTCCGAGAACCCGATCGAGGTCGCTCCCGCCCCCGAGGCCGCGCCTGCTCCCAAGACCTACAAGTCCAAGAAAAAAGCCGAATAAGGCCCATCCAGGGATTACCCCTGAAACACCCCAAGCCGCGCCTCGGCTAAGAGGCGCGGCTTTTTTATGCCCCATTTGCAACCCCTTGCTCCGCTTAACCCTATCTCCACAACCTCGGAACGCGAAAACTTGTTAATAAGCTCCGCTTGCTCTGCCCGGTTTATCCCTTTTCGATCCCCTTCCCTTTCGCCCTGATGTCCGACTCCGCCAGCAGCTCCGCTCGTCCCGCCCGCCGCCCACGCGCCGACGCGTCCAACCCGACCTCCGCCTCCGGTCGCGTGCCGCCGCATTCCGTCGAGGCCGAAGAGCAACTCCTGTCCGCCTGTTTGCTCGACGGCGGCGACGTCGTTGCCCGCTGCTTGGAAGGCAAAATCGCCCCGGCCTCCTTCTACGTTCCCGCCAACCGCGTCATCTACGAAAAACTGCTGGAGCTCTACAATTCCGGCAAACCCATCGACCTCGCCGTCTTGGCCGAGGAGTTAAAGACCACCCGTCAACTCGACGAAATCGGCGGCTACGCCTACCTCACACGTATCAGCGGACGTATCCCCACCACCGCCGGCGCGAGTTATTTCATCGAAAAAGTCCGCGAGCTCGCCCTGCTGCGCGAGATCATCCGCGCCGCCACCGGAGCGGTGGAAAACTGCTACGGTTACAGCGGCGGCATCCAGGAGTTCGTCGATAAGATTGAGCAGGACATGTTCAAGGTCACCCAGGAGCGCGTGGGCGACGGTGCCAAGCCCATGCGCGAGCCCACCCGCGAGGCCATGACTGTCATCCACAAGATGCTCATGAAAAAGGGTGAACTCACCGGCGTGAGCACCGGCTACAAAGACATCGATCGCTATCTGTTTGGCCTGCAAAAGTCCGAAATGATCGTGCTGGCCGGCCGCCCCTCCTGCGGCAAGACGTCCCTCGCGATGAACTTCGCCGAGCATGCGTCCCTGCCGACGCGCGGCACGGGCGTGGCCACCTTGGTGTTTTCCCTCGAAATGAGCGCGGCCCAGCTCGCGCTGCGTCTGCTCTGCTCACGCTCCCGGGTGAACATGAAACTCCTGCGCGACGGCCTGCTCTCCAAAAACGGCGAGGAGCAACAGGAACTCTTGCGCGTCGCGGACGAGTTTTCCAAATCCCCGCTTTTCATCGACGACTCCAGTTCACTCTCGGTCATGGAACTTCGCGCCAAGGCCCGCCGCCTTCACGCCCGCCAACCCTTGGGCCTGATTGTGGTGGATTACCTCCAGCTCATCAGCCCGACCGATGGCAACGTCCCCCGCGAACAACAAGTCGCCGAAGCCTCGCGCGGATTAAAAGCCCTCGCCAAGGAACTAGCGGTGCCCGTGCTTGTCTTGGCCCAGCTAAACCGCTCCGCCGAAAAAGAAAACCGTGCCCCCCGCCTCTCCGACCTCCGCGAATCCGGTTCCATCGAGCAGGACGCCGACGTCGTGCTCATGCTCAACCGACCAAAAGAGGAAAATGATAAATTCCAAGTCGCCAGCGGCACAATGGAACTCTTCATTTCCAAAAACCGTAACGGCGAGGTGGGCGATCTTAAGCTCACCTTCCTCAACGCGATCACCCGTTTTGAAAACTATACTCAGTAATTCCGCCGCCCGCCTCTGCGCCCGGCTCTTCCTCTTCGTCGCCCTTGGCTTGGCCCCCGCCGCCACCTCGCTGCATGCTCAGCCGGTGGCAGGCGGCACGGTGCCGACCAAGTTCGTCGCCGCCGCCGACGCCACTCGCGTAGGCACGATCACCGTGCGCTTCACCGGACCGGCCACCGTCTCCGAGCAAGTCGTGCGCGCCAACATGCAGTTGCAGGAAAACGCCGTGCTAGAAGATGCGCTCATCGACCGCGATATCCGCTCCCTCTACCGCACCGGCCAGTTCGAGTTCATCGAGTTCAAACGCGGCCAGCTGGTGAACGGCAAGGTGGACCTCGTCGTCGAAATCACCTCCAAGTTCCGCATCAGCAAAGTCGTCTTCTCCGGCAACGTAAAGGTGAAGGCCAAGCGCCTCGCCAAAGAGGCCAAGAGCAAGGCCAGCTTCCCCCTCGACGAACGCCAGGTGAAGGAAGACGCGGAAAAGATCCGCGAGTACTACCAGAAGTCCGGCTACAACCAGGCCAAGATCGACTACCGCATCGAACGCAACAAAACCACCGGCCTCGGCCTCGTGACCTTCGATGTAAAAGAAGGTGCCAAAGTGCGCATTAAGAGCGTCGAATTTGAAGGCAACACCGCCGTCTCCGACCGCAAGCTACGTAAGAAGATCGAAACCAAAAAGTGGAATTGGTTCTCCTGGCTCACCGATACCGGCCGCTTCCGCGACGACCGCTTCGACACCGACATCGACAAGCTCCGCGATGTTTACCGCGAGATGGGCTTCCTCGACGTCGAAATCGATCCCGCCAAGGTCAAGTTCACCTACCCCAAGCCCGACCGTCTCGTCCTTATTTTCACCATCGTGGAAGGCCGCCGCTACAAACTCGGCAACGTAACCATCTCCGGCAACAAACTCTACCCTGCCGAGAAACTCCTCCCCTTCCTCAAACTCAAAACCGGCGATTACTTCTCCCCCACCGCGATCGAAAAAGACCAGAAAACCCTGGAAGACTTCGTCGGCAAAGACGGCTACGTGGACGCCCGCGTTCGCATCATTCGCAAACCCAATCTGCAAACCGGTGCCATCGACATCGAATACCAATACAGCGAAGGCGAAAAGTTCTTCGTCGAATCCATCCGCCTCGAAGGCAACACCAAGACGAAGAGCGTCGTCATCCTGCGCGAACTTGCCCTTGGGCCAGGCGAGATCTTCAACACCGTGCGCATGCAGACCTCCAAGCTGCGTTTGGAAAACACCCGCTTCTTCGAGGAAAGCAGCGTAAACCTCAGCCCGGAAACCACCAACCTGCCCGGACGCCGCAACCTGAAGATTTCCGTCAAAGAAGGCCGCACCGGTAATCTCACCTTCGGTGCCGGTTTCAGCTCCTTGGAGCGCGCCGTCGTCTTTGCCGAAGTCAGCCAATCAAACTTCGACATTTTTAACCGCAAGAGCTTCTTCCAAGGCGACGGCCAGAAATTCCGCTTCCGCGTGCAACTCGGTTCCCGCTCCAGCGAAATCGTGCTGAGCTTCGAAGAACCCTGGTTCCTCGAACGCGAACTCGCGCTCGGCTTCTCGCTCTACCGCTCGTCCTCCGACTATTACAACAACCTCTACGCTGAGACACGTACCGGCGGCGAAGTTTACCTGCGCAAACGCCTCTTCGAACTCGTCGAAGGCCGCCTCGGCTACACCTTAGAACTCGTGGACATTCAGGACGTAAGCTTTGAAGCGCCCTTCTTACTTGACGAAGAAGGCGAGCGCTCCGTCTCGAAGCTCACCTTCAAACTCCTGCGCGACACCCGCGACCGCCTCTACAACACCACCCGGGGCAATCGCGTGGAACTCGGCACCGAACTCGCCGGTGGACCCTTTGGTGGAGACACCGACTACTACCGGGTGGAATTCCGTGGAGCCCAGTATTTCAATACCTTCGAAACGATGAACCAAGTCGCCGCCTTCCTGGGGCGCGCCGGCACCATCGATAGCTACGGCGACAACAACCGCGTGCCCTACTTCGACCGTCTCTTCCTCGGCGGCCCCAGCAGCTTGAGAGGATTCAAATACAGATCAGTAGGACCTAAGTATATTGCTCCAACTACTCCTCCAATTCAAACTGATAGCCCACTTGGTGGAAAAAGCTACGCCATGGGCAGCGTCGAATACACCTTCCAGGTGGTCGAGCCCCTGCGCCTCGCAGTCTTTTACGACGTCGGCTTCGTAAACACCAACGCGTGGGACTTCGACTACGCTGACTACAACGACAACTTCGGCTTTGGCATCCGCCTCATGGTCGGCGGTGCCCCGCTCAGCCTCGACTTTGGTTTCCCCATTACCTCGGACACCCAAAACGACAACGGCATGCAGTTTAACTTTTCTTTTGGCACCCGCTTCTGATCGGCGTGTCTTAGACTGAACATTTTTTACCAACTTCTTTCCTTCATCGCATGAATAAACTCCTCGCTTCCCTGCTCGCTCTGGCCGCCTTCGCCGGGGTATCAGCTCCCGTAATCGCGCAGCCCGCGCCCAAAATCGTCATCGTCGATATGGCTAAGATCCTCGACGAACACTACGAGACGGTGGAGCAAAACGCCAAACTCAAGGCCGACGAAGGTCGCGCCAACGACGAGCTCGAAAAGCTCAACAAAGAAGGCCAGGACCTCGTTAACGCGCTCAAGGAAATGGAAGAAAAGGGCAAAAACCCCGCGCTCACCAATGACGCCAAGGAAAAACTCCAGGCCGATATGCGAGTGAAAATCGAGGACATCCAGCGCAAGCAACAGGAAGTCCAGTCCTTCCGCGGCAACACCCAGCGCTCGCTCCAGCAACGCATCCAGAACTTCCGCAAGGTTCTCTTCGACAAGATTTCCGTCACCGTCTCCGAAGTTGCCAAAAAGAAGAGCGCCAACCTCGTGCTCGATAAATCCGGCTTCACCCACATCGGCCTGAGCCCGGTCATCTACTCAGACGGCGCGTTCGACATCACCGAAGAAGTACAGAAGGAAATCAACAAGGGCCGCCCCGCCGGCACGCCTCCCGCCCCAGCTGCCCCCGCACCTGCGCCCGCCGCCGCCAAGCCCGCCGCCAAGGACGACGGTGCCAAGGTGACCTTCCCCGGCGCAAAGTAATCCGTTTCACGCCCCTAACCTTACCGGCCCGATGCGCAAAAGCGCCTCGGGCCTTTTTTATTTTCGACCCCGCCACTTCACCGCCTCACGTTCGTAACCTTACCATGACGCTCGCCTTCAGTGCCGCTGAACTTATCGCCCTGCTCACTCCCCGGGCCACCCGCGGCGGCACCACCGCCACCCTGCGCACCATTGCCGCCTTAAAAGACGCCCAGCCCGGTGACCTGTCCTTCCTCGGCAACCCCAAATACAAACCCGAAGTCGCCGCCACTCGCGCCTCCGTTGTCCTCCTGCCCGCCGACTTCGATGGCGAGCCCGCCACCGATCAACTGTTCCTGCTGGTGGATAATCCTTCCGCCGCCCTTGCCACCCTCTGCGCCCGCCTCGAAGCCGCGCTCTGGCCCCGCCCCGCCGCCGGCATCCACCCCAGCGCCATTATCGCCCGCTCCGCCACCATCGACCCCAGCGCGACGGTCGGCCCTCTCTGCGTAATCGAGGACGATGCCGTGATCGGCCCGCGCACCGTTCTTCAGGCACAGGTTTTCATTGGCCGCGCCGCTCGCATCGGAACGGATGGCTGGTTCATGTCCGGCGTCCACCTCGCCACCGAAACCGTGGTCGGCGACCGCGTGCGCCTGCACGCCGGCGTCGTACTTGGTAGCGACGGTTTCGGTTACGAATCCGCCACCGGTCGCCACATTAAAATCCCCCAGATCGGCCAGGTCGTAATCGGCGACGACGTCGAAATCGGGGCCAACACCACCATCGACCGCGCCCGTTTCAGCCGCACCTACGTGGGAACAGGAACCAAAATAGATAATCTCGTGATGATCGGCCACAACGTCGTCATCGGCCGCCACTGCATCATTTGCGCCCAGGTCGGCATCTCCGGCAGCGCGACCCTGGAAGACTACGTCGTGCTCGGCGGCCAGGCGGGCGTCGCCGGCCACCTCACCATCGGCAAAGGCGCCAAGGCCGACGGCCAGACCGGCATCAACACCACCGTCGCCCCCGGCACCTTCTGGAAAGGCTCGCCCTGCCTGCCCTACCAACTCGAACAACGCATTAATGTCCTACGCCAGCGCTTACCCGACCTCTTCCGTAAGGTGGATACGATAGCCGCCGAACTCGCGGAACTGAAAAGGCTTCCTCGCTAGTTCCTTGACCATCAACATCACCTTTCCCCTTTCGCCCGCCACACCACCAACACCCGTATGAGCGCACCACGCCTGAAGATTTTTACCGGCAACTCCAATCGTCCTCTCGCCGAGGAAATTTGCAAACACGTGGGCATCCCGCTTGGCACGGCCACCGTCACCAGTTTCCCGGACGGAGAGTCCTTTGTGCGCTTGGAGGAAAATATCCGCGGTCACGACATCTATCTTGTACAGTCCACCTGTACCCCGACCAACCACCACTTGATGGAGTTGCTCATCATGATCGACGCCGCCAAGCGCGCCTCGGCCCAGCGCATCACCGCCGTGCTCCCCTTTTACGGCTACGCCCGCCAGGACCGCAAAGACCAGCCCCGCGTCCCCATCACCGCCAAACTCGTCGCCGACCTGCTCTCCGCCGCCGGAGCCCATCGCGTGCTCACCATGGATCTGCACTCCCAGCAAATCCAGGGATTCTTTAACATCCCGGTGGACCACCTCTTCGCCTCACCGGTCATCTTCAAATACCTCGAAAGTTCCCGCTGCGATAATCTCGTAGTCTGTTCGCCCGACGTCGGCGGCATGAAAATGGCCGCCGCCTACGCCGGCGCGCTGGGCACTGGCGTGGGCATGGTGTGGAAGAAACGCACCTCCGCCACCACCGTGGAATCGGTCAACATCGTCGGCGACGTCGTCGGCAAAGACGTGCTCATCGTGGACGACATCACCGAGACCGCCGGCACCCTCGTCAACGCCGCCAAACTGCTCCGCGCCCACGGCGCCAAATCCGTGCGCGCCGCCGTTTCCCACGCCCTGCTCAGCGACATGGCCTACGAGCGCCTCAGCGGCGGCCATATCGACGAACTGATCACCACCAACTCCATCCCCGTCGAGCCACGCGGCCTGCCCATCACCGTGCTCAGCATCGCCCCGCTTCTCGCCGAAGCCATTGTGCGCATTAATAACAACGAATCCGTAACCAGCCTGTTTCAGGTAAAAGGCTACTGATCCCGTCCTCGCCTTCGACCCTCAACCGCGCCCACCTCGGCGCGGTTTTTTTCCGCCCCGTTTCGCCGGAACATTCCCCCCGCCGCGCCGGTCCATCCCCACACTTTCCCACCATGAAAACCCGCTTCACAGCCACCCTCGGCCTAGTGTTTCTCGGTCTTATTTCGCTCCCCGCCTGCCGTGCCGCCGAATCCCACCCCAAACTCGATCTCAAGGTGGATTCCAGCCCGCTCGATGCCACCGCCGCCAAACACCGCCCCACCTCCTTCGCCGACGTCGTCGAACCCGTACAACCCGCCGTCGTCTCGGTCTATTCCAGCAAAACCGTCGTGCAACGCGTGCGCGTGCCCGAGATCTTCCGCCAATTCTACGGCGACGGCGCTTTCCCCGACCAATCCCAGAAACAAGAAGGCCTGGGCTCGGGCGTGATCGTCTCCAAAAACGGCTACATCCTGACCAACAACCACGTCGTCGAGGAAGCCGACGAACTCAAAGTCGCCCTCAACGACGGCCGCGAGCTCGAAGCCAAACTCATCGGCACCGACCCCAAGACCGACATCGCCGTGATCAAAATCGAGGCCGACGACCTTCCCTTCGTTACCCTCGCCGACAGCGATCGCCTGCGCGTGGGAGACCTGGTATTCGCCATCGGCAACCCCCTTGGCGTCGGCCAGACCGTCACCATGGGCATCGTCTCCGCCACCGGCCGGAGCAACCTCGGCATCCTCGCCGAACAAGGTGGCTACGAAAACTTCATCCAGACCGACGCCGCCATTAACCAAGGTAACTCCGGCGGCGCCCTCATCGACGGCCAGGGCCGCCTCGTCGGCATCAACTCCGCCATCCTCTCCTCCAGCGGCGCCCGGGGCGGCAACATCGGCATCGGCTTCGCCATCCCCATTAACCTCGCCTCCTCCATCCTCACCAGCCTGGTCGAGACCGGCAGCGTGCAACGCGGCTACCTCGGCGTAGGCAGCATCAAAGACCTCAAACCCGACGAAGCCGAAGCCCTCGGCCTCAAGAAGGAACAACGCGGCGTCTTCGTCGGTGCCGTGCCCAAGGACGGCCCCGCCGCCAAAGCCGGCATCAAACGCAGCGATGTCATCATCGCCATCAACGGCCACGCCCTCGCCACCGCCGCCGAACTGCGCAACATGATCGCCGCCAAAGCCCCCGGCACCGAGGTCGAGGTCAAGCTGGTGCGCGAAGGCAAAGAGCTGACGGTGAAGGCCAAGCTCGGCGCGCTATCCGCCGCCCAGGCCGCCGACGAATTCATCCCCGGCGTCACCGTCAAACCGCTCGACACCGAAACCCGCGCCAAAATCGGCGCGCCCAAGGATCTCGAAGGCATCGTCATCAGCGAAGTCGCCGAGGACTCCCCCTTCGCCAAACGCCTCGCCCCCGGCATGGTCGTGGTCGAGATCAACCGCCAGCCGGTCACCGACCCGGAGCAAGCCCAACGCCTGCTCCGCCCCGGCCGCAACCTGCTCATTGTTTACACCCGCGGCCTGTTCTCCCCCATCGCGGTGACGATTAAATAACGCGAAATTTACCCAAGCCTTAGCTGCCGGGTTTTTCCACCGGCAGCGCGGCCAGTTCCGGCGGAAGCTTGTCCGCCTCGAAAGTCGGGAAACTCAACTCCAGCAGCGATACCGCCGGCACGTCGAAGCGCATCGTGCCGGCGCTACGGTCCACCAGCATGCCGACCGCCACGGCATGCCCGCCCCCTTGGCGCACGATTTCCAAGCTCTCCAAAACGCGGCCGCCTCGGGTAACCACATCCTCTACGATCAAGACTCGTTCACCGGGGGTGAACTTGAAACCGCGCCGCAGTACCAGCCGGTCGTTCTCTTTTTCCGCAAAAATGTAACGCGCACCCGCCCGGCGGGCCACCTCCTGACCAATCACCAAGCCGCCCATCGCCGGAGCCAAAACGGTGGTAAACTCCAAACCGCCGATGCCCTTCAGCTTTGCCACCAACAACTCGGCCAGCCGCTCCACCGCCGCCATGTTCTGGCAAACTTGGGCGCATTGAAAATAGTGTCCGCTGTGCAGCCCCGAGCGGAGCACAAAGTGCCCGCGCAGCAAAGCGCGCGTGCGCGTGAAGATGTCGAGAATCTCTTGTTGGGAAGCGTCCATGGTTAAAGTGCCGCGCACCCTGCCCTTTCACCGGACCAAAATCCAAGCCAAAGTTTCTCCCCGACACCGCTCCGCTAGCCGACCAGCGCCAGTTCGACCAAGGCCCGCAGCCGCTCTGGCTGGGTGGCGGTGGTCTTGGCCACAAAGCCCCCCGCGTGCGCGAAATGGACGTCCGGTTCCCCCAGGATGCGGGTGAAATCCAGCCGCGCATTATCCCGAAACCGCGACAAACCGAAACCCGCGCTCCGCCGGTCCGGACAAATCGTGCCAATCACCGTCTCCGTCAGCCCCTGTGCGACCAGATAACGATCCAGCCCGGAAGATGGATCGTCCGGCAGGGGATCGGTGCGCGGCAGATAGAGGACTTCACACCCGACGAAGCCTGGATGGGGCAGCGGCCAGCGCTGGGCATGCGTTGCGATGTAGTCGAGCCGGTTGCGGCCGTTTCTCAAATAACCCAGCAAATCGTCCCCGATCATGCGCATGATCTCCCACAGAGGCTCGCCCGGTTGATGCCGGGTCGTCTGCGCGAAACGGCGCAACAGCGTGCCGTCGATCGGCGAATTTAAACGCGCCACCACCTCGCGCTCCACCCCGAGCCAACGCGCGGTTTCGTTTGGCCCACGGCAGTCGAACCACTCGGCCGGTTCCAACCAGTCACAAAACGCCCGCGCGTCAGCATAGAGTCCGAGATGTTGAAGAATCAGTGAAATCGAGCAGGTCGGCGGGTGATCGCGTGGGAATTGGTGATGATCGAAATTATTAAGCTCTGGTTCGTGACGATGCCCCACATCCACCACCAACGTGGCCGGATCGGCGAGGTCACCCTCACCGGGTTCGCGCCGGAAAATCGGCACGGGAGCCAGGGCAACCAACACGCAGCAGGCGAGAAACTCGTCTTTGTGCGCACTGCCGGGATGGGTTAAAATCGTCGTGTAGGAAGCCATGGGAAACCCCGATCATGCCGGAGAAATCGACCGGGGCGAGCCCGGCTTCGTAGGCGCGAGATTTATGCGCGGCGATTTGCCAAACCCGTCCACACCGCCACGGTGCAACACATGTCGTCTTGGATATACATTGCCGCAGGTTTAGCCGTGGTCCTTTTCGCGGTCTGGTGGCCGATGCGCGACTACGTGCGCATCCGCCGCAAAGACTGCTGCGGCAAGGGCTGTGGCTGCCTCTTCCCGGGCAAACCCCCCGAGGAGAAAAAGTAAGCCCGCGCCGAGGTCTCTAATTTTAGTTAGCCTTCAAGTTTAGGTGCATTGGCCGGGACGGCCAACCCTACATAAAATGCCTAGCTTATTGACATCTTATGATTTGTGTAGCGTTGGCCGTCCCCGGCCAATTCTGACTTTCTGCTCATCTTAACCGCGAATTGGAATTAGCATTTCGCAAACGGTATTTCGGCCCGCACGATGGTCCCGTGACCGGGTGCTGACTCCAGGTGCAACGAGCCGCCCACCATCGCGAGCCGCTCGCGCATGCCGACCAAGCCGAGCCGCTTGTTGGTTTTGGCGTTCAACACCTCCGATACCACGAAGGACTTTCCGTTATCGTGTAATTCCAGCCGGATCGCCCCGGCGCTATGGGTGATGCTGATCACCACCTCGGTGGCCTTGGCATGGCGCACGATGTTATTCAAAGCCTCCTGCGCCACGCGGTAGAGCACGGTGCGCTTGTCCCCGTCCAGCGCTTCCACGCCGGGGAAGGCGATGAAACTGATCTTCATTTTTTTCCGTGCCGCGACCACCTTCACGTAAGCATGAATCGCCGGGATCAGCCCTAAATCATCCAGCACCGCCGGCCGCAGTTCCCTCGCGAAACTGTGCACCGCCGTCACCGATTTCTCCACCAGCCGCTGGGTATGGCGGATCTTGGCGCGGACCTTGGCGCCACCCAGCGCAGCCACTTTGGCCAGACTCGACAGTTCCATGTTTATCCCGACCAACATCTGCACCACATCGTCGTGCAGCTCACGGCTGATCGCTTTGCGCTCGTTTTCCTGTTCGGTGAGAAACTGGCGGGTGAGGCCGCGCAGCTTGCGCTGCATCAACTCCGAGTCCGCGAGCAGCAGGCGATAGGTCTCCTTGCCTTTTTTAATAAAAGCCACCGATGCCTTTAAGCGGTGATTGGCGGCGGTGATTTCGGCCGTCCGCGTGGCCACCACTTCCTCCAGCTGCGCAGCCCGGGCGGTCAATTCAGTGCGTGCCGCCAGCAAGTATTCTTCCGACTGCTTACGTGCGGTGATATCGCGAATGTTGCACTGGATGACCTGCTCATCGTCCTCACGGTAAAGGTTGCTGACAAACTCCACCTCACAGCGCTGCCCGCCCCGGGTTTTAAGCGGCAGGTTCTCGTAGCGGATAAACCCGTCTTTTTTCAACGCCAGGAAGGCTTTCTGACTGGCGGCCTCGTCCTGCAACAGACCGATCTCCCAGAGTTCTTTCTTCAGAAGCTGCTCTCGGGAGTAGCCGAGGAGTTTCATCATAAACGGATTGGCCTCGGTGATTTTACGGGTCTCCGGGTCGAGCATCAGGATGCCATCGCGCGAAGCCTCGAAGAGCCGGCGATAACGCAGCTCCGAGCGCCTGAGCACCGCCTGGTAAGCCAGCACCTCGGTCACATCTTTAAAGCCGAGCAAAATCGCCTTCGGTCGTCCGCTCGTCGCTTTGAGCATGCGCGCGTTAAGCAGTAAACTCCGTCGCCCCAATCCCGCGAAGGTATGGGTGAGTTCGTAATCGTTGAAGAAACTATTTTTGGGAATAATCTCCTCCAATAAGAGCCGCAGCCGGGGAATATCCCAGGCACCGTTGCCGAGTTTGAAAATCAGTCGGCCGTGCGCTTTGGCGGGGGTAAGTTTAAAGGCGCGGTAGAAGGCTTCGTTGGCGGTTTGCAGGCAGAGATCGGCGGTAAGAACGACCAGCGGATTGGGCACGGTGCGGATGATCGCCTCGGCATGTTCCTGCGACTCGACGAGATAATGATTCAGCTGGCTTAGCTCTTGGTTCCGGGTGGCGAGCTCTTCGTTGACCGTAATCAACTCCTCATTGGTGGATTCCAGCTCCTCTTTCGAGGTCTCCAGCTCCTCGTTCAAGCTCTGCAGTTCTTCGTTGGAGGACTGGGCCTCTTCGCTCGAGGTCTGAAGCTCCTCGTGTGCGCTTTCGTGCTGTTCCTGAGTGGACTGCAGGTAGTCGCGCGTATCGGCCAGGTCTCGCTCCAAACGAGCGATGTAATCGGCCTCGGCGTGTTTGGTGCCGGGTCGCCGGACTTTGACCTCCGGCTCAAGCGCGGGAAGCGCGGGCGCGTTTTTGCCCACCGACTCAAACAGAACCAGAAAACAGGCCTCCTTGAGGTTTTTGAGCGGAACGACGACCAACTGCACCCGCCTGGCCTGCCCGTCCAACTCGTAGCTCACCGGCGCATGGCGCACGATTTTATCTTCTTTCTTGGCCTGGGCGATCACGGC
>CANIWJ010000083.1 GCA_947471035.1 Verrucomicrobiota bacterium
GAGCGAAATTTGCCGTCCGGCAAGGCGGCCGACCGGGAGGCGGGCCAGAGGCCCGTGCCCGGTCGGGCAACGCCGCCGACGGCAAATTTCGCCCTCGCCCGGAGGGTTAAGCGGGAAAGCGGGTTGGGCCTGCGTTGTCCGAGGCGGCATGGGCCTCTGGCTCACCTCCGCCTCGGCCGCCTAGGCCGAACCCGCTTTCCTGCTCAACGCCACTTCATTGGTTAGCCGGATAGGCTCTAAGTGAACTCTGGGGTCTGTTCTCTGCGGAAAAAAATCAACTGCGAGTAGTCTATAATGGCCGATGAATCTGGCATTAGGGACTACAGGGCGTAAGGTTTGACCCAGTTCAAATCGCGATTCTTAAAATATAGATTATTAGTGATTTATCCACTAATTCAATATCCCCAAACGAACAGCTGGACCTAAACGCTAAACGTTTAAGTCGACAGGTCTTTGCATTAGGCAGTCGCCTAGGATTTCCTGTAACGCAAGCGCACCGTTACCCCACCCCGTTGTGCTCGCTTTGCTTTCTATCCCCACCGCCCCATTCACCTCTGGCAAATGCTTCGCGCGCGTCTGCGTCGACGCTCCGTAAAACACTGTCCGACGCCCCCTCTTTTATCAATAAAATGGATACACCGATCGCCGCCCCCTTACCTCATTCGTTCCATTCACGGGGTTTCCGTCTTTTAGGTGCTATCCTTCTCGCACTCTCTGTCTTCATGACCGTTCCGTCGGCCGAAGCACAGACCTCGGCTGTATCGTTTTCGAGCGCGACCTATTCGGTCACCGGCTCCACCACCGCCGCCACCACTGCCACCATCACGGTCAACCGGGCGGCCGGCGGAGTCGGCCCCGCCACCGTCCGCTACGTCGCCTATTGGGGTTACGATGATACGCTTTCTGTTCAAACCAGCACGGGGAACCCCACCGGCATCGTGGACCTCCAGATTTCCAGTGCCGACGCCTACTTTAATTCCATTGCTTCCGGCACGCTGACCTGGGCCTCTGCGGATTTTTCCGCGAAAACGTTCACCGTACCAGTCCTCTCCTTCGGCACCACTCCCGTCCGTGGACGCGGCACTCTCCAGCTCGCCCTCGTCACCCCGGATGGTTCGGCCACCATCGGCACCCAGAGCTCGGCCAAACTCCTGATCGAAGACCCCAACGCCCCCGCCGCCGGCGTCATCCAGTTCGCGAAGCCCATTTTCTACGCCAAAAAAGACGCCGGCACCCTCTCCGTCACCCTCACCCGCTCCGGCGGGACCTCCGGCGCCGCCAGCGTCCAGCTCAGCACCAGCTCGACCATTCCGGACTCGCCCCGCGCACTTCAGCGCACCGGACAGGACACAACGTTCACCGGGGAAATCCCCCCCACCGCCACCGCCGGCACCGACTACACCGCGCAGACCAATGTCGTCGTTTCTTGGGCTGCGGGAGAAACGGGTGACAAGACCATCACCATACCCATCGCCAACAACAACAACCCCGCCGCTCCCTTCGGAAACCAGATCTTCGGCCTCACCCTTGCCAATCCCTCCGGTGCCTCCATCGGCCACATGGTCAACGCCCACGGCTGCCTCATTCACCCCACCCGCTCCGTTTACCGCCCCATCAGCTACTTTGGCGACTTCGCCTTCCGAACCTACGTACCACCCGCTGGAACCCCCGTGCGTGGCGTCCTCTTTTTTCTGGCCGGCAGCGGCAACCAAACCATCGGCCTAGCCAGCGACCCCCAGTGGCAGCAGTTCGCCAACGCCATAGGTTTTGCGCTCGTGGGCGTGAGTAATCAAAATTTCAGCATCTTGGAATCCACGGGGTTGTCCCCCGCCCATGGCGCAGGCAAGTTACTCGCCAATTTAAAGATCATCGCGGATGCCACCGGCCGCCCTGAAATCGCCAACGCCCCCGTCATCTTCAGCGGTTTCTCTTATGGCGGCTTCAATTCCATCGAGTCTGTCGAGTGCATGCCCGAGCGGTTCCTTTGCTTCATCGGACATAAGTCCACCCAATGGACCCCGATTACCGACAGCAACGTGACGGCCACACCCGCTTTGCTCAACACTCCCGGCTTGCTCATCGCCGGCGGGAATGGCGACTCCAATGTCGAGCCCAGTTGGATCGAGCAAAACGCCTTCCAGCCTTGGCGCTCGCGCGGCGCCCAGATCGCCTTCGTGCCGGATTGGGGGCAAGGTCATGCCTTCGACGGCAGCCTCGGTTTCAACCTTGCCTTCTCGTTCATCGGCGAGGTCCTCCGCCTTCGCTACCCCTCTGGCGCTGACCCATCCACCAGCCCCGTGACGCTGAACTCCATCGCCACCTCCAGCGGCTGGCTCGGTGATACCATTTACGCCCCGGCAAGCCTCTCCGACAACACCGTCACCGGCGTCCGCCGCCAATCCGGCCTCGTTGCCAGCGGCTGGGATGCTTTCCCCACCATCGCCCCGGTCACTGGCGCAGGTGCCTACACCCCCACCGGCGGCCAAACCGCCACCCAGTTCTCTTGGTTGCCCAGCGAGACCTTTGCCCGCGCTTACCGCGTCGCTGTCCAACGCTCCGAACCCACCTACCGCTACGCCGCCAATCCCGACAACTCCGGCAGCATCGAAGGCAACTCCACCGGTGCCCCGCTCCCCGCCAACTCCGCCTACCGCCTCCTCCGTCGTGAAACGGCACCGCTCTACGCCCCCGTGCAATTCGTCGCACCCTCCATCCTCAACTCCGCCGTCGTGGGCCAAACCTACCCGCTCGAAGTGGACGTGCGCACCCTCACCAACGTCGCCTCCGTCCAGTTCTTTGATGGCACCACGTCCCTCGGCACCGACACCACCGCGCCCTACACCGCCTCTTGGACGCCCGCCACCACCGGCATCTCCACGATCAGCGCCATCGTCACCCTTTCCAGCGGCACCGTCACCCAATATTCAGCATTCCAGCCCGTTGCCGTAAACACGGGCACCCCCGCCGGCATGCTCTCCTTCGCTCACACCGCCTACGACGCCTTCCGCTCCACCGGCAGCGCCACCGTCACCGTGCTGCGCCAAGGCGGCAAAACCGGCGCCGTCTCCGCCCTCGTCAGCGTCGGCGGCTCCGGCACCGCTGTATCTGGAACCGACTACACCTTCACCAGCGCCACGGTGAACTGGGCCGATGGAGACGCCACTCCTAAGATCGTCACCATCCCGCTCACCACCGCCCAGAAGCGTCTCAACCGCACCCTCCACCTCACCATTTCCGCTCCCACTGGCGGAGCCACGCTCTTCACCACCGCCGGCCAAAACAGCCACGCCCCCTACTGTCCGGACCGCCTCAAAACCTTCGTTACCCTCTTCGACGACACCGCCACCAATCTCGGTCTCTGGACCAACACGCTCCTCTCCGGCGGCTACGCGCCGAACCGCGCCTACTTCGCGGAAAACGGCTTTTTTCTCCAAACCCAAGGAGGCGGCATGGCCAACTCCGACACCGGCCAGATGATCACCCGCACCCTCAGCGGCGACGGCACCGTCACTGCCCGCCTCCAGGCCCTCAGCCGCACAGCCTACGGCAACGGCACCGAAGGCCGCTTCGCCGTCGTCCTGCGCAACGGCACCACCGCCAACGCCGCCTTCATCGGTGCCTCCGCCCTGGTCCCCTTCACCACTACCAACCTACGCCTAGAAGCCGTCCGCCGCACCACCGCGGGCGGCTCCCTAGCCGTCTCAGCCAGCCCCGTCACCCTCACCACACCCACCGCCGCCACCTGGCTCCGCCTCACCCGCGCCACCGATACCTTTACCGCCCAATACTCCACCGACGGCACCGCGTGGACCACCATCGAAGCCATCACGCTCACCGGCCTCCCCGCCAACCTCACCGCCGGTATCGTCTTCACCGGCGGACACCGTTCCTACGCGGGCTGGTGCGTCGCCGACAGCCTCGCCATCACTGGCCCCAACGCCCCCGCCACTCCCACCAGCTTAAACGCCTCCGCCACCGCCTCGCAAATCAACCTCACTTGGACGGACGCCTCCTCCAACGAAAGCGGCTTCATCATCGAACGCAGCACCGACGGCGTGAACTTCCACTACCTCGCCACCGCTGCGGCCAATGCCACCAGCTACACCGATTCCCCCATCTCAAGCGGCATCACCTACACTTACCGCCTCCGCTCCACCGCCGCCGCCGGCGATTCCGTCGCCTCCACCAGCACCTCCGCCACCTTGCCTTTGCCACCCGTCATTACCGCAAACCAGACCACCTCCAACGCCCTCAACGCCGCTTTATCCTTTGGCATAGCCGCGAGCCAGACACCCACCAGCTACGCCCTCACCTCCGGCAGCCTTCCTCCGGGCCTCACCCTTAACACTGCGACCGGAGTCATCAGCGGCACACCCACCGCCGTCGGTTTATACACCCCCCGCTTCACCGCCACCAACGCCGCCGGCACCTCCGCCCCTGTCGTCGTTACACTTTCCATCCTCAACCCCAGTGGCGCCACCCTACTCACCGGCTCCGTCATAGGCACTACCGGTTCTTACAACAACAGCACCAGCACCGTGGACAAAGTGTTCGACGGCAACCTCACCACCTTCTTCGACGCTCCCACCGGCAACGGTAACTGGGCCGGACTCGATTTCGGCCTCGGCAACGAAAAAATCATCACCGAAGCCCGCTACGCCCCGCGCAGCAGCTTCCCCAGCCGCATAGTCAACGCCATCATCCAAGGCTCCTCCTCCGCCGACTTCAGCACCGGCGTGGTCAACCTTTACACCATCCTCACGGCCCCCACCACAGGCGTGTTGACCACCCAGTCCATTTCCAACTTCACCGCCTTCCGCTACGCCCGCGTCCTCATGGCGGACGGCAGCTACGGCAACATTGCCGAACTTCAGTTCTACGGCCTTCCCAACGTGCCCGCCGCCCCCTCGGGTCTGGCCGCCACCGCCATCTCCGCCAGCCAGATCAACCTGACCTGGACCGACAACGCCAGCAACGAGACCGGCTTCAAACTCGAACGCAGCCCCGACGGCCTTTCCGGCTGGACCCAAGTAGCCACCCCTGCGGCCAACGCCCTTGCCACCAGCGACACCGGTCTCCCCTCCGGCACGACCTACACCTACCGCCTCCGCGCCACCAACTCCACCGGCGACTCCCCCAACAGCGGCACGGCCTCCTCCACCACCTCCCCCCCATCCGCCCTCGCCAACTTCCGCTCCACCTACAGCCTCGCCGCCGATGGCTCGCAGGACCTGCTCACCCCCGCTGGAGACGGCGTGGCGAACCTCCTCAAATACGCTTTCAACCTGCTCGGCTCCGGCACCGGCCAAGCCTCGACTCTCTCGACCCCCAACGCCTCCATCCTCGCCCCCGCCGGCTCCGCCGGCATGCCCTTGGTCGGCGTGGACGTCTCCAGCAAACTCCAGCTCACCTTCATCCGCCGCAAAGCCTCCGCTTCGCCCGGCATCACCTACGCTGTCGAGTTCAGCGACGCCCTCGCCTCTTGGGCCGTCAACCCCTCCGCCACCGAGAGCGCCACCTCGATCGACGCCACCTTCGAACGCGTCACCGTCACCGACTCACTCGTCGCCCCCGTGAAACGTTTCGGACGCGTGAAGGTCACCTCTCCCTAGGTGCACTTGTGATCCTAGCCACCACCAGCCCCGACCCACAATCGTATCCCCCCACTCCGCTTAGTCATCCTTAGCCCCACCACGGCGGATTCGCCCTCCTACCCCCAATGACCACCGCCCTGCGCCACTGGATTTTCCGCCTCCTCTTACTGGGTTTCACCACGGCCCTCGCCCAAGCCCAGACCACCTACCGCGCCATTCCCATGGACTGCGGCGGCTGGTTCAGTGGTTTCGCCATCCATTCCTCCGGTCGCCTCTACGGCTTCGGCGACGTCTTCGGCATGTGGCGCTCAGACAACGCCGGCCAATCCTGGCAATACCTCCAGGGCGACTTCACGACCTTCGACACCTTCGTAAACGGCGCCGCCGTGGCCGCCGGCAACGCCGACACCGTCGCCTTCCTCAGCGGCGTCAGCCCCACCAACGGCAAGCTCTTCAAATCCATCGATGGTGGCGCCACCTGGAGCAACCCCCTCAGCGGTCTCGCCCTGCGCCGCGATCGCGGCGCCACTCCCCTCTTTTTCCACCCTGCCAGCGACAACGAAATCTGGCTCGCCTCCGCTCGCGCCGGCCTCACCGGCAAACTCTGGCGCACCATCGATGGCGGCGTCAACTGGAGCAAAATGGGCGGCACCACCTTCGACACCGTCACCCCCACCACCATCTACGCACACCCCAGCTACCCGGACCAAATCTTCGTCGGCGGTATCGACACCACCGCCGCCCTCAGCGGTCTCTACGTCTCCACCGACCGCGGCGCCACCTTCACCCTCGTCTGGAACAACGGCGGCCAAAACAACCCCGCCTACCCCACCAACCCGCCGCTCGTCACCTCCATCGTCCGCCGCTCGGACGGCATCGGCTACTTCGCCGCCAACATCGGCGGCTTCCGTCTCACCGCCTCGAACTACGCTTCCGCCGCCACTTACACCGCCACCGCCACCGTCTCCCGCGTCAACGGTGCCGGTCCCGTCAACTGCGCCGTGCTGCCCAACGGCGACTTTATCACCGGCGACAACGGCCAATACCTCAAAAAATCCACCGATGGCGGCCTCAACTGGTCAACCATCAACACCACACTCTCCACCCCACCTACCCCGGCCTGGACCACCCCCACCGCCCTTTCCGCACCCGCCCCCGGCCGTGACCACATCGTCATCGACCCCACCAACTCATCCCGCTGGTTCATGACCGGCGGCAAATCCCCGGTCATCTCCCTGGACTCCGGAGCCACCTGGAAATACCCCCCCATTCTCAACGGCCTCGCCGGCGTCCCCACCTACAAAACCCGCTTCCCCCGCGGCGCACCAGACATGGCCCTCATCCCCTGCTCGGATCAAGGCCTCTTCACTGTCACCGATGGCGGACTCAGCGGCAACGTCGCCACCAGCCCCCGCGCCTCCATCGACGAACACTTCACCTTCCACGAAGTCCTCACCAGCGACGACGGGCAGACCCTCATCGCCGCCGGCGTCCAGCAGGGCATCAACCGCACCGCCATCCTCCGCTCCACCAACGGCGGCACCTCCTGGAGCCAACTCGACCTCACCAACGCCGGCCTGCCCGTCTCCTACGAAGGCATCACCCGCGCCGTCGCCGCACCCGGCAGCACCACCGACTTTCTCGTGCTGCTCGGCTACACGGACAAATCCGGCGAACCCAACAACCCCGGCCTCTACCGCACCACCAACGGCGGCACCTCCTTTAACAAAGTCACCGGCATCCCAGACGGCGTAAGCACCGGCGAGCGTTACCACCACGAGAACTCCTGGCTGGAAACCGACGGCATCAACACCAACACCCGCTACCTTTCCCTGCGCTCCAGCAACGTTCTCTCCGCCCGCGGCTTTTGGCGCTCCACCGATGGCGGCTCCACCTGGGCCATGACCCCCAGCCAGCCCTACGGCGCCCAGTCCTACATCGACTGCATGGCCGTGGATCGCTCCGTCGCCGGCCGCGTCTGGATCAGCAATGGCGGCGCCGGCCTCCGCCGTTCCGATAACGGCGGCGACTCCTGGAACTCCGTCGGCAGCTTCATCGGCGCCCTCCGCATCGACGCCGCCTACGGACGCGTCGCCGTCTGGGGCCGCCTCGCAGGCGACACTTGGAACAAACTCTACTACTCCCCCGACAACGGCGTCTCCTGGTCCGAAAAAACCGGCACCGGCCAGCGCTTCGCCAACCTCAGCGACCTCGCCGTCGATCCCAACCGCGCCGGCCAAATCTGGGTCTCCGGCATCTCCATTAATCTCGTCAACCCTCCCTCCGCACCCTCCGCGCCGCCACCCGCCCTCCCCACTAACTTCGCCGCCACCCTCGCCGGCCTTCAGGCCAACCTCTCGTGGACAGACAACGCCAACGACGAATCCGGCTACGCCATCGAAGTCCGCGTCGGCTCCGCCACCACCTTCACCCTCCTCGACACCACCGCCGCCAACGCCACCACCTACAGCCACACCGGCCTGCTGGACAGCGTCACCTACGCCTACCGCATCCGCGCCCTCAAAGCTGCGGATGGCGTGAACTCCGCCTACACCGCCATCGTCTCCGTCACCCCGCCCGCCAGCACCCTGCCGCTCGCACCCTCGGCCCTCGCCACCAACGCCCTTTCCGCCTCCCAAATCCTCATCTCCTGGGCAGACAACGCCTACAACGAAACCGGCACCCAAGTCGAACGCAGCACCGCCCCAGACTCCGGCTTCACCCTGCTCACCACTACCGCCGCCAATACCTCCTCCTACACCAACACCGGCCTCGGCGAAGGCGTGCGCTACTACTACCGCGTCCGCAGCGCCAACGGCCTCGGCAACTCCGCCTACACCGCCGCCGTCTCCGGCGTGACCAGCATCAACCCGCCCACCAACTTGATCACCACCTCCACCAGCGACCTCGCCATCGGCCTCGCCTGGGCGGACAACACCACCGTCGAAACCGCCTACTCCATCGAACGCAGCACCAGCAGCGGCCACAGCTTCACCCAAATCGCCACCACCGCCGCCAACGCCACCAGCTATACAGATAACACCGTCGCCACCGGCATCACCTATTACTATCGCGTCAGCGCCCTAAACGCCGTCGCCACCTCGGGCTACACAGAAGAAATCACCGTTCTCGCCAGCAATTACCAGCCACCCGCCCTCCACGAGCCTTTCAACTACTCCCTCAGCCCCGCCAGCGTCGTCGGCCGCACTTACACCGGCACCGGCGCCAATGGCAATTGGGCGCTCCCAGAAGGCAGCACCACCATACAGGACACCTTGCTCGCAGGCAGTCTGGTGGCGGGACGCATCACTGGCACCGGCAACCAGATCCGCCTGCCAAACACACCCTCCATCGGCTTCCTCGATTTGGATCTCGCCGAGACCACCCTCGCCTTGATCCACCCGCCCGCCTCCGGCAGCCGCACCTTCTGGGTCAGCCTCATCGCGCGCTCCCCCAATACCCTCACCACCCGGCCGACCGCGTTTAATTTCAGCACCCAAACTGGCTCTAGCCCCATCTCCCTTGGCCTCTATTCTGATAACAACGCCCGCTACTCGCTTAACTTCGGCAACGGCGCGGCCACCACTTCCTCCAACAACGCCATCGTCGCCAACACCACCTACCTCTACATCGCCAAAATCACCGCTTCCGACACCGACGGCGATGCCACCAACGGTTTCGAAAAACTCGAAGGCCGCCTGTGGCAATACCCCGCCGCCAGCCTCCCGCCCCTCACCGAGCCCACTACCGGCGGGCTTTATCGCTCCCCCAAGACCGTCGCCTCCACCCGCATCAGCAACATCGAACTCTACAGCGGCTGCACCAGCGCCAGCGACTCCAAATTCACCTTCGACGATCTCCGCATCGGCTCCACCTACGCCCAAGTCGCCCTTCCGCCCCCTCCCACCGGCCCCTCCGGCCTCAGCGCCAGCGTCACCGCCACCACCGTGACGCTCACCTGGACCGATAACGCCACCGACGAAACCGCCTACCGCGTGCTCCGTGCCACCAGCCCCTCCGGCCCCTTCACCGAAATCGCCTCCCTCGCCGCCAACACCACCAGCCATACCGATACCGGACTCACCCCCGGCACCACGTATTACTACCGCGTCGTCGCCAGCAACAGCAGCGGCAACTCCAGCGCCGCCTCCACCACCGCCACCCCCGTGGCCCCGGTTGTGCCCACCATCACCGCCAGCCAATCCACCACCGGCGTGACCGGCACCGCCCTCACCTACACGATCCAAACCACCGGCACCCCCATCAGCTACGCCCACGTGAGCGGCACCCTCCCTCCGGGTATCACCCTCAATACCTCCACCGGTCTGCTCAGCGGCACCCCCACGCAGGCCGGCACCTTCACCCCCGGCTTCACCGCCACCAACGCCGGCGGCACCTCGCCCACCGTCGTCGTCACCCTCACGATAATCACGCCTCCGCCCGGCATCGACTACTCATTCAACACCAGCCAGGCCAATTTCGAAAACACCTTCAACGAGACCACCGGCTGGGGCCCACTCTGGAACGCCGCCGCCGGCCTAGGGGGAACTGGCGGCCTCGCTACAGACTCCACCGACCGCGCCTCCCTCCTCCCCACCTCGCTCATCACCTTCACCACCGCCGGCCAAGCCGTGGATCTCAGCATCGCCTTCAAAGCCCGCGTCACCTCCGGCACCACCAACACCGCCGGTGGCGAAGGCCTCAGCCTTGGCCTCAATCGCATCGACACACCCTTGCTCGTCTCCGGCGGCTACCTCGTCGCCAGCATCGGAGAAGCCTCCACCAACTCCCTCACCTCCGCCCTCGCCTCCAACAGCCGCAACAACGCCTCCGGCACCACCGTCGCCACCACCGATACCGCCGCCCTCACCCTCGTGGACAATGACTGGTATGCCCTCGACGCCACCGTCACCTACAACGGCTCCAATAATTTCACCGTTGTCATGAATCTCTACGGCCTCGGCGCGAGCGGCACTGCCACCCCGGTCCTGCTCGACACCTACACCATCTCTCACACCGCCCTCGACAGCCTCGTCAACACCCCCCTCTACGCCGGCTTCCAAGGCCGCAGCGCCGGCGGCGTCGGCGGCGTGCGCGCCTTCGACGACTTCTACGCCGGCCTGCCAAGCGCCCTCGCCACCTTCCGCACCACCCACGGCCTCGCCGCCGACGGCTCGCAGGACCTGCTCAAACCCGCCGCCGACGGCATGGCCAACCTCCTCAAATACGCGTTCAACATGATCGGCTCGGGCACCGGCCAGGCCTCGACCCTCGCCACCCCCAACGCCGCTATTCTCACCGCGTCCGGCTCCGCCGGCCTGCCTCTCGTCGGTGTGGACGGCTCGGGTAAGCTCACACTCACCTATATCCGCCGCAAAGCCGCCAGTTCCCCCTCCCCCGGAATCACCTACGCCGTGGAATTCTCCGACGCCCTCGCCACTTGGGCCGTCAACCCCTCCGCCACCGAAAGCGTCACGTCCCTCGACGCCACTCTCGAACGAGTAACCGTCACCGATTCCGTCGTCGGCCCAGCCAAACGCTTCACCCGCGTCAAAGTCACCACACCATGACCTCCCTTCTCCGCGTTTTTTTCGCTGTTCTGATTCCTAGCCTCATCGTGCCAGCTCGCGCCATCACGATCACCGGCTATACCGCCAACGCCAGTAACCGCTGGAGCAGCGCGCCGACCGATCCGGTGCTTGGGCCCTTTACCCCCAATACCAACGTCGCCTTCGTCGGCCTTGGCTACGACTTCAGCGGCGTCGGCTGGAAGAGCACCAATACCAGTAGTTATAACGATCTCGCCGTTACCTTGGTCAGCCCCCGCCACATGGCCCAGGCCATCCATGTCGGCGACCGCTACTCCAACAACACCTTTACCTTCCAGAATACCGACGGTGTCATGGTTTCCCGTAGCATCACCGGCACTGCCGTGATGACTGACCTAGCCCCCACCGACGCCCGCCTCATTAAACTGGATACCGCATTCACCCCTGCCGACAAGGTCTCCTTTTACCGCCTGCTGGACACCGGAGCGACCAGCGGAGCCATCGGTCTGTACACCTTGGTTTACGGTCATAACAACAACGCCGAGTTTCAGCGCCGTATCGGCCGCAGCACGATCACATCAATGCAGGAAGGCGGATCTAATCCCTACTCTAAGATGCTCGGGGACACGGTGACATCCAACTTCGTCAACACCTACGTCACCGGCGACTCCGGTTCCCCCACGTTTATCACTTACAACAACGCCCTGCTATTCCAAGGTCCGCACTACGGCATCGGCAGTAGTAACAATTGGGATACCAACTGGACGCATTCATCCATCTACCCGGGCATGAATGCCGCCATGGCTGCCGACGGCTACGCGCTACGCTGGACGATCCACATCCCCAACGCCCGCACCTGGACCGGCGGCACCGACGGCACCTTCGGAACAGCAACGAACTGGGCTTCGCTCAACCAACCCTCCGAGTTCACCCCGGCGGCTTTAGATGGTGCGGCCACCACCAACCGCAACATCAACCTCGTCTCTGCGGCACCCTTGCGAGGAATGCTCATCAGATCGGCCGCTGGCGTAAACCCCTTCACCTTCACCGGATCGACGCTCACACTCGGCACCACCGGCCTGCGCAACGAAGACGCCGACACACTCACGATCAACAACCCGATCACTCTCGGCGGTTCGCAAAACTGGGAAGCCGCCAACGGCCCCATCACCCTCGGTGCGGACATCGCCACAGCCGGCTTCCTCGTCGTTCTCAGCGGCGATCAGCCCATCACCCTTTCCGGCAACCTCACCGGCACCGGCAGCGTCGCCTGGGACAACCCCGGCACTTGGACACCCACAGCGGCCCAGCTCGGCCTCAGCGGCAAACTCTTCGTCCAGCGCGGCACCGTGAATCTCACCGGAGCCAACACCTACACCGGTGGCACCGTCGCCACGGGCGGCACCCTGCTCGCCAACAACACCACTGGCTCCGCCACCGGCAGCGGCACGGTTTCCATTTCCCAAACCGCCAAACTCGGCGGCAGCGGCACGATCTCAGGCGCAGTCACATTTTCAAACGGCGGCGGCCTGCTCGCCGACCTCATCACCGCGCCCGGTGCGCACGATAGACTCGATATCACCGGTGCCCTCGCCCTCGGCACGAGCAGCACGCTCACCATCACCGCCAATGGTTCCGCCACTGCGGGTACTTACACCCTCATCACCGCAGCGGGCGGCATCACCGGCTCCCTGCCCGCGCTCACGCTTCCGGCCAACTGGAGCGCCACCGTGCAAATCTCGGGAAACAACCTCAACCTCATCGTCACCTCCACCATTCTCAGCACGCCCGTCATCACCGCCGGTCAACGCGCCACGGTCACCGTCAACACCGCCCTTTCCTACCCCATCCTCGCCACGCAAACCCCCACCTCCTACGCGCTCGCCACCGGCTCCCTGCCGTCCGGCATCACGCTCAACACCACAACGGGCATTCTCTCCGGCACGCCCTCGCAAGCAGGCACCTATGCCGTGGCTTTCACCGCCACCAACGCGGCGGGCATCTCTACCGCCACCGCACTGACCCTCCAAGTTGCGCCCGTCACCACGGCAATCATTTCGGAATCGTTCAACTATGCCCTCGGCTCCACCAACCCCGACCCCGATGCCGGCCTGAACTCCAACAACGGCCTGCCCGCCACCAACAGCGGCGGCAATCCCTCCGGCACCAGCACCGGCCTCTCCGGCACGCACGGCACGGACCAAGCCCTCGTCGCGGGACTCAGCTACAGCGACTCCGCCGGTGATCTCGTCTCCTCGGCGAATGCCTTGCGCCGCAACACGGGCACGGGCTTTTCCCTCTCCGCCGCGAGCGTGTATAAATCCATGGTAACCGATCCCTACGCGTCGTATCGCTCGACCGCCAACACCGCCTACCTCGGCTGGAATGGCACCTCCGCCACGCAGTTATATTTTAGCGTCCTGCTCAACGTAAACGCGCTCAACACCGGCACCGACAACCGCCTCGTGATCGAGTTGGGCAAAGACAACGTCAGTTGGAAACTTTACCCCGGCCAATACAACGGCACCAGCCAGTGGCGCTACGGTGATGGCGATGGCACGCAGGCCAGCCTCGGCACCGCTGTCGCCAACCAAACCGTGCTCCTCGTCGGACGTATCAGCTGCAATAGCGCCACCAACAGCGTGGTGGATGTTTGGCTCAACCCCGCCCTCGGCCAAGCACTCGGCACCCCGACCTACTCGAAGACCATCACCACCACGACCTCCGGCGTGCAGTTTCGCGGCATCCAAACCCGCGACGGCGCCAACGTCCTCACCTACGACGAATTCCGCATGGGCACGACTTTCGCGTCGGTCACCCCTTACACGCAATTGATCCCCGCCGCTCCCTCAGGCCTCGTTGCCACGGCCACCTCCAGCACGCAAATGAGCCTAGCTTGGACGGATAACGCTAGCAACGAAACCGGCTTCAAACTCGAACGCAGCCCCGACGGCTCCACCGGCTGGACCCAGATCGCCACGCCCGCCGCCAACGCCGCGAGCTACTCCGACACCGGCCTCTCCGCCGGGACAATCTACCACTATCGCCTCCGCGCGACCAACGCCGCCGGTGACTCCGCCTATACCGCCACCGCCAGCGCCTCCACCCAGACCGGGGTGCAAGCCTTCCGCGCCACCTACGGCCTCGCCGCCAACGGCTCGCAGGACACCGCCACCCCCGCCGGCGACGGCGTACCCAACCTCCTCAAATACGCCTTCAACTTGCTCGGCTCCGACACCGGCCAGGCCGCAACCCTCGCCACCCCCAACGCCTCCGTCCTCGACCCCGTCGGCTCCGCCGGCCTCCCCTACGTCTCCCTGCTCTCCGCTCCGAGTTCCTC
>CANIWJ010000084.1 GCA_947471035.1 Verrucomicrobiota bacterium
AGAGAGGGCGAGTGCGAGGGGCGGCGATCTCAGGCCTTGGTTTCCATCCGCATGGCGAGCCGGATGATGTCCTTGTCGAAATAATTGGAGCCGAGTCCGGCGTCCACCGTGAGCGTGGTGCCGTTGAGTCCGCTGCTGCGTTCGCTGAGGAGGAAGAGCACCGGGTCGGCGACCTCCTGGGTGGCGAGGTTGCGTTTCCGGAAGGTCAGTTTTTCGGCGTAGAGGTAACTTTCGAGGTAACCAGGGATCCCGGCCGACGCACTGGTTTTGAGCGGCCCGGCCCCGACCACGTTGAAACGCACCTCCGATCCGCCTGAATCGACCGAGAAACTCTTGGCCAGGAAGCGCACCGAAGATTCGAGCGCTGCCTTGATCGGGCCCATGTAGCCGTAGTTGTCGGGCGTTACCAAGAGCGACGAGATGCCGATGGTGACGACCGAGGCGCGGGGGGCGAAGTGGGGTTTGAAGGCGTTGGCCAGCTCGACCAAGGAGAAGGCCGAGATGGCGGTGGCCTGGAGAAAGTCTTTTCGCTTGGTCTCGTGAAAGGGCTTAAAACCCTCCGAGTAGTTGGCGAAGGCAATGGAATGAACCAAGCCGTGCAAAGGTCCGAAACCGCCCCCGGCGTAGGCGGCGGCGAGCCGGGTGGCCGTGCCCTCTTCCTCGACGTCGCAGACCAGTACGGGTTTGCCCGCGAGCTGGGTTTCGAGGGATTTTTTGCGGGCCTCGGAGCGCACCGCGTAAACGACCCTCGCGCCGTGTTCTTCGAGGGATTTGGCGACGTGCCAGGCCACGCTCTTTCGGTTGGCCACGCCTTGGACGAGCACGGTCTTGCCGGTGAGTTGGAGAAAGTCGGGCATGGGGAAAACGGGAGCGGGCGGGTGGTGTTATTCTAATTCGCAGTCAAAATGAGCGGAACGTCGGAATTGGCCGGGGACGGCCAACGCATTAATCACCTGATCTGAGTGAGCTATGTCTTATATGTAGGGTTAGCCGTTCCGGCCAATGCAGCACAACCGTGAACGCGCACATGATGTTGAACTGAAACGCGCAGGCTTACTGTGCCTGCTGGGCCTGGGCTTGCTGAGGTTGGCCCTCGGGGGTTTTCCACGCCACGGTGAAGTCCACGCTGAGCACGCGCATGCCGTCGGCTTTTTTGACCGTGCCTTGCATCATGGTGAAGCCGGCCACGACTTCCTTTTTCTTCACCTCGATGTGCACCGTGTCTCCGGGATAGATCGGGGTGCGGAAGCGCACGTCGCTGATTTTGGACAAGAGCGGCACGCCCGCGCCCGGCGCGGCCCCGGCGGCCTGGGCCTGACGGGCCATAAACAAGGCCCCGGTTTGGAAAACCGCTTCGCACAACAAGACTCCAGGCGTGATCGGCGCGTTCGGGTAATGCCCGCGATAAAAATCCTCCTCCGCGCGCCAGGTGCGTTTGGCCAGTAGTCCGTCGGGGCTTTCCGACAAAATCTCGTCCACAAAAAGGAACGGGGGGCGGTGCGGGATCAGGGCTTTTACGGCGTCGAGAGCGGACATGGAAGAATAGGAGGAAACGGCAAAACACCGTTCCCTCCCCCACCCTGCAAGGTCGTAAAACCGAGGGAACGAAATGCGAACGGGGCGAAGCGCGGATCTTATCCGATCAGAGCCGGCGCAGAGACCAAGCCGAGGGTGCGGTTCGCTTCCGTCCGGACTTTGGCCAGCAGATCCCTGTCCTTGGCCAAGCTTTGTCCGTAGCTGGGGATCATGGCCTGAAGTTTTTTCCTCCACTCCACGCTCTGCATCTGGGTGGGGAAGCACTTATTGAGCAGATCGAGCATGATCGAGACGGCGGTGGATGCGCCCGGCGAGGCGCCGAGCAGAGCGGCCAAACTGCCGTCTTCGGCGGAAACCACCTCGGTGCCAAACTGGAGCACACCGCCTTTTTTGGCATCGTATTTGATGATCTGCACCCGTTGTCCGGCGATTTCCAAACGCCAGTCATCGGGGCGGGCCTCGGGATAATATTCCTGCAAGGCGGCGAAGCGCTGCGCCTTGGATTGGAGGACCTGGCCGATGAGGTATTTGGTGAGGTCCACGTTGTCCCGCGCCACCGCCAGCATGGGACCAAGGTTGTTGGGCTTGATCGAGGTCGGCAGATCAAGGAATGAGCCTTCCTTGAGAAACTTAGTCGAAAACCCGGCGTAGGGTCCGAACAAAAGCGATTTCTGCCCGTTCACGTAACGCGTGTCCAAATGCGGCACCGACATGGGCGGCGCGCCCACCGAGGCTTTGCCATAAACCTTGGCCTCGTGCGCAGCCACGACCTCGGGATTGTCGCAGCGCAGCCACTGGCCGCTGACCGGGAAGCCGCCGAAGCCGCGCCCCTCCTTGATTCCCGATTTCTGTAGAAGCGGAAGCGCGCCGCCGCCCGCGCCCAAAAAGGCAAACTTGGCGGCAACTTTACGTACGCCATCGGGCCCTTTGACTTTGAGTTTCCAGCGGTTGGAGGAGTTGCGCCGGATATTGGTCACGCGCTGCCCCAAGTGCACCGAAACGCCGGGAAGTTTACTCAGGGAATTGAGCATGCCCTCGGTCAAGGCACCGAAATTCACATCCGTGCCCTCCACTGAACGGGTCGCGGCCACGGGTTCGTCGTTCGCCCGCCCGTTCATGGCCAGGGGTGCCCACTCGGCGATGCGCGCGGCGTCCTCGCTGTATTCCATGCCGGCAAAAAGCGGATGCACCGCCAGGCCTGCGAAGCGAGTGCGGAGAAACTTTACGTCCGCGCCGCGCACGAAGCTGATGTGCGGCACGGGCGAGATGAACGTGGCGGGATTGGGCAAACGCCTTTGCTGCACCAGATAGGACCAAAACTGTTTGGAGACCTCGAACATCTCGTTGATCTGAATCGCCTTCGTGACATCGACCGAGCCATCCGGTTTTTCCGGGGTGTAGTTCAGCTCGCAAAGCGCGGCGTGGCCGGTACCGGCGTTATTCCAAGGGTTGGTGCTTTCCGCCGCGACCGAGTCCAACGCCTCGATAATTTCAATCGTTAGCTCGGGCTGAAGCTCTTTGAGGAGCGTCGCCAAAGTGACGCTCATGACGCCGGCGCCGACGAAGACGAGATCGACTTGGAGAGTGGGAGGACGGTTGGACATGGTAAACGTGGTTAACCGCCACAAAGTGACGGGACCGGTAAGCAGTAGCTAAGCTTGGGCCGCGCCAGCCTGCGCCTAATTTAGACGCTTAAAATAAGCGGACGTATCCGCAGGGTCGTCTCGCGCTAATACCGCTTAACCGACGCCAAGCAGCTCGACCTCAAAGACTAAAGTGGCGTTTGGCGGGATGGCCCCGGGGTAACCGGAGCGCCCGTAACCGAGCTCGGGCGGGATGGTGAGTTTCACTTTATCGCCCACCACCATGGCGGCCACGCCCTGATCCCAGCCGCCGATGACCTGGCGCATGCCGAGGTTGAACTGGAACGGTTCCTTGCGATCCACCGAGCTATCAAACTTCTCCCCGGTGGTAAGCCAGCCGGTGTAATGGACGGTAACGAGTTCGCCTTTTTTGGGAGCGCGGCCGGTGCCGGAAACGAGTTTTTCGATTTGTAAGGACATGGGGAAATCAGGCGGAGGCAGTGGGTGCTGGCGCGCTCGGAGCAGGTGTGGCGACGGGCGCGGCGTGTTTTAACCCGAAGAGGTATTTGTCGATCTTGTTGGCGGTGATGACGCCGTAATTAATGGTGCCGAGCCAGCCGCTCATGATGATGCCCACGCTGCCGGCGTGGAAGAGGCCGGGCAGTTTTTCCGAGAGATTCATCGAAACCGGCAGGCCCTCGAACTTGGTGCCGAACGAGGTGCCGGCCATGTGGGTGGTGTAGCGCTCGATGGTGCGGGGGGTGGCGGCTTCCATCCAGTCGATCTTGGCTCGCACGTCGGGAATGTATTTTTCCAGCGCGACGAGGCTCTCCTCGATCATACGCGCCTTGTGTTGCTCATACTCGGTTTCGGGAAGCGCCTGCCAATCCGGGTAACGTCCGTTCAACGAGGCCACCACGGTGTAGCGCTCGGTCCCGGGCCGGGTGTCGGGATAATACACCGAGAAGGTGCGGCTGGTGGTGTGCAACGAGGTGAGTTCTTCCGGGCTGTAAGTCGGGGCTTCGCTGGTGAAAACCAGGTCGCCGATGTGAGGGATGCTCTCGCCTTTGCGGATGCCGAAATACACCTGGCAGGAGCTGGTGTTAATGCGTACCGCCTCGGCCTGACTCACGAACTCGGGGTCGAAGTGCTCGGCCCCGGCCAGTCGGAAAATGGTGTTTTTGATGTTGGCGTTGGAGAGCACGGCCTTGGCGCGGATGATGCGGCCGCTTTTAGCGACGATGCCGCAGGCGACTTTTTTGCCGTCGCGCTCCTCGATCAGGATGCGGTCCACCAGCACGCGTTTGCGCAGCTCGACCCCGTTTTTCTTCAGCTCGTCGGTCATCTTCTCGATCAGCAAATCCGAGCCGCCCTGAAAGGTGAAAACTCCCGAGCCCATGAAGTTGCTGAACACGATGCCGAAGGTGATGGCGGGGTCGTCGAACGTGGAGCCGTTGGCGTAGGAAATCGGCTCCATCAGCAGGCGGTGGACGTCGGGGCGACCGGGGAAAAACCGCTCAAACATCTGCCCGGTGGTTTCGGGGTTGTTGTCGTAGTAGTTCATCGCCCGCAGGTGGTCGTAGAAGGCTTCGACCTGAGATGCGGGTAATTTGAACTGTTCGACCAACACCCGCGTGTAATCCTCGCGCGTAAACGTCGTCCAAACGTCCATCTGCGGATTCACGAAACGCACGTCCTTGAGCTGGTGGATGGAGTCGGCGATTTCCTTGGTCCAGTAGCGCCGGCAGCTCTTGATCATACCGCTGGGGAAACCGTGCAGCGAAATATCAAAGATGTGCCCGCCCTTGCGCGTGAACCAAGTCGCGAGTCCGCCGAACTGGTAGTGGTGTTCGAGCAGTAGGACCTTGTGGCCGGCCTTGGCGAGCACGTTGGCCCCCGTGAGTCCGCCCAGGCCGGAGCCTATGACGATCACGTCGTATTCATCTGCGACACCTTTGAGCCAGTCGTAAGCCATGAGGAAAAGTCGGCCAACAAAAGCCCCGCACCCGGTCGGTGCAAGCGCCGCCTCACGGGTTTTCCATCTAGTCCACTGTCAAAACGGGCCCATCTACCCAAAGATCCACGTCATCGCTGCTGTCACGCCGGAGTTGCATGCGACCGTGGTCGCGGAGGGCGTTTGGCGACCGCCTTCACCTTGCGGCGGGAACTGGAGCCTCGGCCGAATTGGAGGCGTCTCGTTTCGCCGCCTGTTCCTTGCCAAATTCCACCGCTAGAGCCTGCACTTTCGGCATCGCCGACATCATGCGGGGGCCCATGACCGCCATCATTTTTTCCTGCATGGCCGGCTGTTTGTCCAACATGGCCTTGCCCCCGGCCGTGGTATAAAAATCCGCCTGTGCGCGTAGCTCCTCCTTAGTGAAAACCTCCGCGTAGATCTTAGCCACGTCCTGCTTCATGCCGGGTAGATCCATCGCCTCGAACATCACATCCATCGCCTTACGTTGGAAGGCCGCCATGTCGGCCTCGTTGGGTCCGCCTTTGCCGCCCTGCCCCTTCAGCATCTGGCTCATCATCTTAACCGTAGCGTCCTTTTGTTGCTCGATCGTCTTGGTCATCATTTCCTCGAAGCGCATCTGTGTGAGCAGACGCTCCGCGTCCTCTAGCGAAGCCGCCGTGCCCGCGAGTTCGCTCGTTCCGATCACGCTCTCGGCCAAGAGCAGCACCTTCTCGACCCCGTCGCGGGTCAGCACCAGCGAACGGGTCGCCTCGCGATACTCCGCCAGTTTCCAGCCCTCGTAAGTTTTACCCACCTCCACCCACGCGGGCTGCGAACCGGGGATGGAAATGGAAAACAATTTCTCTGTGCCGGTCACAAGCACACCGCGCAGAATCGGGTCGCCGGTCGACGCAGAAAGCGTCGCCGTGCCGCATGCGAGACCAAGAGCTGCCAACGCCATCGAGCCGAACCGAGCTGGGGTTTTCATCGACCGGCAGCCCAATCTTAACTAGCTCCCGGCACAATTCTTTTCCCCATTAATGGAGCCTGTGTCGTGGCGACGGCCATGCTGCTGCGTTGACGCGCCCGCTTGCATACCCGACAAGCTGCGCACCACTAGAAATGAGCGCACCCGCATCAGGCCCCGCCGCGTCCCCTGCCCCCGCCCACTCCTCGGCTTCCGCCTACGCGCCGCCGATCATCAAACCCACCGACTTGCGTGGCATCCTGCGTTACGTGCCGCGGTTCAAAGGGCAGATCTTCGTACTCTCGCTCGACGGCGTGATCGTGGCCGACGAAAACTTTGGCAATCTGCTGGTCGATATCGCGGTGCTACGTTCACTCGATATCAAAGTCGTCCTCGTCCACGGCATCGGCCACCAGTTGGAGGAGCTTTCGCGGCAACGCGGCATCAGCATCTCGAGTATAGACGGCACCGGCATCACCGACGCCGCCACGCTCGACCTGGCGATTCGCGCTTCCGCCCGGGTTTCCCACCTCATCCTTGAAGGCCTGACGCAAAACAGCCTGAAGTGCGCGATCACCAACGCCGTGCGTTCCTTGCCGGTTGGCATCCTGCGCGGCGTGGACCAGCAACACACCGGCCGGGTGGACCGCATCGACAAAGTCTTCCTTAGCCAACTCATCGAGCGCGACATCGTGCCCATCATTCAACCCATCGGCTACGGTCCCGAGGGCCATTCCTACCGGGTCAACTCCGACCTGCTTGCCGCCGAAGTGGGCGAGGCGCTGGGCGCGTCCAAAGTCATTTACCTCGGCGCGCTCGCCGGGCTCGAAATCAACGGCGAGATCAAACGCGATCTACCCGTCGAGCGGCTGCGGCTGATCCTCAAGGAAACGCCCGCCCAGATCGCCCCCGCCGCCTTGAGCAAAGCCCAGAACGCCGTGCGCGCCCTCGAAACCGGCGTGGCCCGCGTGCACCTCGTGGACGGACGTGCCTTCGATGGCCTCATCAACGAAATCTTCTCCAACGAAGGCGTGGGCACCCTCATATACGCCAACGAATATCAGCAGATCCGCCAAGCCCGCCGCACCGACGTCCGCCTCATCTACAACCTCACCCGCGCCGCCGTGAAACGCGAGGAGCTGCTCCACCGTAGCCAGGCGACGATCGAGAAGCACGTAGACCAGTTCTACGTCTTCGAGATCGACGAAAACATCATCGCCTGCGTGACCCTCGCCTTCTACGCCGACAAGCCCCACCTCGCCGAGGTCGGCTCGCTCTACGTCCTGCCCTTTTACCACAATCGCGGCATCGGCCGGAAGTTGATCGAATACGCCTGCCTGCGCGCCAAAGAAAAAGGCGCCACCCACCTGCTCGCGCTCTCCACCCAGAGCTACGGCTTCTTCACCTCGGTGATGAATTTCGAGGAAACCGGCCCTGAAATCCTGCCCGAGGCCCGGCTCAAAACCTACGCGGAAAGCGGTCGCAATCCCCGCGTGTTGATCAAAACCCTCTGACCATGTCCTCCGCTTTCGACCTCATCGACGACCTGCAATGGCGCGGCCTGCTGGCCGACTGCACCGACCTCGCCGGCCTGCGCACCCGCCTGGCTACCGGCCGTCCGCTCACGGTGTATTGCGGCTTCGACCCGACCGGTGACTCGCTCCACGTCGGCCACCTCATGGGCCAGCTCACCCTCGCCCGCTTTCAACGCGCCGGGCACCACGCCATCGCCTTGGCCGGCGGCGCGACCGGCATGGTCGGCGACCCCTCCGGCCGCTCCTCCGAGCGCAACCTGCTCACGCGCGAACAGCTCGCCCACAACATCGCCTGTATCAAGGCCCAGCTCTCCCGCCTGCTCGACTTCAGCGTCGCCGCCAACCCCGCCCGCTTAGTGGACAACGCGGACTGGATCGCGCCCTTCAGCTTCCTCGATTTCCTCCGCGACGTGGGAAAGTATTTTTCCCTGAACGTCATGCTGGCCAAGGACTCCGTGCGCTCCCGCATGGAGGGCGACAGCGGTATCAGTTACACCGAGTTCAGCTACCAGCTCCTGCAGGCCTACGACTTCCTGCACCTGCGCCAGACCTTCGATTGCGAACTCCAGATCGGCGGCTCCGACCAGTGGGGCAACCTCACCGCCGGCACCGACCTGATCCGAAAAAAACTCGGCTCCGAGACGACCGCCTTTGGCTGGACCTTCCCTCTCATCACCAAATCCGACGGCACCAAATTCGGCAAAACCGCCGGCGGTGCGGTCTGGCTCGATGCCACCCGCACCAGCCCCTACAAGCTCTACCAGTTCTTCGTGAACACCGAGGACGCCAAGGTGTGCGAATACCTGCGCAAGTTCACCTTCCTCACCCGCGCCGAGATCGAGCCCCTCGAAACCGCCCACGCCGCCAACCCCGGCGCACGCGAAGCGCACAAAGCCCTTGCCCGCGAAGTCACCAAGCTCGTGCACGGCCAGGCCGCGCTCGACGCCGCGCTCAAAGCCTCCGCCATCCTCTTCGGGGCCGAAATCGGCGATACCACCGAGGAAACCTTCCTCGATGTCGCAGGAGAAATTCCGACCGTGGACCTGCCGCGCGAACGTCTCGCCACCGCTCCCGGCATCGGCCTCACCGATGCACTGGTTTTGGCTGCCTTGGAAACCTCCAAGGGCAACGCCCGCAAGGCCATCGAGGCCGGTGGTGCCTACGTGAACAACCTGCGCAGCGACCCCGCCCTACCCGCCCGCGTCCTCACCGAGGCCGACCTGCTCTTCGGCCGCTACGTCCTGCTGCGCAAAGGTAAAAAATCCTACGCCATGCTGCGCGTCGCATAACGGCAAAAGTTAACTTAGACTACTCCAACGCAAAGTCGCAAAGACACTAAGGGCGCAAAGTCGTAAAATGAATTGAATCTTTGCGTATCCCTGAGCCTCTGCATCTTTGCGTTAAAGTCTGAAAATCACGGGTAATTGATATTGAGCCCCTGCCGGAAAGTTAAGCCGAGCAGTCAGCGAACTCGCTGAAGCTGCGCACGCTCCAAGCCTTGTCCGTGCGCTTGGCCAAACCGGCCAGAACGCCGCCGGGTCCGAGTTCGAGGAAGTTTACCCCGGCCGGGCCACCCGACGTCGCCACCGCCGAGCGCATGCAGTCTTCCCAGAGAACCGAGGAGACGACCTGCTTGACCAACGCCGCCTTGAGCGCAGCGGGCTCGCTGATCGCCTGACCAGTGGTATTGGTAAACACGGTGAATTTCGGCACGCCAAAAGTCACCGTATCGAGAAACGCAGCGAAGGCCGCACGGGCCGGCTCCATCAAGCGCGAGTGGTAGGCTCCGGCAACGTTGAGCGCGATGATCTTCTTGATCCCGAGGTCCTTGGCGGCGGCGACGGCGGCATCCACCTTGGCCTTTTCGCCCGAGACGATGATCTGGCCGGGCGCGTTAAAATTAGCCGCCTCAATATCAAATGCGGCGCACAACTCGGCAACCTTGGCCCGTTCCTCGCCGATCACCGCCGCCATGCCGCCCAAGGACTGCTCACAGGCCACCTGCATCAGCCGTCCGCGCTCCGCCACGACGCGCAGGCCGGTGGCGAAATCAAACACCCCCGCCGCCGTGTAGGCCGTGACCTCGCCGAGCGAAAGGCCCAAGGCCATCGACACGTCGTTGAGTTTACCCTGCTCCTTGAGAATCGCGTGAAGCGCCATGCCGTGCACGAAAAGCGCGGTTTGGCAGACCTTTGTCTGGGTGAGCTCGGCGTCCGGCCCCTCGAAGGACAGCTTGGTCAGGCTCCAGCCGAGCACGCGGTCGGCCTCGTCGTAAAGCGAGCGCGCGAGGGCGGAGTTTTCGTAGAGCGATTTGCCCATGCCCACTTTTTGGGCGCCTTGACCGGCGAAGAGGAGTGCGGTGGCCATAAATAAAACGCGAAGCGCTAAGGAAACGCGCCCCGGAAACCAAGACCGAAAACCACCCAGCGCCAGTCAGTAGCCACGCTTTCGGTCGGGACCTTTGCCGCAGTTTCGGGACCTTTGCCGGGTGGTAGTTCACGCGGCTCAGACCGATCTTTCAGCGCATCGAACGACACCATGCGCGCCCCCACTTTCTCCTTTTTTAGCCCCGTTCTAACCAGCCTTTTCGCCGTTTCTGCCACACTCACCGCCTCCGCTGCCACCTATGAGGTCGGCCCCGGCCTCGCCCGCACCCACCTGCGCGACGTGCCTTGGGCGAATCTCCAGCCTGGCGATTTCGTCAACATCCACGTCACCCCCGGCGGCTACCACGAGAAGATTCAGATTTCCGCCAGCGGCACCGCCCAGGCCCACATTGTGATTCGCGGCATCCCCGATCCCGTCACCGGCGCGCTCCCTGTGATCGACGGCAAAGACGCCATCGAAGACCCCGCCTACGACCCGCGCCACCCCAAGTTCACCGAGTGGAGCGTGATCCTCGTCAGCCCCCGCGCCGCCACCTACGTTTACGGAGCCTACCACGTCAGTTTCGTGGACATCGAAAACCTCGCCATCCGCAACGCCTCCTACACCGGCGACGGCAGCATCACCTACACCGATAAATCCGGCACCGTGCGCGGCTACGGCGCTTTCGCCTCCGGCATCTACGTCGAGTGGGCTCACGATCTCGCCATTCGAGGCTGCGAAATCAGCGACTGCGGCAACGGTATCTTCGCCAACTCCAAGACCCAGGGCGGCCAAGTCACCCGCCGCCTGCTCATCGAGGGCAATTACCTGCACGACAACTCCAACCCACCCATCCCCGACCCTGCCGACCCCACCGGCGTCCCCCTCAGCAACGGCTTCGGCGAGCACCACATCTACGTCGAGTGCGCCGGCAGCATTATCCAATACAACCGCTTCGGTCCCCTGCGCGTCGGCGCCCACGGCACCGCGATCAAAAACCGCTCCTCTGGCATCATAATCCGCTACAACGAATTCGTCATGAACGGCGAATCCAACGTCATCGCCATGCCCAACGCCCAGGGCGGCACCGACGATATTAACCTCCAGCCCGACTACCTCGACGCCTTCGTTTACGGCAACCTCATCACTATCGAGGACTACCCCGGCAGCATGACCGTCTTCATGTTCGGTGCCTTCGACGGAGCCCCGCTCTACGCCCCGGTCCATCGCGGTACCCTGTATTTATATAACAACACGATTATCAACCACCACGCCGGCGTCGCCCTGCTCCTCCTTTCCGGCGCGTCCTACACTTCCAACGCCAACATCACCAACCCCACCTACGAGAACGTCGATATTCGCAACAACGTCTTCTACACCGACCCCGCCCTCCAGTCTAACATCTACAACGCCTTCCGCTTCACCAATAGTGGCACCACCAATGGCGGCGGCGACATCACCCTCGGCAAAAACTGGATCAGCCCCGGCTGGACCAAGACCGCCCCCGCCCAGACCTGGTCCGGCGCGCTCCTCGGCACCGCAAACCTCCTCGTTGGCGACGCCGACGGCCTGAACGACCCGCACCTCGCCGATATCGACGGCCGCGATTACCACGCCGTGTCCGGCTCCAATATCCTCGACGCCGCCGGCCCGCTCGCCCCCGACGCCAGCGCATTCCCTGTGGCCCGCGAATATCTCGCCACCCAGACCTCGCAACTCCGCCCCCTGCTCGGTTCCGCCGCCGACCTCGGCGCGCTAGAAAGCGCCGGTGACCCGCCTCCTCCGCGCGGCGTGCTCCAACTCAGCTCCGCCACTTACAGCGTCCTAGAAAACGCCGATTTCGCCACCATCACGGTCACCCGCACTGGCGGCAGCGCGGGCAACGTCAGCATCGGTGTCGGCACCCCGGGCGGCGGGCAGACTGCGACCGTCAGTGCCGACTACACACCGCAAAGCATCTTCCTCACCTGGCTCGCAGGCGACAATACACCCAAAACCATCGCCATCCCTATCGTCAACGATGCCCTCGTCGAGCCCTCCGAGACCGTGCGCGTGATCGTCATCGGCCCCTCCGGTGGCGCGACCCTGGGCGCGTTGTCCGAAGCCACCCTAACCATCCTCGACGACGATGCCGCCCCCACTCTGCGTCAGGCCTGGCTCGCCACGCACTTCGGTGCTGACGCCGCCAACCCGCTCATCGCCGCCGACAACGCCGACCCCGACGCTGACGGCCGCCCCAACCTGCTCGAATACGCCCTCGGCACCGACCCGCTGGTCGCCGACGGCTCGGCGCAGCCCACGTTGTCCATGCTCCCTGCGCTCGTCTCCAAGCTCACTCTCGCCTTTCAACGCATCGCCGACCCCGCCATCACCTACGCCGTCGAAGCCAGCACGGATCTTGTGACTTGGGAACCGACGCCCATCTGGACCAGCACCGGCGCGCAAAATGTTTCCGGCCCCGTCACCGTGACCGACACCGTCGACCTCTCCACCATCCCCTGCCGCTTCCTCCGCCTGCGGATTAGCGCCCAGTGAGCTCCGCCCGCTTCAACTGATAAGCAGGAGCCGCTTTTGCCCCGGGGTGGTTTCCGGCGCGCGGTGGATGCAGGGCGGCACCGGACTACCCGGATGATCCACCGCGATGCGCCAGAGATTGCCCAAGCCGAACGCATAGGGCCGCGCTCCCGACACCGGCGCGTAGTGCAGGTCGTAGCAGTTTTCGTTGAGAAACACCTGAAACTCAGCCTCGTCCGCGCCGCCGTAGAGCTTCCAGAGTGCCGCCCGTGTGTCCGGCACATCCACCCGGCGCACCGCCTCTTCGTTGGCCAAGCCCTCGCTCGACGGCCCGAAGTAAGTGCACAGCCAGGTCGAAGCCTCCACCGGGGCACTATCGGCGTGGTAGGAAAACACATCGGTCACCACCGGACCGCCCTCTTCATCGCGCGGATACCCATGAATGCAGTTCAAAACCGGATCGAGCGCCTGCGCCCGTAGCATCGCCCAATCCGCAAGCATCTCCTCCACCGCCACCTGCCCCGCCGCCGAAAGTGGCAAGGCCCGCAACCGCGCCTCGTCCAGCACCGTGATCGCCTCGCCTTCTCCATCGCCCAGCAAAGCCGTCACCTCCCCGAAGTCGCCCGCCAGGACGCGCGGCCAGCAAAGCGCATTCACCCCGTTCGCAAACGGCGTGGCGAGTAGCTCGGCAAAACTGGCCACCCGCTGGGTTCGGGCGGACGCTGAAGGCGGCAAAGAAGACAACATCTCCTCAAGCGCTGGAGATTACGCCCAGTTGGCAAGGCTAAGCTCCGCGCCGCCCGGGCCGGCATTTTCGTTTTTCCTTTGTCATTGTGCCCGGCTAATCGGTCATTGGTAGCTCTCCTTTTCCATGACTTCCCGCGAACGCTTCCTCGCCGCCCTCGCCTGCCAACCGCTCGACCGTCCGCCGCTTTGGGTGATGCGTCAGGCCGGTCGCTACCTCCCCGAATACCGGGCGCTGAAAGCCAAGTCGTCTTTCTTGGAAATGGTCCGCACCCCGGCGCTCGCCACCGAGGTCACGCTCCAGCCCCTGCGTCGCTTTCCCGGCCTGGACGCGGCGATTCTATTTTCCGACATCCTCGTCATCCCCGAGGCCCTCGGCCAGCCCTACGCCTTCCGCGATACCGGCGGCATCCAAATGGCCTACCGGCTCGATAACCGCGCCCAGATCGACGCCCTCGCGCCCGCCGCCGCCGTGCCCGAGAAACTCGCCTACGTCGGCGACGCCCTGCGCCTGATCAAAAAGGAAATCGCGAGCACCGGTCACACCCTGCTCGGTTTCGGCGGCTCCCCCTGGACCTTGGCGACCTACATGCTGGAAGGCGGCAGCTCGGATGACTTCGCCCGCGCCAAGCTGCTTTTCTACACCGCCCGTCCCGCCTTTGACGCCCTGCTGGAGAAACTCACTGGCGCGCTCGTGGCCTATTTTAAGATGCAAATCGAGGCCGGGGCCGACGCCATTCAGATTTTCGACAGCTGGGGCGGCATTCTCGCCGGGGCGGATTATGAGGCCGCGTCCTTGCAATGGATCCGCCGTCTCGTGGCCGCGCTCCCGCCCGGCTTCCCGATCATCCTCTACGCCAAGGGCACCACGCCACACCTCGCCGCCCAGGCCGCCTCCGGCGTGCGCGCCATCAGCGTGGACTGGACCGTCGAGCTTGCGGCCATCCGCACCGCCCTGCCGGCCAACGTCGCCCTGCAAGGCAACCTCGACCCCGTGCTCATGACCACCACCCCGGAAATCGTGCGCACTCAAGCCACCCGCCTGCTCAGCTCGATGCGTGGCCAGACCGGGCATATTTTCAACCTCGGCCACGGCATCACACCCGACGCCAAGATCGAATGCATGCAGGCGCTGGTCGATACCGTTACCCAATTCCGTTGA
>CANIWJ010000085.1 GCA_947471035.1 Verrucomicrobiota bacterium
CATCCGCCGGCGCGGGATAGCCCATGTGCAAGCGCATCAAAAACCGGTCCATCTGGCTCTCTGGCAGCGGGAACGTGCCTTCGTAATCCACCGGATTCTGGGTCGCGAAAACCATGAACGGCGCGCCCACCGCATGCGCCTGGCCGTCCACCGTCACCTTGCCGCGATCCATTACTTCCAAAAGCGAGGATTGGGTCTTGGGTGTGGCGCGGTTGATCTCGTCGGCCAGCACGATGTGGGCGAAAACCGGCCCCTGCTTAAAAACGAACTCCTTGATCGTCTCGTCGTAAATCGCCACCCCGGTAATATCGCTCGGCAGGAGATCACTGGTGAACTGAATACGCGAAAACGCGCAATCCATCGAACGCGCCAGCGCGTAGGCCAGGGTGGTTTTGCCCACGCCGGGCAGATCCTCGATCAACACGTGCCCACCCGCCACCAGCGCGACCAACACCTGGTCGATCACGCCGTCTTTGCCTTTGATGGTTTCGCGCATCGAGGCCCGAAGTTTCTGTAAGGTTTCGCGGGCGGACCCGACTTGGGCGGCGGAGAAAATATCGCTCATGGAGTTACGGTGTCGGAATGTGTGGGCCAGCTCCGTCACGTCAACGGGGGCTCACCGGTTTGCCGTAAATCACCTCGGACGGACGAAACGGGTAAGACCCCATAGTGCAATCGAGCAGCCGCGGTTACGGTATGCCTTACCAATGATTCCCTCTCACCTCCACCGTCTATTTCCCCGCTCGGTCCTTTCGGCCCTAAGTTTTCTTCTTCTGCCACACTTCGGCGTCGCCCAGTCCATCTTGCGCACGGCGGGGGATTTTTCACTTTTAGGCGGCTCCGCCATTAGCAGTACTCCGGCGACGGGCACGGTTATCTCGCATGGCAATGTCGGCCTTTCCCCGACCGGCGAGTCCGCCATCACCGGCTTCGGTCCAGCAGTAGTCAACTTTGGCGTGATCGTCGCCACCGGATCCACCACCGCGCTCGCCCGGTCCGATTTCATAGCCGCCTCCGCTGGCTTGGCCGCCATGACCGGTGGCACCAATCTTACCGGTCTTGATCTCGGCGGACGCACCCTCACCTCCGGCGTTTATCGCTTCGATACCACCGCCGGTCTGACCGGCTCGCTCATTCTCGACGCCCAGGGCCAGAACAACGCCTTTTGGGTTTTCCAAATCGGCACTTCGCTCACCACCGCCGCCAGTGCATCCGTCACCTTCGCCAATCTCGGCAGCAACAACGGCAGCGACCTCGGCCTGTTCTGGAATACCGGCACCACAATTACCATCGGCGCTAACAACATCGTCGCGGGCAATTACCTCTCCGGATCCAGCTTCTCAGTCGGTAACAACAGCGGCGGCAGCGCCCGAGCCCTGGCCCTGAGCGCGATCACCTTGGACCAAACCACCCTCGACGCCTGGGGCGGCCCCGGCGGCGGCGACCTTACCGGCGGTCTCACCTTCGGCCCCGGCGGCAACGTAACCGCCATCCCCGAACCCGCTACCAACACGGTGCTAGCCGCCCTCGGCGCCCTTGCCCTGTGCCTGTATTCACGTCGCGCCCGGACAAGTCTCATTCGCGGTTAATGCCCCCCCTCTATTTCCAGACTATGAAATCTAAATCCCTCCTACTCCTCGCGACCGCCCTCGGTCTCGGCGCATTAAGCTCCCTGCAAGCCCAAACCACCCCGAACGAGCCCAAGCTCGGTATGGAAAAACCCGCCAACCTATTGGCGCACGTTCAGGTCGAAAACCTCCAAGGTCAGACCCTCGGCCGCATCTCGGAACTCGGCGTCGATCTGGTCAACGGACGCATCGTCGAAGTCTTGATCGTCAGCGGAGACTTCCTCGACATCGGCGGCAAAATCACCGCCGTGCCCGCCACCGCGCTTATTCCTGATGCAGACCGCAAAATCTCCGCCTCGACATCAGCCGCGCCGACTTCAAGGCCGCCCCTGCGATCAAGCTTTCCGAGTGGGCCGACGCCAACCGCAGCGAACGCGTCGCCGACGCCTACCGCCGCTTCGGCCAGACGCCCTACTTCTTGGAAACCGGCGAAACCGCCAACCCCGCCTCCCTCCCGCCCAAAGTCGCTCTCGGTCGGGTCGACCGCAGCAGCAGACTCGTGGGCCTGCCGGTCAATACCCCGCAAAACACCCGACTCGGCAAAGTCAGCTCGCTCACCTACAATCTGGAAACCGGACGCATTATGAACGTGATCATTCTCGCGCCGGGTAATTTCCAAACCCGTAGCGTCGTCCCTGCCATGGCCTTGGCCTTCAGTTCGGACCGCCGGTCCCTTGTGCTCGACGACACCAAGGCCGAGTTTGAACAAGAGCCCCGCTACGTCAGCACCCCCTCCGCCAACGGCCAGGCTTCCTATTTCCGCGAGGAAACCTACCGCGGCCCCCACACCTATGCCCCGCTGGAGCAAGGCCCCAGCTACCGTGACAAAGCCCGCACTTCCTCGATCAACCGCTCTATTGGACGGGAAGGCATCGCCGCCCGACACATTCAGGTAGGCACCTTGAATGGACGCGTCACTCTGCGCGGCTGGGTCGATACCCAGGCTGCCAAAAACCAGATCAACCGCATCGCCGTTTCCGCCTCCCGTCTCGAACTGGTGGATGACCAAATCACCGTCGGCGCGCCTTCTCCCTTGCTGCCTCCCGCCTCTCGCGGCGGCCCCATCAACTAATCCCCGAGGGCCACGCGCACTCCCGCCAGATCGGCCTCGATGTCACGCCGATTGGCTTTCCGGTCTTCGCCCAGAGGCTCCGTGCCCGCCGTAACCACCGGCCGGTAATCCTGACCGCGCAGCGAGGCCAGACGCCAGAAGGTCGGGTTAAAATAAGCCCGATTCACCAGCTCGACCACCCGGGTGCCTGGCGGGCAAAAAACCAAATTCGCCAACCCCGCTCCGTGCGCCGCCACCACCACCCGCGCACGGCGGCAGGCGGCGATCTGCTCCGACCAAGTTAAGTCCTCCAGCCACACCCGGCTAAAACCGCGCGGCGCCAACTCAGCCCAGAGCTCCTCCTCGTTACTCACCCGCCGCCGCCCCGCCCGCGAACGCGAAAAATACAGCCGCTCCCCGCGCCCCGTCCCGTCCCGCCCCAGCCCTTCGGTGAACGCCTCCACTTGCGCCAGCGCAGTCAGCGTCGGCCAGCCCGCCCGCCCCACCATCGCCGGCACCAGCAACGGCGCGCAGGCAAAATGTGAATTGCGCCTCGGTACCACCAAACGCTCCTTGCCTCTGCGCCTCGCCAAAGCCGCCTGCGCGTAACTCGGCCCCGCATGCACGATCAAATGTTCCGCTTCACCCAGCGGTACGCCGAGCAAACGCGGTAACTCCTCCAGCAACCAATGGCAGTAGCCCGCGCCCAGGTTCACCGCCGCCACCGCCACCGGTCCCTCTAACGTCACCGGGCATCTAAGTTTCCCAGCGTCCATTAACCAGGGCCTGCCCTCCGTCCCGCCAAAATCACCCGACCCATCGCTCACCAGCGAACGCCCGTCCCCCGCCAAAATCACCCCCGCGCCCAACACCCGCGCCTTCGGCAAACACGCCGTGCCTAGCGCCGTCAGCTCGCCTTCGCTTCGGGTGCGCAAATAAGCCCTCACCTCGTCTGTCGCGATTTCGGGCAACGCATACGTGACCCGCGCCGCTTCCTCCACCGTGGTAAACGTGCCCCCCGTGCGCGCCGCCAGCTCCGCCATCCTTTCACAAAACTCGGGCGCAGCTACTCGTTTCGACGGCGTCACAACTGCCCCCCGTGTTTCACCCGCGCCGTGCGCCCGCCCGCGTTGAGCCGGTCCATCGCCGCCGCCAGCCGCCGCCGTTTATCATCCGTTTCGCTCTGAAAAAGATCGAGCTGCGCCGCCCCCCGCTCCAACCCCGAAAAACGCACGCCCACCAGCCGCAATGCCCTCCGCCGATTCCACGCTTTGCGCAACAAAGGCTCGACCAGCGGGTAAAACGGCGCCTCCAAATCGCTCGCCTCCGGCAGGCTGCGCCCCGCGCTCTCCTGGCTAAAGTCGCCATAACGCACCTTTAGCGTCATCGTGGCTGCGCGCTGCCCATCGGCCCGGAGTTGCGGCATCAACTCGTCGATCATGCGCTTCGCCACCCGCGCCACCGCCGCGAAGTCCGCCACATCCTGCGCAAAGGTCTCTTGCTGCGAGTAACTCTTGGCCGCCTCGACCGCAGTCTCCACCGCCCGCCCATCCTCGCCCCGTGCCATCGCCGCCACCTCGCGCCAACCCGACCCGAAAAGCGCGGCCAATTCGTTTTCCGAACGGGTTAATACCTCGCCAATCCGCCCCAGGCCGCGCTCGCGCAAAGCAGCCTCCGTTTTGCCGCCTATACCGGGCAATTTGCCGATTTCCAAGGGAGCCAAAAATTCCGCCTCCGTCCCCGGGGACACCGTCACGAAGCCGCGAGGCTTGCGGAGTTTGCTGGCGATTTGGGCCACCAGTTTGTTCGCCGCGATGCCGATGGAGACGGGTATGCCCAGCTCGTCCTGAATGCGTCGCTGCAAGCCCCGCACCGCCGCCTCCACCGCCTCCGTGTCGCGAAACCCACACGGCCCGAGGTCAAGGTAACCTTCGTCGATCGAGTTGCGCTGCACCAACGGCGTAAGCGTTTCGCAAAGGTCAAACATCCGCCGCGACACCTCGCCGTATAGCCCGAAGGTATGAGGCAACAGGATCAAATCCGGACACACCGCCAGCGCCCGGCTGGTCGGCATGGGAGTATAAACGCCGCAGGCTCGCGCCTCGTAACTGGCCGAGGAGATGATGCCGCGCTCCCGCTCGCCGACCGCGCATTTGGTGCCGCGCAGGTCCGGCCGGAGCGCCAACTCGCACGACACGAAAAACGCGTCGGCGTCGAGATGCACGATGGTGGCCAAATTACCCATGCCGCACCCATGGAGAAAAATTCCCCGGCATACCATCCCCGAACACCCACTTTCTTTAACGTTGAAAGCACTGGGTAATGTTCGTCCAGACGCTATAGGAACACAGCTATTCTTGTCCGTCCCCAGCCCTATTGCACCCGTTCGTGCCCAAACACAGCTACGTCGGAAGCATAATGCGTACTCCCACCCAGAGGCCATTGGCCGAACCATCGACACCCCTTGTTTCGCTTCGCGAAACTACGAGCCCCAAGCGGCGCTCATTGAGTCGCCGCATTAGCGGTTCTCTCCTGTTTTTTCAGTCCCGCCAAGCGCTTGCCTACCTGCCGGCCGCCACCCGTGTCGCATCATAGGCGACGATGGCCGAATACAGCGCCTCGGCGATGCGTGCGCGATACGCCGCCGTGGCAATCATCTGCGCCTCGGTATCGTTCGAGAGGTAACCCGCCTCGACCAGCACCGCCGGGCAGTCCACCAGACGCAGTACGGCGAAACGGGCGCGCTTGAAACCGCGATCTTCAGTTTTCAACTCAGTCAAAAGCTCGCGGTGCATGTGGTAGCCCAGTACCGCGCTCCAAGCGTCATATTTGTTGCCCGGCTGCGCCGTCCGGTCGTCTGTGGTGATTTTGGCCGACGAGGTCGAGCGCATGAACTGCGGGGTGAGCACGTAGGTCTCGGTCCCGCGCACCCCGGAATTGTTGGCCACGGCGTTGAAATGGATGCTCACGAAAAGATCGGCCTTGGCCCGGTTGGCGAACTCCGCCCGTTCGGGCAATTCCACGAAGCGGTCGTCCTTGCGAGTCATCAACACCCGCCAGCGGTCCTGGCCGAGCAGCTTTTCCAGGCGGCGGGCCACATCCAGAGTGAAGTCTTTCTCATCGAGCTTGCGCGCCTGATTGCGCGTCCCGGTGTCATTCCCGCCATGGCCGGCATCGATCACGATAGTGCGCAGCGGCGGGGCTTTGAATTGGGACGGCCGCACAATGGGTGTCAGAAACCGTTCCAGATCCACCGTGGGCACGAAAATCGAACCACGGGCCATAACCGCCGCTTCACCCAAAAAGATCCGTAAACCGTGCAAGGTGGCTTCGCGGGAATCCGCCTCGAAACGCAAGGTCCCGCCCGCCGTCCCTTTCAATACCAAAGCTCGGGCGTTGTCATTGGCTTGGGGGCGATAACCCAGCCGCGCAAACCACGCCCGCGCGTCAGTATAACTCACGGCTCCGACCTGGATCATGGCCGGCCCGGCCGGCGCCCGCGGAGCCGACCGATTGGAGTTCGGGGCGGCCAGGGCGGAAGGGCCCGACAGGAACAATCCCGCCGTTACCAAAACGATCCCGCTGGCGATGCAGCTAACCGGAAAAAACGCCGCGATCCGACGAAGCGGAAGGCGGCGTGAAAAAAACGCAGGGAAACGCACGGGGCGGCGAAACTTACTTGTGATCCTCGTCGTGATCTTCGGTCGCGTCGGTGCCGGTGTCGTCGATCGCCTGCTCGTCGGCCTGCATCGTGTATTTGCGCTTCCGCTTGTTGGTCGGCAGCGGGGTGAGCATCACGTTGATCTGCTTGCCCAGCAAACGCGGCTCGGAGTCGGCGTGACCCATGCCAGCCAGCTCGGCCAGCGCGCGCTTGATGATGTCGAAACCGAATTCGGTATGCGCCATCTCGCGACCGCGAAACTTCACGCGGAGCTTCACCTTGTTGCCATGGTCGAGGAATTCCTCGGCATGGCGCACCTTGGTCATGAAGTCGTTGTCCGCGATGCGAGGAGTAAACTCGACTTCCTTCAGCTTGCTCGCGGTGGTTTTGACGTGGCTCGCCTTCTTCTGCTCTTCGTAGATGTATTTGCCGAAGTCCATGATGCGGCACACCGGCGGGGTCGCGTTGGCCGACATCTCCACGAGGTCGAGATTGAACTGCCGGGCCAGGGACAAGGCTTTTTCGGTCGGCAGAATGCCGAGCTGCTTGCCTTCGGGCGAGATCACACGGATCTCGGGGACACGGATCTTGTCGTTGCGCTTGATGTGCGCAAAGGGGTCGTTGTTACGACGTTGGAAGGGCTGGTTGGGGCGACGGGCGCCACCGCCGGAGGGTGCTGAGAGGGCCATCAATAAATGCTTGGATGCGGTTGCTAAACGAGCTGCCAGCACGCCAGTCGCCGGTGGAAAGACAACTGGAAAAACCGCGATTTACGTCCGGCCGAAACGCCGGGCCAATTCGCCCTGCCCCAGCTCCACCTGCGTTGGCCTCCCGCCCGGGCTGGTATGCGGGGCCCGACAGGCGAAAAGTTTGGCCACCAAAGTCCTCATTTCCGCCGCCTCCGGCCGGGCCGGCAGACGCACCGCGCGCGTCGCTGCCACCCGAGCTAGCTGTTCCCGCGCCACCTCCGGGCTGCGCGCCGGATCTCGCCCGTCGCGAAACGCATCCAGCAAGTCCCGCAAACACGCCTCCGCATCGCCCGGATCAAGCACCGTCGGCACGCCCTCCAGGCGAAACGACTGCCGCCCGAACTCCGCCACTTCAAACCCGTGCTTGGCCAAAAACGTGAGCCGGTCCCGCAGCAAAGCCGCCCCCACCGGGTCCAGCTCCAAGAGAGCGGGCAACAACAAGCGCTGCACCATTACCGCCCCGGCGGCAAACTGCGCGGCCAACTCCTCGAAGACGATGCGCTCTTGCGCCGCCCGACGGTCCAGCAACAAGAGCCCGGACGGCGTCTCGAACAACGCATACACCGAATGCGCCAAACCAATGAACCGCCACGCCTCGGTGGACGGCTTTGGCACCGGCACCGGCGGCGGCGGAGTCGCTTCGGCGCGCGCGGCGGGAGGCGGAACCACGGTTTGACTGATCGGCCGCGCAAGCACGGTTACTGGTGCCACACTCGCCACCGGCCAGGACCGCGACGCCGTCACCGCTAAAGGTGCCGCCGCCACGACCGGCATCACCGGCAAACCCACCACCGGCATCGCTTCCGGAGCCTGCTCGCGCAGCAGGGAGAGCACGCTGCGAATCACAAACGACCTCACCTGCGCATCACTACGGAAACGCACCTCGCGCTTGGCCGGATGCACGTTCACGTCCACCGCCGCCGGGTCTATTTCCAAAAACAAAAACGCCGCCGGATAACGCCCCTTCGGCAGCACCTCGTGGTAACTCTCGATCAAACCATAGGTCAGCGTGCGGCTGTCCACCGGGCGACGGTTCACAAAGGTGATTGTCTCGTGCCGCGTCGCCCGCCCCGCCGAACCAGGCTTCGCGATCAACCCGTGCAAACGCATCCCCGCCTCGCTCGCCTCGACCTCCATCAACGTTTCGGCCAGTTGGCGGCCGAAAATCTCCGCCACGCGATCGGCCAGCGCCGGACAGGTCGGGGAGCGGAAAATCACCCGCCCATCCTCGATCAGCACGAAAGCGCAATGCGGCGCGGAGAGCGCATGCAGGCGCACCGCCGCCACGATGTGCGCGGCCTCGGTGGCGTCGCTTTTGAGAAACTTTCGCCGCGCCGGGACCGAGTTGAACAACTGCGTGACCTCAATGCGCGTTCCCTGCGGACGACCACAGTCGCGCACGTGGACCAGCCGCCCGCCGTTGACCAAAATTTCCGTGCCCGCGCCGCTCGCGTCGGAGGTTTGCAGGAGAAAACGCGATACGCTCGCGATCGACGGCAAGGCCTCGCCGCGAAAGCCGAAACTGCCCAGCCGGTCGAGGTCGCCGGCCTCCGCGATCTTGCTCGTGGCGTGACGTTCCAGCGCCAGCACCGCGTCCTCGCGCGCCATGCCGGAGCCGTTGTCCTCAATTCGCATCAAGGCTCGCCCGCCGTGGGAAAACTCCACCTCGATGCGGGTCGCCCCGGCATCGAGCGCGTTTTCCACCAGCTCCTTCACCACCGCCGCCGGGCGCTCCACCACCTCGCCGGCGGCGATCTGGTTGGCGACCCGGGCGGGCAGGATGTGGACTTTGGCCATGGCGGGAGGGGAAAGGGTGGCCCGCCAGCGTCGCCGCGCCGCCGCGCCGCGCAACGTGTTTTTACACGGCGCGGCGGCTGGCCCTACAGATCGCTTAGAACTGATAGCTCGCGCTCGCCCCCAGCTGGCGCGGATCGGCCCGGCTGGTGTAGCGCGAGGCAATCTCGGGCGATGCGTAGTAGGCCGCCGGGGTATTCGCGAAAAAGAACACCCGTTTCTCGTAGCCTTCGTCGAGCAGGTTGCGCGCCCACAGGCTCACCCGCCAGCGATCCCAGGCGTAGCCCGCGCTGGCATTGACCACCTCGTAGGCGGAGCGTTTTTCGGAGTGCCCGAGCGACTCCAGATAATCTCCGCGAGCCACCATTTCCAGACCGCCGAAAATACCTTTCTTGGGCTGGTAACGCAGACCCGCCGTGTAACCGTATTTCGGGGTGTTGGGCAGTGTCCCGGCCGCGCCGGCCGCGCCGTTGCTGTAGGTAAAAGTGTCCAGTTCCGACTGCATCAAAGCCAGCGAACCGTAAACCTGCCACGCGGTCGCGAGCGTATATTCAGCCGAGACTTCCAGCCCGTAAATCGAAGCACCATCGGCGTTGTCGGTGTAGTAGCGGTATTTGTTGCCCGCGCCGATGGAGTTGCGGATTTGGGTGTCGTGCCGGTCGGTGTAAAACGCGGCCAGCGTGCCGGTGAGTTTCTGCTCCAGCCAGCGCCCGCGCAGGCCCGCCTCGTAGTTCCAAAGCGCCTCGGCGTCGAAGGTCAGCGGATCGGTGCCGACCCGGATCTTGCGGTCGAGGTTAATGCCGCCGCCGCGATAACCGCGCGCCGCCGAAATATAGACGAGTCGGGTCGCGCTCAGGTCGTGTTCCAAGGTGATTTTCCCGCCGAAGAGCAGCGCGTCATACTTCGGGGCAAAGGCCTGCGTTCCGACTCCGCCGTAGGAATCCGTGGTCGTGCCGGCCAACTCGCCGCTTTGCTGCACCGCCTCGCCGCGCAGGCCGACGATCACTCGGGTGACGGACGAGAAATCATGCGCCGCCTGGCCGAACAGGCTCTCGTTGTCCGCCCGGTAGTCGGCGTTCATGCGCGTCTGCTCGCCGTAAGGACCGTAAATTGCGTTCTCGGCGAAATCGGAAAAGTAACGGGTGCTTTCGTCGGTGCGGGAGAAAAACGCGCCCACCGTCCAACGGGAAATCCCGCCGTGCGCCTCCGCCTCGGGCGCGGAATCCAGCCGCAGTTCTTGCGAACCAGTGGTGCGGCGGCGGCGGATGTCCTCGAAACCGTAATACCCGTCCACTCCGCTGAAGGCGGGCGTATCGCGCCACGCCGTCCAGTCGGCGTCGTAGCTGTAAACCGAATCACTGCGGGTCGCGGAAGTGACGGTGGTGAACACCACATCCGGCGAACCGGTGTAGGTGCCGCGCACACTGCCAGCCAACGATTGCTGGGCGTCCTGCCCGGGGGTGTCGCTGTAGGTCAGGCGGCCGTTGTTATCCAAGGCGAACTCGTCGAAACCGTTGTCCACATCGGCGAAAAACAGAGTCGTATCCCAGCGCCACACCGAGGACGGGTTCCAAGTGAGCGCGAGGCGCGCGCTCAATTCGTCCTGCGCGTTGGTATCGTCCAGGGTGAAGTTCTTGCGGAAGCCGTCGCTCTGGTGCTGCTGCACCGCGAGGCGAAACATGAGTTTCTCCGGCGCGTTCTTGAAGACTGGGCCGCCCACCGCCACGCCGCCCTCACGCAGATTATCCTCGCCGACCGTGCCCTGCACTTGGCCGGTGAAATACGGGGTCGGCGCATTGCTCACCAACTGAATGACCCCACCTGCCGCGTTCGCGCCAAAAGCCCCCGCTTGGGGTCCGCGTAAGACTTCGACCTGGCGCACATCAAAGGTCCCGCCGACTGTGCCGAGACCGGTGAAATCGAGGTCATCGACCATAAAGCGCACCGAGGAATCGGGCGTCTCGCCCTCGTATTGGGAGTTTTCGCCGATGCCGCGAATTTGGAAATAACGCGGCCGCGAGGTGCCGCCGGTGAAGGTTAGGTTGGGCACCTGGCTGGCGAGGTCGCCGAAGTGACGCACCCCGTTTTGGCCGAGCGTGGCCTGATCATAAACGCTCACGCTGGCCGCGATGCGTTCGAGCGGGGTTTCCCAGAGATCGGCGGTGACGACGACCGGTTCCAGTTTCACCGTCTCGGCGGCGGCGCTGGGGTTGGAGGACGCGCCCGCAAGCGCGGGGGGCGTGGGTTCGATAGCTCGGGCGCTTTGGGTGAGAATCGCGCCGAGGAGGAGGATCTGTGTCGGGAGTCGCATGATGTGACAAAGGCCCGACCCAAATCGGACTCACGGGGAGAAAGAGGACGATGCCCGCGCGAAATTCGCGCGGTGTGAACACCGTCCTGCTGTTTCCTTCGCCGGTATAATCCGTTTCAGGTTCGAAGGGTCGAGCGGCCGGTCGCGCCGCAATCTCAGCCCGACGCATCGGGCACCCCTACAGGCAAGCCGCACTGAAAGCGCCGCCACCTCGGCCGCGCAAGCGAAAGTTTTTACTCGCCCCGGCTCACGCCTGCCACTCCGGCCCTCGCGCTGCCAACTCCGCCGTTTCCGTCGGCACCGGCGTCGCGGTGAGCGGATAACGGAAGGTCCGGCCCTCGTAGTTGCGAAACACCACTTCGTCGTCGGTGATGCGCTCCACGTAGTCGGGATTCATCGGCACCTTTCCGCCGCCGCCGGGGGCGTCGATCACGTATTGGGGGATCGCATAACCGGTGGTGTGGCCGCGCAGCGAACGGATGATTTCCAGCCCCTTGCGGACATCGACTTTGAAGTGCGCCCCGCCCGTGATTAAATCCATCTGGTAAATGTAATAAGGCCGCACCCGCATGCGCAGCAAGCGGTGCACCAGCGCCTTCATCACCTCGGCGTCGTCGTTAACCCCGCGAAGCAACACCGACTGGTTGCCCAGGGGCACGCCGGCGAAACTCAGCCGCTCGCAAGCCGCCTTCAGCTCCGCCGTGGCTTCGCGCGGGTGATTGACGTGAATGCTCATCCAGATCGGGCCGTGTTTCTTAAATACGTCGCACAGCTCGGGAGTGATGCGTTGAGGCAAAAATACCGGGATGCGCGAACCGATGCGGATAAACTCCACGTGCGGAATGGCCCGCAGCCGCCCAAGCAAATGGTCCAGCTTGCGGTCGGAGAGCAGCAGCGGATCGCCGCCCGAGAGCAGCACGTCCCGAATCTCGGGGTGCGACTCGATGTAACGCAGCCCCTGCTCGTATTCCGGGTGGAAGTTGTAGTCCTGAGCGTTCGAGACCAGACGGCTGCGCGTGCAATACCGACAATAAGCCGCACACCGGTCCGTGACCAAAAACAACACGCGATCCGGGTAACGATGCACCAAGCCCGGGACCGGCGAGTGTTCGTCTTCGCCCAACGAATCGAGCAACTCCTCGGCGTGGAGCTGCGTCTCCCCGCTGCGCGGAATCATTTGCAGGCGAATCGGGCAATTCGGGTCGTCTCGGTCGATCAGGTTGAAAAAGTACGGGGTGATCGCCAGCGCCAGTTTCTGGCTGGCGAAAAGCACGCCCGCGCGTTCATCGGCGGTCAGCGTCATGTAACGCTCCAGCTGTTCCAGCGTGGTAATACGGTTCTTGAGCTGCCAGCTCCAGTCCTGCCAGTCACTCGCGGGCACGTGCTGCCACAAGCCTTGTCCCTCAAACCACACCGCGCGGTCTTCCGTGTATGCCATTTGCCCCAGACCGTGTGCGCCCTTGCCCCCCTGTCAAACCCCCGGGCCAGCCGGTGCACGTCCGCCCGCCGCCCACTCGCTTCCGATTAACCGGGTTTAAGCCGCTCGCTTGCACCGTTCTTGCGAAGGAAATGTTTATCCGTTGATAAAACCCTTGGCAGGGACCGCGCCGCACTTTTTCGTCCCGCCTCAACCATGCCTACCGCGAAGCCCGCCCTCCTCGCCCTCGAAGACGGTTCCGTTTACCACGGACGTGCCTTTGGCGCCGCCGCCACCATCGCCGGCGAGTGCGTCTTCAATACCTCGATGACCGGCTATCAGGAGATCGTCACCGATCCCTCCTACTTCGGCCAGATCGTCACCCTCACCGCGCCGATGATCGGCAACTACGGGGTCAACGAGGAGGACACCGAAGCCGCCGCCCCCCGCGCCTCCGGCCTCGTCGTCCGCGAGCTCTCGCCCATCGTCTCCAACTGGCGCGCCACCACCTCGCTCGACGCCTACCTGAGCAAATACGGCATCCCCGGCATCAGCGACATCGACACCCGCGCCCTCACCAAAAAGCTGCGCGTGGACGGCGCCATGAAGTGCTGCCTCACCACCCTGCCTCTAACCGAGGCCGAGGCCATCGCCCGCGCCAAGGGCTGGCACGACATGGCCGGCAGCGACTACGTGAAGGACACCACCTGCACCGAGCCCTATTTCTGGAAACTCGACGACGCTTCGCGTTTCAACACCCCCTACGTGCCACCCGGCACCACCCTCGGCCTGCCCCATATTCCGGCCAAACGTTTCACCGTGGCCGCCTTCGATTTCGGGGCCAAATACTCCATCTTCCGCAAGCTGGTTAACCACGGCTTCGACGTAAAAGTGTTCCCCGCCACCGCCACCGCCGAAGAGGTGAAGGAACACGCCCCCGACGGCGTTTTTCTCTCCAACGGTCCCGGTGATCCCGCCGCCCTCGGTTACATCCATAAGACCGTCTCCGGCCTCGTCCCCCACTTCCCTATCTTCGGTATCTGCCTCGGTCACCAGATGATCACCCACGCGCTGGGCGGCACCACCTTCAAGCTCAAGTTCGGCCACCGCGGCGGCAATCAACCGGTCAAAAATCTCGAAACCGGCAAGGTCTCCATCACCGCGCAGAACCACGGTTTCGCCACCGCCCCCGCCTCCTTGGAACGCGGCGGCGCGATCGTCACCGAGATCAACCTCAACGACAACACCGTCGAGGGCCTGCGTCACAAGGCGCTCCCGATTTTCTCGGTGCAATACCACCCTGAAGCCGCCCCCGGCCCGAACGACGCCGACCCGCTCTTCAGCGACTTCTACCGCCTCATCGAGCAGCGTAAGGCCGGCAAAATCTGATTTCAGCTCGCGTTTCGGTTTGGTTCAATGCTTCCGGGGTGTATGCGTTCTCGCAGCCTGTTTCTGACGGCTCGCAGGAAATACAGATAGCAGTTTGAGACACACTGCTAGGCACTTTGAGTGACGCGCTCGTGTGTCCGTCATGGGCCTGAATTAACACCCAGGCAGCGTCCGCGTTTTTCTTTGTTAAGAGAGCCTATCCGGCTAACCAATGAAGTGGCGCGAGGAGCGAAATTTGC
>CANIWJ010000086.1 GCA_947471035.1 Verrucomicrobiota bacterium
GATTTGGAGGAAGTCGTATTCGGTGCAGGTCGTGGGCATGGCGAAAAGGGAAAAGGGAGATTTAAGCGTGGGGCTGGCGGCGGGGTCAATGTCTCACACCGAGCGAGGTTTCGGCATTTCGGCTTTTCCCGCCCCCGGCAAAGTGTAACCAAATTGGTTACCCTTTGCCGGGGGCGGGAAAAGCCGAAATGCCGAAACCTCGCTCGGTGTGAGACATTGACCCCGCCGCCAGCCCCACGCTTAAATCTCCCTTTTCCCTTTTCGCCATGCCCACGACCTGCACCGAATACGACTTCCTCCAAATCGAGCCGCACTGGCAAAAGTTCTGGGCCGACACCGCCGCCTTCCGCACCCCGGCCATCGACCCGTCCAAGCCCAAATACTACGTGCTGGACATGTTTCCCTACCCGTCCGGCGCCGGGCTCCACCTCGGGCATTGCGAAAACTACACCATCACCGACGTCCTCGCCCGCTACCACCGCGCCCAGGGCAAAAACGTCCTCTACCCCATCGGCTGGGATGCCTTCGGCCTGCCGACCGAAAACTACGCCGTAAAAACCGGCCGTCACCCCCGCGAGGTTACGGTGGAAAACGTCACCACTTTCCGCCGCCAGCTGAAAGCCATCGGCGTCTCCTACGACTTTGAACGCGAGGTGGACACCACCGACCCGCGCTACTTCCGCTGGACTCAGTGGATCTGGCTCCAGCTTTTCAAAAAAGGCCTGGCCTACGTCGAAGAAAAACCCGTCTGGTGGTGCCCCGCCCTCGGCACCGTCTTGGCCAACGAAGAGGTCATCGACGGCCTCTCCGAAGTCGGCAAACACCCGGTCGAGCGCCGCCCCCTCCGCCAGTGGGTCCTGCGTATCACCGCCTACGCCGACCGCCTGCTCTCCGACCTGAAACTCGTCGATTGGCCCGACTCCACCAAACGCATGCAGGAAGCCTGGATCGGCCGCAGCGAAGGTGCCGAACTGCTCTTCGCCCTCGAAAACGCCGCCCTCGGCGACCTCAAGGTTTTTACCACCCGGCCCGACACCGTCTTCGGCGTCACCTTCATGGTAATCGCACCCGAGCACCCGCTCGCCGATGCCCTCACCACTCCCGCCCAGCGCGACGCCGTCTCCGCCTACCGCAAACTCGCCGCCGCCAAGAGCGACCTCGAACGCACCGATCTCGCCAAGGGCGAAAAAACCGGCGTCTGGTCCGGCTCCTTCGCAATCAACCCCGCCAACGGCCAAAAAATCCCCGTCTGGATCGCCGACTACGTCATCATGGGCTACGGCACCGGAGCGATCATGGCCGTGCCCGCCCACGACGACCGCGATTACGCCTTCGCCCAAAAGTTCAACATCCCCGTCATCCAGGTCATCGAGCCCGACCATGAGGCCGGCACCAACGGCACCAGCGCCACCCCGCTGCCTTACACCGGCGACGGCCGCCTCGTGCATTCCGAGGGCTACACCGGCCTGCGCTGGGCCGAGGCCAAGGCCAAGATCACCGCCGACCTCGCCGCCCGCGGTCGCGGCCAGGCCACGGTTAATTTCAAACTCCGCGACTGGCTCTTCTCCCGCCAACGCTACTGGGGCGAACCCTTCCCCCTCGTCTGGGTCAACCCCGACGACTACGCCGCCGCCACCGCCCACGCCAAGGCCGCCGGCGTCGCCCTGCCCCTCCCGGCCGAACCAGTCACCTGCGTGATCAACGGCCAGACCCGCTACGCCCTGCCCATCCCCGAGGCCGCCCTCCCCCTCCGCCTGCCCGAGACCAAGACCTACCAACCCACCGGCACCGGCGAGAGCCCCCTTGCCGCCATCACCGAGTGGGTGGACATCTGGTATGACGCCGCCACCGGCGCCGCCGTGCCCGCCACCGAAGCCCGTCCCGCGCCCCACTACGTGCTCGCCCGCCGCGAGACCAATACCATGCCGCAATGGGCCGGCTCCTGCTGGTATTATCTGCGCTACCTCGACCCGAAAAACGACGCCGCCCTCGCCTCCCCAGCCGCCCTCGAATACTGGAAAGGCCCCGACATCTACGTCGGCGGGGCCGAACACGCCGTGCTCCACCTCCTCTACGCCCGCTTCTGGCACAAGATCCTCTTCGACCTCGGCGTCGTCCCCACCCCCGAGCCCTTCACCCGCCTCTTCCACCAAGGCATCATCCTCGGCGAAGACGGCGAGAAAATGTCCAAGTCCCGGGGCAACGTCGCCAACCCCGACGACATCATCCGCAGCCACGGCACCGATACGCTCCGCCTTTACCTCATGTTCCTCGGCCCCCTCGAGGCCATGAAACCCTGGAACCCCAACGGCATCGAGGGCGTTCACCGTTTCCTCCAAAAAATCTGGCGCGAATGCCTCGAACGAGACACCGGCCGCCCCAATCCGAAACTCTCCGACGCCGCCGACGCCACCTCGCCCGAGCTCGCCAAACTCCTGCACGAGACGATCAAAAAAGTCGGCGACGACATCGTCGGCCTACGCTACAACACCGCTATCTCGTCCATGATGATCTTCGTGAACGCGTGGCAAAAAGCTGAGCGTATCACCCGCCGCGACGCCCTCGCCTTTCTTCAAATCCTTGCGCCCCTCGCCCCCCACATCACCGAGGAACTCTGGGCCCGCCTCGGCGGCACCGAGTTCGCCCCCACCGCCGGCCAGGCCGCCTGGCCGGCATACGACCCAGCCAAACTCGTTTCCAACGAGCAAAAGGTTGTCGTCCAGGTTAATGGCAAAAAACGTGGCGAACTCCTACTCCCCACCGGCAGCGACGAAGCCGCCGCGCTCGCCGCCGCCCAAGCCGCCACTGACGTAGCCCCTCATCTCGTCGGCAAAACCCTCAAGCGCGTCATCTACGTGCCCGGAAAAATCCTCAACATCGTCGCGGCTTAAGCCGGTGACTCCCCTGCCCGCCCCCCGGTTGCATACGTAAGATTGCGCGCTCACGCCGCCGTGCTTGTCTATGCGCCTAGGTAGTTTACCCTAGTTTTATGAAAGTCACGCCCCTCACCCTAATCTGTCTGCTGCTAGGCGTCGCCAGCACCCAGGCTTTTGCGCAAAATTCCGTCACCAAGAAGACCCCCACCAGCAAATTCTACGTCGCCGACGTAAAGGGCTTCGCCGAGGTCAACACCGGCACCAAGATCGAAGACCTCACCGAAAAATCCGTCTTCGACGCCGAGGGCACCATCATCGAGACCAAAGCGGATTCCACCAACGCCGTCGTCATGTCCAACGGGGCCGGCATTTACTTCGCACCCGACACCCGCCTCGCCGTCAAACGCTTCGCACAGGAGCCCTTTTCCCCCAACCGCACCGACCTGGACTCGGAACCCTCCGTCTCACAAACCCGCAACGTCCTCGCCCGCGGCGCGGTCGGCATCTGCACCGGCAAACTCGTCGCCGGCAGCTCCATGGTTTACGACACGCTCAATACCAGTCTCAACATCCTCAGCCAGAGCGTCCAAAAAATCGCCATTCAATCCACCGACGAAGGCACCACCGTCACCCTCTTCGAAGGTGCTCTCACCCTGCGCGGCGACAACATGGCCGGCGGCGAACCACTCAAGCCTGGCCAGCAAGCCCTCGTCCGCTCCCGGGGCGTGGGCCAGCCACCCATCATAACCATTCGCCCCATTCCCTCCGAGATGCGCGAAGGGCTCGAAGACATGGTGAACGGCGCCTGCCAAGCCCGCCGCAAAGTCTATTTCGATACCGTCGAACGCCAAAACACCGTCGAAGGCACCACCAGCGAACTCAAGGCCGTCACCGTCAATCCAGTTAACCCCACCGAGGTCGGCCCCATCGTCAGCCCCGCCCGACCCTAAGCTTCGCGCCCGGCCACCCCTGTTGTTCCTTTGGACGCGCCCGCCCCTCACACCCAACCCGCCCGCCCGCTTCAACCCGTCCTGCGGCGGCCCCTGCGCGCCCTTGCCGGCTTGGCCCTCTTGCTGCTGGCCGCCTCCGAAGCCCGCGCTCTCCTGCGTTTCAACGACGGCAAAGAACAGGTTTACGTGACCGCTTATGTCGGCACCGGCTACGACTCCAACGTCTTCAGCCGCAGCTCCTCCGCCAGCGGCGGCCCGTCCGGCGGCGACCTGCTCATCTCCGCCGGCGCAGGCATGGAATACGCCCGCAAAGCCGGCCTCATCGGCGTCAACGCCTCCCTCGGCTGGGATCTGGGCAACTTCACTACTTTCACGGCGGAAAACTTCCTCAACCCCTCCGCCTCGCTGGAATTCTCCAAAGGCACCGGCCGCACCACCGGAGCCATCCAATTCAATGTCCGTAAAGAAACCCGTGCCGACCCCACCGTGGGCCTCCGCACCGACTCCTGGAACTACGGCGTCAACCTCAACTACCGCTACCCCGTCATCGAACGCTACTCTTTCGCCGGCAGCCTCGGTTGGGATACCGTCACCTACTCCGACCCCGGCCCCACCTTTTCCAATCTTAACACCTACAACATCAGCACCGACCTCTTCTATAACTGGCGCAGTGATCGCGACCTGCTCGCCGGCTACCGTTACCGCACCAGCATCGCCGAATTCCTCTCCACCAGCCACGACCATAGCATCTACGCCGGCGTCAGCGGACGCATCCTCGCTAAACTCAGCGGCTCGGCCCGCGTCGGCTGGACCTTCCGCACCAGCGAATACCCCAACGGCGTAACCGACGCCGGCAGCGACGGCGTGTATTTTTCCCTGGCCGGCACCTGGCCCGCCACCCGCAAAGCCACTTATTCCCTATCCGCCACCCAAGACTTCAACACCACCTCGACCAACTTCCAGACCCAGACCACCAGTCTCGACCTGACCGGAAAGTTTTCCCACACCGTTAAATTCAACACCAACGCCAATATAGGTGTCGGTCAGACCGAGTTTATCAGCGGCTACGCCAGCGATGCCCCCGCCGTCAGCACCGGTTTCAACGGCCAAGACCGCACGGATAACTACTTCACCGCCGGCGTCGGCGCAGACTACACCTTTAAAAGCCACTTTACCGTATCCACCTCTTACACCTACTACCAAAACTGGTCCAACCTCTCCGCGTTTGTTTTTCAGCGTCATTCCATTAGCCTGACCCTTTCCACTCGCTGGTAACCCGCCGGACTAGCACGCCCCTTTACCCATGCCCGCCCTCCTCCTAAGCCACCTCCGTCTCTGGCTGCCCCTCCTCCTCGGACTGGCCAGCCTTGATCTGGCCTATGCTCAAACCCCGGCTGAATCCGTCTCCACCCCGGCCTCCGGCACCACCACTTCCCCCGCCTACGTCCTCACCAACACCGATCGCATCCGCGTCGCCGTTTACCAGGAAGAAGACCTTTCCCTCATCGCCCGCATCGATTCCCAGGGGCGGCTGAATCTCCCCCTCGTCGGTGAAGTCGCCATCTCCGGCCTCAAAGTCGTGGAAGCTCAGCAAGCCATCGAACGCGCCTACAAGGAAGGCCGCTTCCTGCGCAACCCCCGCGTCACCATCAGTGTCGAGGAATACGCCGCCCGCGAGGTCTCCATCCAAGGGCAAATCCGCTCCCCCGGCCGCTACCCGCTGCCCATCGAGTCCAGTATGACCATCCTCGAACTCGTCACCCGCTCCGGCGGCTTCACCGACACCGCCAAAGGCACCGCTGTGCGAGTCACTCGCATCCATCACGATGGCACCAAGAAAAACTTCGAGGTGGACGTCGAAAGCCTCATCAAAGGCAAACGCGGCGCCAACGTCTCTGACAACTCCCTCGTGCTCGAACCCGGCGACATCATCTTCGTCCCCGAGCGCCTGATCTAATTTTCCGCCCCCTTTTCCGTTTTTCACCTTCCGATGGCCGCCGCCCAAACCCACTCCCCGCCTTCAGCCCCTCGCCCCAAAATCGATGAGGAGGATGTCGTCGAGCGCCGCACCCTGCGCGACTACTACATCATCCTGCGCGAGCGCTTCTGGATCGCCCTCCCCCTCGCCCTGATCGTCGCCATCGGCTTCGCCTACACCAAGTCCCGCACCGTGCCCATCTATATGAGCACCGCGTCGATGCGCATCGAAAAACCCGAAACCGTCGTCACCAGCCAGCAGGTCGTCGATACCTCCATTAACAGCGACATCGAGCTCAACACCTACCTCCAGGTCATGAGCTCCGCCACCCTGCGCAACCGCGTCATTGGCTCCTTCAACCCAGAGGAAATCAAAATCCTCCAGCGTCCCTACCTCGCCGAACTCAAACCCGGCGCAAGCCCTCCCTCCGTCGGCTCCGTAGTCGGCGGCATCACCGTCCAAGCCGTGCGCAACAGCTTCCTCGTCAACGTCAGCGCCACCCACCGCGACCCCCAGGCCGCCGCCCTCATCGCCAACCGCTACGTCGAACAGTTCATGGCTTACCTGTTCGACAACATCGCCGGCAAAAACACCTACGCCGTCGATTACCTCCAAACCCGCGCCAAAGAACTCCGCGCCGAGGCCAACGCCGCCGAACAAGCCCTCCTCTCCTACATGACCAAGAACAACTTGGTCTCACTCGACAAAAGCGTGGACATCATCACCGACCGGCTAAGAAGCGTGAACGGAGCCCTCCAAGAAGCCCGCCTCTCCCGCCTCGCCATCGACGATCTTTACCGCCAGGTGGACGCCTTCCGCAAACAGGGCCGCAACCTGCTCGAACTCTCCTACATCGCCACTCACGGCACCGTCCCCGGCCTGCGCGACCAACTCTCCGAACTCGCCCGCACCCAATCCATTCTCAACGAACGCTACCTCGAACGCCACCCCCGCATGGTGGACCTCGCCAACTCCATCGCCACCTCCCAGGCCCAGCTCCAGAAAGCGGTTGAGCTCTCCATCGCCGACCTCGAAGCCACGCTCGCCAAAGCTCGCGAACGCGAAATCTCCCTCGAACGCGAGTATAAGGACCAAGAAAAGGAACAGTTCCGCCTCCGCGACATGGCCGTCGAATTCAAGTCCCTCGAAGCCACCGCCAACAACGCCAAAACCCAATACGCCGAGATCCTCAATCGCCTCACCCAGGCCAGCACCTCGCGTAACCTCGAAAAAGTTCCTGTCCGCCCCCTCGACCAAGCCCTGCCCGCCGGTGCGCCCTTCGCCCCCGATATCCCCTCCATCACCCGCACCGCAATCATCCTCGGCCTCGGCATCTTCTTCGGCATCGCCTTCGGCCTCTCATTCATCGACGACCGCATCAAATCCACCTGGGACGTGGAAAACTTCATCGGCGTAAACCTCCTCGGCATCATCCCCGACCTCTCCACCCTTAAGGACCGGGAAAAATACCGCCTCATTCTCGACCAAAACAACGAACGCGGCACCGAAGCCTTCCTAGGCGCCTATAGCGCGATCAAAATCCACTCCCGCCTCGATTTCCCCAAGGCCATCCTCGTCACCTCCACCATCCCCGGCGAAGGTAAAACCCTCGTCTCGGCCAATATCGCCGCCGCCTTCTCTCGCCACGGCAAACGCACCATCCTGATCGACTGCGATCTGCGCCGTCCCATGCTCCACCGAAATTTCGAACTAGCCAATGACTTCGGCCTGCTCCGCTGGTTCGCCCAAGGGGCCAAAATAGACTCCTCCCCCCTGGCCGAAGACCCCGACCTCGGCCTCATCAAACTCGGCGAAAACCTCAGCCTGCTCCGCTCCGGCGGCCGCTCCAAGAGCCCCACCGAATTCCTCGAAAGCCCCGCCTTCCGCCAGCTCATCGAACGCTTCAAACACGAGTTCGATCTCGTCATCGTGGACTCTCCGCCTCTTGGCGCTGTCACCGACTCCCTCCTCATCGCCGAGACCACCGACGAAGTCGTTTACGTCTGCCGCTTCAACCGCGCCCTCCGCAAACACATTCGCCTCTACATCAAGGCCCTTCGCCAGGGCAAAAACGAGATCCTCGGCATCGTGCTCAACGGCCTCAGCACCCGCCGCATCGAATACTACTCCAACTACCGCTACTACCGCAGTTACAAGAAATACTACGGCACCTCCACCTGACCCGCCCCCGCTCCATTAGTCATTGGGCATTGGGCATTGGTTGTTGGTTATACCCCGCTCCCTATCCGCCTGCGGATCCCGACCCAACCCGGCCGTTCAGGCGGCGCGCGCCGCGGAAAAAATCAACGCGGCATTCACCATTATGTACGCGAAAGCCAGCACCGCCGCCATGCGCCGGTCCATACGGTTTGCCACCGCTCCTCGGTTGCTCGTGTGCAGATGCCGCGAATAGAGCGAACACACCAACGCGCACAGCAATTCCAGCAGCGTTACGACATGTATCTTCTCCGCCAACGTAAACGCGGTGGTCTGGCCCAGCGTCGCAGCTACACGCTGCGTGTTGATCACCACCGCGAACACCATGCCAATCGTGAGACTGACGCGACCGTTGAATAAACCATCCTTCGACGGATCCATGAAAAACGACACTATGCTGACCAGAAACGCGATATAGACCGCAGCATGCAGCTTCCAGAATAGGCTGAACGCATCACGCACAATGAAGATCGAAAGAATGCCCTGCGCATAAACAGAGCCCCCTTGGGCTTCAGGCTCGCCAAAAGTGGTCGTGAATGTGCGCGTGGATGTCTCAAGCGCTACTTTTTCAATGCGCCAGCCCTCAACCCGCACGACCGGGTCTATGCCCGTATTAGCGGAATCGGCGAGGTAAAGAAGTTCACTCGCCTCGGCCTGGCCCTCGCTTAAGCGGATACGGAGCTCATGCCGGTCAAAGGGGAAATTAACGACATTCCAGTTGTGGCTGAAGACGCCGCGCACCTTGGTCGCATGGTAACGCTCCACAGGATGAACCTCCGTCACATCAAGACTGGTGACAAACGTGCGGGCATTTTCCGGCTCGAGAGTTTTTAGCGGTTTGATGTCCCGCTCCTTGTCGTGCCGCGCCCAAAGCCACAGATCGGCGGCAAACGTGTTATTGCTGGGATTTAGATCGTAGAGCGCCACGACATAGGCGCCGAGCGTGACATTGGTCGGAGCGGCTGCGGCTCCGGCCGCAGGTGTTTCGGCCACCGCCGCAAGCGCGCTGACGATAAACAAAACAACTGTGCTGAAGAATTTTCTCATGGGGTAAACGTTACAAGGAAATCGATTTGATCGGTAATCGGCGCAGCGTGGGCTTTACTGAAACCAAAAGTGAAAAACGGTTAAAACCCTCCGACCTTGAACCTAAGCCGCATCCATGCAGCCATAGGTCATTCGTCATTCGTCATTCGTCATTGGTCATTGGTCATTGGTCATTCGTCATTCCCCCACTCCCAGCTCCCCGCTCCCATGTCCGCGCTCTCCGCCTTCCTCCCGCCCGGCTTTGACCCACGCCGTCCCGTCGTCCTGATCGCCGGCCAGGGCCGTTACCCCGCGCTGGTCGCCGAAAGCATCCGCGCCGCCGGCGTGCCTCTCCGCCTCGTCGCCATGGACGAGGAAACCTCGCCCGAACTCCAAGCCACTTTCGCCGAATCCGACCGCGCCTTGATCAAAGTCGGCCAGGTCGGCGCCCTGCTCAAAGCCCTCAAACGGTTCGAGGCCGGCTACGCCTACATGGCCGGCCAAGTCTCCCCCCGCCGCCTCTTCTCCGGCCTTCACCCCGACCTCAAGGCCCTCGCCATTCTCGCCACCCTCAAACGCCGCAACGCCGAGACTATCTTCGGCGCCATCGCCAAGGAGATCGAAGCCATTGGCGTCCACCTGCTCGACGCCCGCGCCTTCATCGACGCCCACCTCGCCACCCCCGGCGCGATGACCCGAAAAAAACTCCCCATCGACCGCGACTACGTTGACCACGGCCTGCACATCGCCCGCGAATGCGCCCGCCTCGACATCGGCCAGGGCTGCGTCGTGCGCAAAGGCACCGTCCTCGCCGTCGAAGCCTACGAAGGCACCGACGAGATGATCCGCCGCGCCGGCACCCTGAAAACCGACGAAGCCCTCTACGTTAAAACCGTCAAAGCCCGCCAAGACTACCGCTTCGACGTCCCCTGCTTCGGCCTCAAAACCCTCGACGTGCTCGACGCCGCCCAAGTCCGCGCCGCCGTGCTGGAGGCCGGTCGCGTCATCCTCATCGACAAACCCGCCGTCCTCGCCCGCGCCGACCAACTCGGCATCGCCCTCTACGGCGCCGAGTAGCCGGGTATTACATCCACAGGGCATCCGCCCTTTCGGCTCGTTCCATGGCTCGGCTTTCACCGCCACCCATCTCGCTTTGGCCACAGATTGGGCTTCCTCCCAAGGGACACGCCCCCGCACCCTGACGCGAACATGGCGATTCTTGGTAAACTCAATCGGCTCCGCGTAGTGCGCGGCGCTCCCCCGGGCTTTTATTTGGATGGTGGCTCGCACGGCGAAATCCTGCTGCCCGGCGGCCTCATCCCTGCCGGGGCCAAAATAGGCGGCGACGTCGAGGTCTTCCTCTACCGCGACTCGGAAGACCGCCTCGTAGCCACGCCGCAAAAACCGCTCGCCCAAGTAGGCGAATTCGCCGCGCTGCGCGTGGTGGCCGTCAACCCGCGCATCGGCGTGTTTCTCGACTGGGGCCTCGACAAAGACCTGCTCCTGCCCCTGCGCGAACAAACCGGCCCGCTCCGCACCGGCGAACGGGTGATCGTGCATGTGATGGTGGACGAACGCAGCCAGCGCATCGTGGCCAGCGCCCGCTTAAACCGACACCTCAACCTCACCCCGCCCGCTTACTCCGAAGGCCAGGCAGTGCATCTGTTAGTCACAGGCGAGACTCCGCTGGGCTACAATGTGATCGTGGAAAACGCCCACCCCGCCCTCCTCTACAAGTCGGATCTGGGGCAACCGCTCTTCGCCGGCGCGACTTTTCAGGGCTACATCCGACGGGTGCGCGAAGACGGCAAAATCGACGTCGCCCTGGATCAAGCCGGCCACCACCGCGTGGTATCGCTGACCGATACGATTTTGGAAAAGCTGCGCGCATCGGGTGGTCGCCTGCCGCTGCACGACGGCAGCTCGCCCGAGGAAATCCGCGCCGCGCTCGGCATGAGCAAAAAAGCCTTCAAACAAGCCATCGGCGTCCTCTACAAATCCCGCCAGCTCGTAATCGAGCAATACGGCATTCGACTGAGCGACAGCAAACCCCGCTAAGGTGAGGCCCAAAAAAACAAAGGCCCCCTTCACCATGACGCGAAAGGGGCGGTTATCTCACTTGAAAGCCCGTCTTGCTTAGGCGGCGGCCATGTAGGGGAGTTTGGCGGCGGTGACTTGCACGGACGGGATACCGTCGATCAGGTCGCCGATGGCGTCCCAGCGGCCGTTGACCAAGGCGTCACGGGCGGATTCGCGTTGGGTAACGGGAATCTTGTCTGACCCGTAGCGCACCTCGAGCGCGGCCACATCGACCACGATTTCGATGGCGGGATTCTTCTCAATCGCGGCGGCGACCTTGGCGATGTCCTCGCGGGCGGCGTTCACGCAGGGAATGCCGAGCGTGGTGCTGTTGCCAAAGAAGATCTCGGCAAAGTTTTCCGCGATGATGGCGCGGAAGCCGGCCTTGTGGATGGCCTGCGGGGCGTGTTCGCGGGAGGAACCGCAGCCGAAGTTGGCCCCGGAGAGGAGGATCTTGGCGCCCTTGTGCTCGGGCTTGTCGATGGGGTGGCCGGTGGGCACGCCCTCGGGGGTGTGGCGAACGTCGTAAAAGAGGAATTCGCCGAGACCATCGAACACCACGCACTTCATGAAGCGGGCGGGAATGATGCGGTCGGTGTCGATGTCGTTGCCGGGGACGTAAACGCCGCGACCGGAGACGGAGGTGATTTTTTCGAGAGCCATATTTAGAAGGAGTTTTTTTAACCACTAATGGTCACTAATGGACACTAATGTCCGCAGATTAGGATTAGTGATTATTAGTGAAAATTAGTGGTTAACGGGTTCAGTTTACCGCGAAGACTTCGCGGGCGTCGGCCACGTGGCCGGTGACGGCGGCGGCGGCGACCATGAGCGGGCTCATGAGCACGGTGCGGCCGGTGACGGAGCCTTGGCGGCCCTTAAAGTTGCGGTTCGAGGAAGACGCACAGAGCTCGTCGCCGATGAGTTTGTCGGGGTTCATCGCGAGGCACATGGAGCAACCGGCGGCGCGCCACTCGAAACCCGCCTCGGCGAGGATCTTGTCGAGGCCGAGCTTCTCGCACTGGAGCGCGACGATCTGGGAGCCGGGCACGGCGATGGCACGCACGCCGGGGGCGACTTTTTTGCCCTGGATATACTTGGCCACTTCCTGAAAGTCGGAGAGGCGTCCGTTGGTGCAGGAGCCGAGGAAGGCGACGTTGATCTTGGTGCCTTTGATGGGCTGGCCGGCGGGCAGCTTCATGTAGGCGAGGGCCTCGATGATGCCGGCTTTGTCGTCGGCGGAGGTGGCGGTCTCGGGGCTGGGGATGTTTTCCACGATGGAAATGCCCTGGCCGGGATTGATGCCCCAGGTGACGGTGGGGGCGATGTCGGCGGCGTCGATCTTGACCACGTCGTCGTAGCGGCAACCGGCGTCCGAAGCGAAGGACTGCCAGCGGGTGACGGCGGCATCCCAGGCGGCGCCAGTCGGAGAATAAGGGCGGCCCTTGAGGTAGGCGAAGGTGGTGGCGTCGGGGTTCACGTAGCCCACACGGGCGCCGCCCTCGATGGACATGTTACACACCGTCATGCGCTCCTCCATGGTGAAGCCGTCGAAGGTGGTGCCGGCGTATTCGTAGGCGTAACCGGTGCCGCCATTCACGCCGAGCATGCGGATGATGTGGAGGATAACGTCCTTGGCGTAAACGCCGGGGCGGAGTTTACCGTTTACCTCAATGCGGCGGACCTTGAGCGCGCCGAGGGCCATGGTCTGGGTGGCGAGCACGTCGCGCACCTGACTGGTGCCGATGCCGAAAGCGATCGCGCCGAACGCGCCATGGGTGGAGGTGTGGGAATCGCCGCAGGCGATGGTGGTTCCTGGCTGGGTGATACCCTGCTCGGGGCCGACGATGTGGACAATGCCCTGCTTGCCGGAGGCGCGGTCAAAGAAGGTCACGCCGAACTGGGCGCAGTTCTTGCGCAGCTCGTCCATCATGGCCTGGGCGAGAGGATCCTTGTAGGGCTCGACGAGTTCGTTGGTGGGCACGATGTGGTCCACCGTCGCGAAGGTGCGGTGGGGCATGAGGACCTTCAGGCCGAGGTCGCGCAACATGCCGAAGGCTTGGGGCGAGGTGACCTCGTGGATCAGGTGGGTGCCGATGAGGAGCTGGGTCTGGCCGTTGGCCAGTTTGCGGACGGAGTGGGCGTCCCAGACTTTTTCGAAGAGCGATTTGGGTTGGGCGGACATAGATGTTAAGAGGAAGAGAGCGAAGGTGGGCTGACTTTGGAAAGATGAAATCCTAGCAGAAGTTTGCATTGCCTGGAAATACTTGTTTCCGTTCCTGTGATGCCTCGTGAGTATCAATTTGATTTTGAACTCCGCCACCTCGTGTATTTTCGCGAGGTGGCCAAGACGCTGCATTTTCGGCGCGCGGCGGAGGCGCTGGCGGTGGCGCAGCCTGCTCTGAGCCGTCAGATCGCGCAGTTGGAGGCGGTGCTGGGGGTGGCCTTGTTTACCCGTTCGAGGCGCAAGGTGGAGCTGACACCAGCGGGGGTGGCGTTGGTGGCGAGGGTGGAGCCGCTCTTGCGCGGGCTGGCGGCGGTGCCGGGCGAGTTGCGGGCGCTGACCGAGGGGCAAACCGGGCAAGTGCGGGTGGGGTTCACCGGCTTGGCAATGGCGACGGTGTTGCCAGGGATCTTGCGTGAGTTTCACCGGACGTATCCGAAGATACGGCTGGAGCTGAACGAATCGCCCACCTCGGCGCAGCTGGCGGCGCTGGCGGCGGGGGAGATCGCGTGCGGTTTTTTCCACCCCGACGCCACCACCCCGGGGCTGCGCACGCGGGAGCTGCTGCGAGAGAAAAACGGGGTCTTGCTTCCCGCTGATCATCCGTTGGCGGGCGCGACCGAACTGCGGTTAAAGGATATGGCGGAGGTGCCCTGGGTCTTGTTTCCAAGAACTCACAATCCGGGGTTTTACGATCGGGTGCTGGCGGCGTTTTCCAAGGCGGGAATCGCTCCGCGCATCGCCGAGGAAGTATGGCCGCGCGCCAACGCCGTCGGGCTGGTGCGGGCGGGTCTGGGGGCTACGTTCATGTGCCCGAGCGAGGCGCAACCGCTGCCCA